>JAQGHX010000106.1 GCA_028288745.1 Roseomonas sp. | reverse complement strand
AGCGGCGGAGGCCGCCCGGCTGGAGCCTGCTGCGGCCGTGAAGCTGGTGGGTTTTGACGCGGCGGAGGAGCCGGCGGCCGAGGCCCGCTGAACCGGCCTGCGGGGGGGCCAACCCCCGCCATCCGGCCCCGTTTCAGGGAATGCAGACGGCGGCCCGGCGGCGTGTTAGCGTGGCGCATCAGGGCCGGCGGAACCGGCACGGACGCCCACACCGGGGTAGAGGAGAGCGATACCATGGCCTATCGCCGGCTGTTGCTGCCATTGACGGGGACCGCCGCCGGGGAGGCGGCGCTGCATACCGCGCTGATGGTCGCGCGCATCTGGAACGCCCACGTGCATTGCCTGCATGTGCGGGTCGATGCCCGCGATGTCGCGCCGCTGGCGGGCGAGGGCCTGTCCGGCGCCATGATCGAGGAAATGATGGCCGCCACCGAACGCGAGAGCGGCGAGCGCGCCAACCGCGTGCAC
Source organism: Roseomonas sp. (assembly GCA_028288745.1). Taxonomy (GTDB): domain Bacteria; phylum Pseudomonadota; class Alphaproteobacteria; order Acetobacterales; family Acetobacteraceae; genus Pseudoroseomonas. Next base: position 8,317 of record JAQGHX010000106.1, on the reverse strand, counting down.
GCGCTGTTCGAGCGTTTTGTGCAGGGCCGCGACGTGACCATCGCGCTGAATGCCGAGAGCGCGCTGAAAACCGACGGCCCCACCCTCTCCTTCGAGTCGATCGCGGGGCGGGAAGAGGATGTGGTGGCGCAGCAATCGCGCCTCTACGACATGGCGGTGGTGCCGCACCCGGAGGCGAACGAGGATGTCTCGTCCTCCGACGCGCTGCACGCGGTGCTGTTCGACAGCGGTCGGCCCGTGCTGATCGCGCCGCGCCAGCCACCGCCGACCATCGGCACGCGGGTCTGCTGCGCCTGGAACGGCACGGCGGAAAGCGCCGCGGCCATCAATGCCGCGCTGCCCTGGCTGCACCGCGCCGAACGGGTGCAACTGCTGCATTCCGAGGATTACCAGCGCCGTGGCCCGAATGTGGAGGGCCTGCGCGCCTATCTGCGCTGGCACGAGATCAAGGCCGAGGCCACCGCCTTCAAGCCGCAGACGCGCGAAGTGGGCGCCGGGCTGCTGGGCGCGGTGCGCGACTTCGACGCCGACCTGCTCTGCATGGGCGCCTACAGCCATTCCCGCCTGCGCCAGCTCATTCTGGGCGGTGTGACGCGGCATGTGCTGGAGAACGCGGATATCCCTGTTCTGATGTGCCGCTGAAGGCGGCGGGATAGGGGCGCCGCCGGCCCCTGGACACAGGCTGTCCCGCCCTGCGGTATGATATGACCGGTGCGGATAGCCGTCATAGCGTAGACATGTTGCTATGACGGCTATCCCCGCCATCCCTGATCGGAATATGAATGCCGGCAAGCAAAGACATCATGCAGCCAATTTACTTGGGAAATGGCCGGCTTCTTCTCAAGTTACCAAATGGCCGCATGCTGTGTGCCGACGGGGAATCGATCGATACCCTCGATATCATCATGAATGGCGACCTGGAATCCGACGTGGTCGGGGTCTTCCTGAAATACCTCAAGCCCGATTCCGTGGTCCTCGATATCGGCGCCAATTTTGGTTATTATTCGGTACTGAGCGGCCCGATGCTATCGGACCAGGGCCGCCTTTACGCCTTCGAAGCCAACCCACGCACCTTTTCCTGCCTCGAGCGGTCGCTCATGGCGAATTACCAGCTCGCGCGGCCAAATGTCTTCGCCACCAATGTCGCGGTGGGCGAAGCAGATGGCGAGACGAAGTTCTATTTCGAAACGAAGTCTCTGGGCGGCGCCAGCCGTTATGCCCGCAATCTCGATACGACCCAGGCCGTCACCGTGGCCATGCGGTCGATCGACAGCTTCCTGCCGCCCGATCTGCGCGTGGACCTCGTGAAGATCGACGTGGAAGGCTACGAGCCTTACGTCCTCAGCGGCATGCGGCAGGTGCTTGAGCGGTCGCCGGGCATCAAAATCGTCATCGAGATGTTCCCGCATATGCTCGAGACGACTTACGGAATGGCGAAGTTCCAGCGGCTCGTCCAGGAACTCGGCCTCAGTGCCTGCAAGATCATGCCCGATAGTTCACTGCAGGAACTGCCGCTCGACCGCCCCCTGGTGGATGATTGCTACGCGCTCCTGACCAAAACGCCGGCCGAGGATATCGCCCATTCAGGGCGGAGGCTGGAGCTGGACCGTTTTCGTGTGTCGGAACACGGCGCGGTGTTCAGCGGCAATGCCCTGTCCTGGCGTCGCAGCCAGGCAATCCCGCCCAACCTGCTGTTTCACGGGCCTTATGCCTTCGTCCCTTCCGGCCGCTACGAACTCCTGCTGACCGGCGCGCTGGAGGGGCCTATCGAGTTCGTCGTGCAGACGGATCTGGGCCACACTGTTCTGGGGCGTGCCACCACGAACAGCCTGCCCGTCAGTATTCCCTTCGTGCTCGATGCGGTCACCGATAAGTTGGAGATCGTCGCCGTCGTGCAGGAGCATACGGAAGCGCTGGAACTCAACATGGTGACGTTGAAAAACCAGCCCTGATTCCGGGAACAGGGTAGCCCAGGGGGCGAAACCCCCTGAGCCACAACCCCTGTTCTCACCCCCCCGCGGCGGCCGCATCGATCCAGCCCACATGCCCGTCGGGCCGGCGGTAGACCACGTTCAACTGGCCGCTCGCGCGGTTGCGGAACATCATCACCGGCATCTGCCCCAGGTCCAGCCGCATCACCGCCTCGCTCACCGTCAGGCGGGAAATCTCGGTCGGCGTCTCGGCGATGATGACGCCCTCGCCATCCTGCTTGTGCAGCAGGTCGTCATGTTCCTTGGCGGTCAGGCCGTCATGGACAGTGCCATCGACCGGGCTGGTCTGCACCAGCGTATCGCCCTCGTCCTCGTCCGGCTCCTCGACCGGGCCGGCCAGGATCACCTGGCGCGCGGTCTCCGCCGTGGCGGGCAGGCGCTCATCGGCCATGTTGCGGGAATGCTCGTTCACCCGCCGGCGGTAGCGGCGCAGGCGCTTGGCGATATGGTCGCTCGCCTCGTCGAAGGCACGGTGGGCATCGACGCCCTCGCCCTCGCCGCGCAGGCTCAGGCCGCGGCCGGCATGGATGGTGATGCCACAAGTGAAAAAGGAACGGTTCCTGGCAAAGATGACATGCGCGTCCAGGGCATGGTCGAAATACTTCTTGGCGACAACCTTCAGGCCGTCGGACACATGCACCTTCAGTGCATCCCCGGTCTCGACCTGCTTCCCCGCGACAGTGATATGCATGGCAAGCTATCCCTTTCCCGTGTTGGGGAGGGGCCGTCCCGGCATCCCCGGGTTCTGTCCCCGGGGAGAAGGGCGGGCGGGACTAAGACCCGCGCCGGATTAGGCCGGGACGGCCTTCTCCCGTTTGCGCTGCACGGAAGATGGTATGCGCAGCGCCTCGCGATATTTGGCCACCGTCCGACGGGCGATGTCCACACCTTCCGACCTCAACATGGCGACGATCGCGTCATCGGAAAGGATGCAGGCCGCCATTTCTGCACTCACCATGGTCCGGATGCGGTGCCGGATGGCTTCCGCGCTGAAGGTCTCGCCACTGGTGGTGCCGCCGATCGCGGTGGTGAAGAAGTACTTCAACTCAAAATGTCCACGCGGCGTCGCGATGTACTTGTTGGCGGTGACGCGGCTGACAGTGGACTCGTGCATCTCCACCGCCTCCGCCACATCGCGCAGGATCAGCGGGCGCAGGTGGGCGATGCCGTGGCGGAAAAAGCCATCCTGCCGCCGCACGATCTCGGCCGAGACCTTCAGGATGGTGTTGGCGCGCTGCTCCAGGCTCTTCACCAGCCAGTTGGCGGCCTGGAACTGCTCGGCCAGGAAAGCGCGCACCTCGCGCTTGGCGCCCACCTGCGCGCGGGCATGGAAGCCGCGGTTGACCAGCACGCGCGGCAGGGTCTCGGGGTTCAGTTCCAGGACCCAGTCCTCGCTGCCCTGGCCGGGGGCACGGCGCATCAGGACGTCGGGCACCAGCACCGGGGCGGGCTCATGGTCGAAGCCGGCGCCGGGCTTGGGGTCCAGGCGCTTCAGCTCGGCCACCATCTCGGCCAGGTCCTCGGCATCGACACCGCAGACGCGCATCAGCGCCCGCATCTCGCGCCGCGCCAGCAGGTCCAGGTTGGCCAGCAGGGCGGCCATGGCCGGGTCCATCCGGTTCTGCTCGGCCAATTGGGCCGCCAGGCACTCGGCCAGGCCGTGGCAGAACATCCCCACCGGCTCGAAGCGCTGCATACGGGTGCGGATGGCGGTGACGCGCGCGGGCGGGCAGCCCAGCGCCGCGGCAATCTCCTCGTCGGTGGCCGTCATCCGGCCGGCGGCATCCAGCAGCGCGATCAGTTGCGCCGCGACCAGCCGGTCGGCCGGGCCGGCGAAGGTCAGCCGCACCTGCTCGGCCAGTTCCTCGCGCAGGCTGCGGGGGCGCTCGGCGGCCAGTTCGTCGATACCGCGCTCGTCCTGCCCGAAATCGGCGCGGCCGCCGCGCGCCGGCACCCCGCTGTCGTAGACATTGCTCCAGTCGCCAATATCGAGCGGCGCCTCCGCATCCGCCGGCAGGGTGGCGGCGCTGCCGAGGCTGTCGAAACTATCGGCGGCGGCGGGCGGGGCCGGCTCGGCCACGAAGGCATCGCGCGCGCCCTGCCGGGTCTCGTCGGCGGCCGGCACGGGGCCGTCGTCACGTTCCAGCAGCGGGTTGCGCTCCAGTTCCTCCTCGATGAAGGCGGTGACCTCGAGGTTGGAGGATTGCAGCAGCTTGATCGCCTGCCGCAATTGCGGCGTCATGACCAGCGACTGCGTCTGGCGAAGCTCGAGACGGGGCCCGATAGCCATGCCGGCCAGCCTTAGCGGCGGAAGCGCGCGGCCGCCACGGCCATCCGGCGCGGCGCGACCATGCTACAGGCTGAACCGCTCGCCGAGATAAACGCGGCGGACCCCTTCATGCGCCACGATATCCTGCGGCGTACCCTCCATCAGCACCTGCCCTTCGTGCAGGATATAGGCGCGGTCGATGATCTCCAGCGTCTCGCGCACGTTGTGGTCGGTGATCAGCACGCCGATGCCACGGTTCTTCAGGTGTTTTACTAAATCGCGGATCTCGCCCACCGCGATGGGGTCGATGCCGGCCAACGGTTCGTCGAGCAGGATGTAGGCCGGGTGGGTGGCCAGCGCGCGGGCGATCTCGCAGCGCCGCCGCTCGCCGCCCGAGTGCGCCAGGGCGGGCGCGCGGCGCAGGTGGGCGATGCCGAACTCGCTCAGCAGCGAATCCAGCATCTGCTCGCGCCGCGCGCGCACCGGCTCGACCACTTCCAGGGCCGCGCGAATGTTGTCCTCAAGGCTCAGGCCCCGGAAGATGGAAGCTTCCTGCGGCAGGTAGCCCAGGCCCATGCGGGCGCGGCGGTACATCGGCAGGGTGGTGATGTCGTGGCCGTCCATGAAGACGCGGCCTTCGTCGGGACGCACCAGCCCGGTGATCATGTAGAAGCTGGTGGTCTTGCCGGCGCCGTTGGGGCCGAGCAGCCCCACGGCCTCGCCGCGCTTGACGCTGAGCGAGACGTTGCGCACGACCGGCCGCTTCTTGAAGCGCTTGCCCAGGCCGATGGCCACCAGGCCGGAATCGCCCGGCACCAGCTTCAGGGGAGGGGCGGAGCCGCTCACCGGGCCTGGCCCTGCGGCGCGCGCGGCTGCGCCGGGCGGGGTTGCGGCGGGCGGGATTGCGGCGCGGGCTGGCCACCCTGCTGCCCCGGCCGAAGCGCGTCCTGCCCCTGCTGGTTGGGCACGATCAACCCCTGCACCCGCTGCCCTGGCGTGGAGACAAGGCGCGCGACCCCGGTACGCATGTTCACGATGGATTCCTGACCGTTCAACTGGTTGTCGCCCCGCGTGATTCGCACTCCGCCCAGCAGGCGGGCAAGCCCGGTGACGGCGCTGTAGACGCCGCGATCGCCACGCACGACCTCGGTGGGCGTGCGAATCTCGACATTGCCGAAGGCCTCGACCCGCTCCAACTGGCTGCCGGCGCCGGGCACCTGCCGCGTCGCGGCGCTGGTGGGCGCATTGGAGGCAGGGGCGGGCGGGGCGGGTGCCGCGGTCTGGCCCTCCGCGAGGAAATAGCCGACCAACGTGTCGGCGGCGATGCGGCGGTTGTCGTTGGTCACGATCACGGCGGCGCCACGGGCGACGGACATGCGGCGAGACGGCCAGTATTCCATGCTGTCGCGCGCGGTCAGCACGTCGTTGGGCGTGGTCAGCTTCAGGTCGCGGCCGGTCAGCACCATCACGCCCTGGTCCATGTCATAGACCGCGCGGTCGCCCTGCGCCTTGTCGGTGGCGGTGCTGATATGGACATTGCCTTCCGCCTCCAGCCGCCAGATCTCGTTGCCGCCGCTCGGGCCCTCGGCCGCGGCGGCGGGGGTGCTGGGGGCGGGCTGGCCGGGCGGGGTGGCGCGCGGGCGGTAGCGGGCGATCAGCCGGTCGCCTTCCAGCGTCACGCCCTCGCGGATGGCGCGGGCATTGCCGCGCGCGATCACGGCCTGCTCCGCCTGCCGCCACTCGATGCCGTCGGTGGAGGTAACATCCACCGGGCCGCCCTTGGTCATGTCCAGCCCCTGCGCCGCCGCCGGGGCGCCGGCCAGCAGTGCCGCCGCCAGCGGCAGGGCCAGCAGCGCCAGGGAAAGACGGGGGGTGCTCACCGCCGGCCCTCCAGCACCGCATGACTGCGGCCGGTGAAGAACACCACCTGCCCACGGTCGCGCAGGCGGAAGCCCTCGCTCTCCAGCGTGCCGAAGGGGCCCTGGGCGGCGGTCGGGCGGTCGCTCTCCGCCTCGCCGGCATGGACGTTGATATGGGCCGCGTCGGTTTTCATGGTCGTGCCATTATCATGCCAGAGCGTCACGTCACCCTGCAGGTCCAGCAGGTTCTTGGGGCGGTCGTATTCGCCCTCCTGCGATTCCAGCAGCAGCCAGGCGCCGTTGGTCAGCAGGATATCGGCGCGCGGCTTGTCGAGGTCGATCAACCCGGTCTGGTCCTGCTGCACGGCCGAGGTGGCGGTGACGTTATAGGGGCGGTTCTGCTCGTCGACGCCCTGGTAGCGGGCACCGGAGATGCGCATGGCCTCGGCGGCGACCTGCGTCGCGCGGCGGAAGGCCATACGGCCACGGTCCTCGGCGCTGTCGAATTCAGGCCACAGGGCGATGGCGGCCAGCAGCGCCAGCGCCCCCACCGGCAGCAGCAGCTTAGCCAGCCTCACCAGCACCCGCCGCCGCACGATCGAGCCCTTGCTGATCTGCACCCGCGCGCGGGACGGCAGCAGCGTCCGCCGGCTGGCGCCACGCTCGATGCTGGGCGCGGCCAGGGTTTCGCGCGGGGGAAAGGACAGATTCATGCGGCAATGCCACCGGGCTTCAGGGCGCCACGGCGGGAACCCGGGCAGGGGCCTGACGGGCAATGGAATACGACACCAGGCGAGAGAAGGGATAACCTCACACCCCATGTATGGGGTGGCCCGTGGGGCTGGTCAACGCACGAGTCCGAAAGGGATATCCAAAAACCGTGCCACGCTTCGCCACAATCCGCGCGGCAGCGGCGGCGCCTCAATGGGCGAAAATATCCGGTTCCTCATAACCCATCAGGTCCAGTTGCGCGCGCGTCGGCAGAAAGCGGAAGCAGGCCTCGGCCAGTTCCAGCCGGCCCTCGCGCTTCAGCAATCCCTCCAGCCGCGCCCACAGCGCATGCAGGTGCAGCACGTCGGACGCCGCATAGGCCAGTTGCTCCGGCGTCAGCTCCGGCGCGCCCCAGTCGGAGGTCTGCTGCTGCTTGGAGATATCGACCCCCACCAGTTCCCGCAGCAGATCCTTCAGGCCGTGCCGCTCGGTGAAGGTGCGCACCAGCTTGGCGGCGACCTTCGTGCAGCGTACCGGCGCCACCTCCACCCCCAGCGCCTGGCGCAGGATGGCGATGTCGAAGCGCGCGAAATGAAACAGCTTCGTCTGTTCGGGATTCGCCAGCAGGCGCTTCAGGTTGGGGCAGTCGGCGCCATGGCCGCCGAGGCGCCCGGGGATGATCTGCACGCAATGCGCGTTGCCATCGCCGGCCGAAAGCTGCACCAGGCACAGGCGGTCGCGGCGCGGGTCGAGCCCCATCGTCTCCGTGTCGATGGCGACAACGGGGCCGAGGTCCAGCCCATCGGGCAGATCGTGTTTGTGCAGCTTGATCATGGAACCTGGTCCGGAAGCGCGCGGGGCGAAAAGGGTATGTCCCATCCCCGCGATCCCGACCTTCCGTTCCGGCCATCCACCTACCGGTGGAGGAGATATGCCCAGGAAAGGACTCGAACCTTCACGACCTTGCGGTCACTGGCACCTGAAGCCAGCGCGTCTACCAATTCCACCACCTGGGCAAGGGGGCAAAAACGCCGAACGGCGTGGAGCGGGCTTTTATGGGGGGGCGCGCGGCGCGTCAAGCGACCTTGCGTAAAAATCCGCCATCCCGCGTGGCGGCCGGAGCGGCGGCGCCGGCCGGCATCATTTCCGCCACCCATGGCGGTCATGCGGCGCACCGCATCGCGGCGGCCGGTGGCTGCGCTTATCTCCTGTGCCGAACGGACGAGAACGGATTCGTCCCGGTAAGGACACCCTGACATGATTGATATCCGCCCCTTCGGCAGCCTCGGCGGCGCCGACCACGGCTGGCTGAAGGCCCGCCACCATTTTTCCTTCGGCCCGTATCGCGACCCCGCCCGGATGAACTGGGGCGCGCTGCGAGTCTGGAACGATGACGAGATCGCACCCGGCACCGGCTTCGACCCCCACCCGCACCGGGACATGGAAATCGTGACCTATGTGCGGGAGGGCGCCATCACCCACCGCGA
>JAQGHX010000081.1 GCA_028288745.1 Roseomonas sp. | reverse complement strand
CTCTCGCGCCACCTGATCCATAAGCCAGCGCGCGGCTGGACCCAGACCAGCGACCACGTGCCGGTGCTGGTGGAACTGGCGCTGTAGGGCACCGCCCGGCCGGACGGGGAGTTCGGCGGCGGGGCTTCGCCTCGGCACGGCAGGCCATGACGGTCGTGCCCCTGGGGTGGTGTAGGCGGCGGCGGCCCAGACAGGCCCTTGATGGCTGACGCGACCCGTGCAGCGGAGGCGTCCGGCGCCGCCGGCGTCGAGCGGGCTTCCATCAGATAGAGCGCACCCGGTTCCTCCTGCGGAGCTCGCCAGCGGCCAGCGCCATGTCGCCATTGCCTGCGCCGGACAAGGCCGGCCGCCACCCTGCGCAGGCCTGCTCCCGCCCCGGCCCGCGCGCTCCGGGCAGCCCGCGACGGGCCGTGCGCCCCACCGCCATGCGCATTCCTGTCACGCGGCCATCGCGGCAGAAGCCGCTTGCGGGCTTTTCGCCTCTCCGGCATTGTTATAATATAACACGTCGAGAGCCCGCCCTATGCAACGCCGCGACCTGCTGGCCCTTTCCCTCGCCGCCCCGTTCCTGAGCCGGGCCGCTTTCGCGCAGAGCACCGCTTCCCCGCCACCCTCCACCGTGCCGGTCGTCGCGTCCTTCTCCATCCTGGGCGACATCGTGAAGCAGGTGGGCGGCGGCCGCGTGGCCCTGCGCACCATCGCGGGCCCCGATGTGGACGCGCATTCCTTCCAGCCCCGTCCCTCGGATGCCGAGGCGGTGCGCCGCGCCAGCCTGGTGGTACGCAACGGCCTGGGCTTCGAGACCTGGCTGGACCGGCTGGTGCGCTCCTCCGGCTATCGCGGCCCGGTGGCCACGGCCACGGAGGGCGTGACCACCCGCGCGGCCCGGGAAGAAGGCGGCCACGGGCACAGCCACGGCGCCGGGGCCCAGGACCCCCATGCCTGGCAGGATCTGCGCAACGGCCAGATCTATGTGCGCAACATCGCCACCGCCCTCGCCGCCGCCGATCCGGCGGGCGCCGGGACCTACCAGGCCAATGCCGCGGCTTACCTGGCGCGGCTCGTGGCGCTCGATGCCTGGGTGCGCGAGCAGATCGGCGGCGTGCCCGGGGCGCGCCGCCGCGTGGTGACCAGCCATGACGCCTTCGAGTATTTCGGGGCGGCCTATGGCGTGGAGTTCCTGGCGCCCCAGGGCGTCAATACCGAGAGCGAGCCTTCCGCCGCGCAGGTCGCGCGCCTCATCCGGCTGCTGAAGCGGGAGAACATCACCGCCGTCTTCCTGGAGAACATGGCCAACCCGGCCACCCTGCAGCGCCTGGCGGCCGAGGCCGGGGCAACGGTGCAGGGCCAGCTCTATGCCGACGCGCTTTCCCGCGCCGATGGCCCGGCCCCGACCTATGAGGCGATGTTCCGCAGCAATGTCGCGCTGCTGGTGCCGGCCATGAAGGGCTGATGGCGCCAGGGTCACGCTCACCCGGCCGGGGCATGGCCCTGCCCGCTGCCTTACCCGCCATTCCAGCGCGGCAGGCACCCCGCCGTGGGTTACGGCCGCGCCTCGCGCCGCCCTGGCCTACTCGCCATGGAACAGAAAAAGATGGGGCCTGGGGGAATTCCTTCCCCCGGCCTTAACCCCCCGCCTTCGGCGCTTCCTCCGCCGCCATGGCGGGCGATGGCCGGGCGTGGTCCAGCATCCCGCGGGCGATCTCGCGTTCGCCCATGATGGTCAGGCTGGCGCCCAGCTTCATCAGGTGGTCCACCCCGGCATCCGAGTGGGCGCGGGCCAGGATGTCGAGATCCGGCCGGATCTGGCGGGCCTCCTTCACCACGTTGCCGGCGTGGAAGCCTTCCGGGATCGCGACATAGAGGCGCGAGGCACCGGCGACATTGGCCGCTTCCAGCATCACGGGGTCCGCCGCGTCGCCCAGCACGGCCTCGATGCCGTCCGCGCGGGCGGCCTCCACGCCTTCCATCCGTTCCTCGATAACCAGCACCGGGCGGCCGCCGCCGTGCAGCCCCCTGGCCACGAGGCTGCCAACCCGGCCGTAGCCCACCACCACGTCATGCGCGTAGAGCGCGGTGGGGGCCAGGCCGCCCTCGCGTTCCCGCGGGGTCTGGGAGACAGGCTCCGGCGCCGGCCCGGCGGCCGCCTTCGCAGCTTCCGCGCGCGCCAGCACCTTGTCGATCATGATGAAGATGAAGGGGTTCAGCAGGATCGAGATGATGGCGCCCGCCAGGATCAGGTCGCGGCCTTCCTCCGGCAATATGTTCAGCGAAACGCCGATACCGGCCAGGATGAAGGAGAATTCGCCGATCTGCGCGAGGCTCGCGGAAATCGTCATCGCCACGGTTCTGGTGCGGCGGAAGGCGAGGACGATGGCATAGGCCGCGATCGACTTGCCGATGACGATGATGGCCACCGTGCCGAGCATGGCCAGCGGCGCCGACACCAGGATGTTCGGGTTGAACAGCATGCCGACGGAGACGAAGAACAGCACCGCGAAGGCGTCGCGCAGCGGCAGGGTTTCCTCCGCCGCGCGGTGGCTGAGCGGGCTTTCGGCCAGCACCATACCGGCGAAGAAGGCCCCCAGCGCGAAGGACACGCCGAACAGCGTGGCCGCGCCGAAGGCCACGCCCAGCGCCACCGCCAGCACCGCGAGGCGAAACAGCTCGCGCGAGCCGGTGTGGGCGGTCCAGTGCAGCACCCAGGGAATGACGCGGCGGCCGACGATCAGCATGAAGGCGATGAAGGCGACGACCTTGCCGAAGGTCACCAGCAGCACGCCGGCCAGCCCCAGGTTGAGCTGGGTGGCGAGCGGGCCGGCGCCTTCCATCGCGCTGCCGTCGATGGCGCCCGCGATGGCGGGCAGCAGCACGAGCGCGAGCACCATCACGAGGTCCTCGACGATCAGCCAGCCGACAGCGATGCGCCCCCGCTCGGTATCCACCAGCCGGCGTTCCTGCAGGGCGCGCAGCAGCACGACGGTGGAGGCGACCGAGAGCGCCAGGCCGAAGACGAAGCCTTCCAGCAGCGACCAGCCCAGCACCCAGGCCAGTGCCATGCCCATCAGCGTCGCCGCCGCGATCTGCACGATGGCGCCGGGCACCGCGATATTCTTCACAGACAGCAGGTCTTTGAGGGAGAAATGCATGCCGACGCCGAACATCAGCAGGATGACGCCGATCTCGGCCAGTTCGTTGGCCAGCCCCTGGTCGGCGACGAAACCGGGCGTGAAGGGCCCGATCGCGACACCCGCCAGGAGATAGCCCACCAGCGGGGAGATGCGCAGCCTCTGCGCGGCGGCGCCCAGGATGAAGGCCAGCGTCAGGCCGGCGCAGATGGTGGCGATCAGCGGTCCGTAATGCATGGATCTCCCGATTCGACATCAAGCTGGGCAAGGAGCGCGGCAACATGCGCCTTATGCATGGGTAGGTATTATACCATGCAAATTTGAGCTTTTTAAAGAAATTCAGGAGAATTTACGGTGCAAGGCCGGGGATGGGCTATGGAGGCCCTGTTGGCCTCGCGCTGTCCATGCGGCCGCATGGCAGCGGCGGCTGATATCCGGCATGTCCAGAGCAAGTTCCGTTCGCAGGGGCTCACGACACCCGCTCCAGCATGTTGTTTCTTCGCGTGATTCACGCTTTGCGGTGATTCCGCCTGCAGCGATCACGCTCCAGGCGGCGCCTGGCGCCAGCCTGGCCTGCGTCGGAGAGCGGAGGCGGAAGCCCTGGGGCGCGAGCCGGCTTCGGCCACGCCTTCAATGGCGCGGCGCGGCTGGCCGGGGTGTCGGCCCCGTGCCAACAAGCGCAGGCATGGCCCCGGCTTTTCCATTGCAGCGCCACGAGACGGCCGGGGGATCGGCGCCGCAGGGGAGCAGCAGGACGGGCGGGCCTCTCCGGCTCCGCCCGCGAAAACTCAACTGCCCGGCACGCCCTTGGACGTGCTGTACTCGAAATGCAGCGCCTCGCCCGGAAAGATGCGCGGGTGGATGGCATGGGCCGCCATCGCCGCTTCCGAGAAGCCCTGCAGGATCAGTTTCAGCTTGCCCGGGTAAGTCGCGATATCGCCAATGGCGTGGATGCCGGGGCGGCTGGTGGCCAGCGTCGCCGGGTCCACCGTGATATGGCTGCGCTCCAGCCCCAATCCCCATTCGGCGATGGGGCCGAGTTCCATGGAGAGCCCGAAGAAAGCCAGCAGGTGGTCGGCCGGCACGCGGCGCTCCTCGCCCTTCAGGGTGGCCAGCACCACGTGGTCCAACGCGCCGCCTTTCCCTTCCAGCCCGTGCAACTGATAGGGAATGGCGAGGTCGATCTCGCCCCGCTCGGCCGCGGCTTCCATCTGGGCCACCGTCCCGGGCGCGGCGCGGAACTTGGGGCGGCGATGTACCACCGTCACCCGCGCCGCGATGTCCTTCAGGCTCAGCGCCCAGTCCACCGCCGAATCGCCGCCACCGGCGATCACCACGCGCTTGCCGCGCAGTTCCTCGCGGCGGGAGACCATGTAGCGCACGGCGCCGGTGGCCTCGAAAGCCTCCAGTCCGTCCATCGGCGGGCGGTTGGGGCCGAAGGCGCCGGCACCGGCGGCGATGATCACCGCCTTCGCCCGCACCTGCTCCCCCTGGCTGGTCCGCAGCACGAAGCCGCCCTGCCCGTCTTCGGCCAGCGCATCCACCCGGCGGCCCATCAGGTAGATGGGGGCGAAAGGCTGCGCCTGCTCCTCCAGCCGCGCGATCAACTCGGCCCCTGCGATGGCGGGATGGGCGGGAATGTCGAAAATCGGCTTCTCGGGATAGAGTGCGGCGCATTGGCCGCCGATCGCCTCCAGCGTGTCGATCACCACGCATTTCATCCGCAGCATGCCGCATTCGAACACCGCGAACAGACCTGTCGGGCCGGCGCCGATCACGGCGACATCGGCCTGGATGGCGGCCTCGTGGGCCGCACTGGCGGCGGTGTGGGTGGCGTTGGCCATCTCGGGTGTCTCCACGTCTCGAAGGGCCTGGGCATAGAGCATATTGCCGGGGGCCGTAACCGGGGGGACCCGCTTGGCGGAAGCCGGGGCCAAAGCGGGCGCTGCCCTCTCTGGACACTCCCACCGGGGTGACAGTGCACCCCGGACCCCGCCATGAGTTTGGATCAAAAGTGTCTGGGGCGCGCCGGAGGGCCAGACCCTCCGGCGGCTGACGGCCCAGCCCGCGCGGCCATTTATAAAAACCAGCCCGCGCTCCGCTCCCGCTTCAAAGCATTGCCGAAAACTGGCAGCGGGGTCCGGGGTGTCCAGAGGGGCGGAGCCCCTTTGGCCTTAAAACCCCCCGCAAACGTCCTTCAGCGCATCGGCGGCGCGTAATGCAGCCCGCCCTTGGTCCAGAGGTTGTTGATGCCGCGCGGAATGCCGAGTGGCGCCAGGTTGCGGTCCCAGATCT
>JAQGHX010000064.1 GCA_028288745.1 Roseomonas sp. | reverse complement strand
GGCGGCGGCGGCACCGGGGAGCCGGGCACCAGCGGCTGGTTGGACTGGGTGCGCGCTTCCATCAGGGCGCGGCTGAGCTCCTCGCGCGCCGAGGCGGCGCCGCGTGCCGGGGCCGGCGGCACCGAGGCCAGGTTGGGGTATTCCTTGGAATCCATGCCCGGCGGCGGCAGGCGGCCCTGCAGCGGGTCCCCGGTCACGTTGCGCCAGAAATCCATGGGCCCTTCGGCCGGCGACCCGACGCAGCCGGCCAGTGGCAACAGCATCAGCGCGACCAGCGGCAGGCGCATGGCCGCTTGATAGCCCCTGCCCCGGACACTACCGTCAATTCTGCTTCCGTCTTGCTCGGCGCACCGGCACATGGACCATCTCTCCCGACCTGCGGCAGAGGGTTACCCCGGAAACCGGTCCGGGCGGAAGGCCGGCCGCACCGAGGGGCAGCCCCTGGGTGCGATAAAGGGACGAATCGCCCGCTGGCGCGGGATACGGGGCCCCGGCCCCACCCCGCGCGGGCGGCCAACACAACAACGCGCGGCACGCGCGGAAGGCAGATCAGGGCCATGGTCAAGGACGCGAACACGCCGCAGCAGCCCGGCGCCGAACCAGGGGACAACACCGGCTTCCGCATGCCCGACCCGAACATGGTCAGCCGCACCATGGCGGATGTGGCGGAGCGCGGCCACCGGATCGTCACCGACTTCCTGAACCGTCAGACCCTCTCGGCCAGCGAGAACGGCACGCCGGGGCCGGACCCCCTGCACCTGGGTTCCGCCTTCCTGGAGATGACAACCCGGCTGGCCACCAACCCGGCGCGGCTGGTGCAGGCGCAACTCGGCTTCTGGCAGGACTACCTGACCCTCTGGCAGAACACCGCCCGCCGCATGTGGGGCGAGGAGGTGCAGCCGGTCATCGCCGAGGACAGCAAGGACCGCCGCTTCAAGGACGACGCCTGGCGGGACAGCGAGGTGTTCGACTTCATCAAGCAGTCCTACCTGCTCTCCGCCCGTTACTTCACGAACGTGGTGCACGCGGCGGACGACCTGCAGCCCAAGACGGCGCAGAAGGTGGATTTCTACACCCGGCAGTTCGTCGATGCGATGAGCCCGTCCAACTTCCTGATGACCAACCCGGAAGTGCTGCGCAAAACCGCCGAGACGGGCGGCGAGAACCTGCTGCGCGGGCTGCAGAACCTGCTGAGCGACCTGGAGCGCGGCAAGGGCAAGCTGAAGATCCGCATGACGGATGACAGCAAGTTCACCATCGGCGAGAACATCGCTGTCTCGCCCGGCAAGGTGGTGTTCCAGAACGAACTGATGCAGCTGATCCAGTACAGCCCGACGACGGAAAAGGCGCTGAAGCGGCCGCTGCTGATCATGCCGCCCTGGATCAACAAGTTCTACATCCTGGACCTCCGCCCCAAGAACAGCTTCGTTCGCTGGGCGGTGAACCAGGGGCATACCGTCTTCGTCATTTCCTGGGTCAACCCGGACGAGACGCTCGCGGAGAAATCCTTCGAGGACTACATGCTCGACGGCCCCTATGCCGCGCTGGACGCGATCGAGAAGGCCACCGGCGAGAAATCGGTCAACGCCATCGGCTATTGCCTGGGCGGCACGCTGCTCTCGGCCACGCTGGCGCGGATGGCGGCGCGGAAGGAGAACCGCATCAAGTCGGCCACCTTCTTCACGACCATGGTCGATTTCGAGGAAGCCGGGGAACTCGGCGTCTTCATCGACGAGGAGCAGCTGAAATCCCTTGAGGACCGCATGCAGAAGCGCGGCTACCTGGAGGGGCGCGAGATGGCGGCCACCTTCAACATGCTGCGCGCCAATGACCTGATCTGGTCCTTCGTGGTGCAGAACTACCTGCTGGGGCAGGAGGTCTTCCCCTTTGACCTGCTCTACTGGAACGACGACAGCACCCGCATGCCGGCGGCCATGCACAGCTTCTACCTGCGCCGCATGTACCAGCAGAACGACCTGGTGAAGCCCGGCGGCATCACCCTGGCCGGCACGCCGCTGGACCTGCGCAAGATCAAGCTGCCGACCTACATCCTCTCGACCCGGGAAGACCATATCGCGCCCTGGAAGAGCACCTACCGCGCCACGCAGATCTATGGCGGACCGGTGCGCTTCGTGCTCGCCGCCTCCGGGCATATCGCGGGGGTGGCGAACCCGCCGGAGGCCGGCAAGTACAGCCACTGGGTGGCGGGCAGCCTGCCGCCCTCGCCTGACGAGTGGTTCGCCGCCGCCACCGAACTCTCCGGCTCCTGGTGGCCGGACTGGCACCGCTGGGTTTCGGCGCTGGACAAGGCGCAGGTGCCGGCGCGCGTGCCCGGCGCCGGCGGCCTGCCGGCGCTGGAGGACGCGCCCGGCAGCTACGTGAAGGTCATGGCCACGGATTGAGGCGCGGCCTTCAGGACCGCGGCACCAGCGCCGCCCCGCCGGCTGGGCCGGGCACCCGGCCGTCTCGGTGGAGCGAAGCCGGATCGGCTGCGGCGGCGGGCCGCCGCGCTGGCCCTGGACGATACCGCGCCCATCCATGGCTGCGAGATCGTGGTGGATGGCGGCGCCAGCGCCTGCCATCCGGCGCGCCCATCTGTCGCGGCTGAACGCCGCGCATGAAAAAGGCCGGGGGTGTCACCACCCCCGGCCTTTTTCGTGTCAGCCGCGCTCAGCGCGGGCTGCGGAAGTCGCCCTCGCGCCAGGCGCGGTCCTTGCGCTGCTGCTCGCCGGCGCGGCCACCGCGCGCCGGGGGGGCAGTGCGGCTGCTGGTATCACCACGCGGCGCGCTGGCGGCGCGGGGCGCGCCCTGGCGCGGCGCGCCATAACCACCACCCGGACGCCCGCCACGGCCACGCTGGGGCGGCTTGGGCTGGGCGGCGGCTGCCTCGGCCCGGCCGGCATCGCTGCGGCGGTCCTCGGCGGGGATCTTCATGGCGATCAGCTTCTCGACGGCACGCAGCTTCGCGATCTCATCCGGCGCGCAGAAGGCGATGGCGGCGCCGCTGGCACCCGCACGCGCGGTACGGCCGATGCGGTGGACATAGGCCTCGGGGGTGTCCGGCAGGTCGAACTGGAAGACATGCGTGATGCCATCGACATCGATGCCGCGGCTGGCGATATCGGTCGCCACCAGGATCGGCGCGCGGCCGTTGCGGAACTCGGAGAGCGCGCGCTCGCGCTGGCCCTGGCTGCGGTCACCATGGATGGCGTGGGCGGCGATGCCCTCGGCATTCAGGTGCTTGGTCACGCGGTCGGCGCCATGCTTGGTGCGGGCGAAGACCAGGGCGCGGCCCATGCCGGGCATGCGCAGCATCTCGGCCAGCAGGATGCGCTTCTGGCTGGCATCGATATGGATCAGCGTCTGGTCGATCCGCTCGGCGGTCGAGGAGACCGGCGTGACGGACACCTTGGCGGGATCCTTCAGCATCTCGCCTGCGATCTTGGCGATCTCGGTCGGCATGGTTGCGCTGAAGAACAGCGTCTGCCGGTTCTTGGACATCACCGAGGAGAGGCGCTTCACCGCCGGCCAGAAGCCGCGGTCCAGCATCTGGTCGGCTTCGTCCAGCACCAGGACCTCGACGCCCTGCAGCTTGGCGGCGCCGGTCTGCACGTGGTCCTGCAGGCGGCCCGGGGTCGCCACCAGGATATCGACGCCGCGCTGCAGCGCCTGGATCTGCGGGCGCGAGCCGACGCCGCCGAAGACCACGGCGGTGCTCAGGCCCATGAAGCGGCCATAAGCCTTGATGTTGTCATGGATCTGCGAGGCCAGCTCACGCGTGGGCGAGAGGATCAGCACCCGGCAGCCGCCGCGCGGCGCGGGGGCACGGCGCTCGGCCAGGTGGTGCAGGATCGGCAGGGCGAAGGCGGCGGTCTTGCCGGTGCCGGTTTGGGCGATGCCCAGCAGGTCACGGCCGGCCAGCACATGCGGAATGGCCTGCGCCTGAATCGGCGTCGGCGTCGTGTAGCCTTCCTGAGTCAAGGCACGGAGAATAGGCTCGGCGAGGCCAAGGGAAGCGAAATCGGTCAATGGACACATCCAGGATCAGGCGCGCCATGACGGCCGCACCAGTTGCGGGTCAGGACGTCCCGCGTGGCTGGGTCGTACCGGGAGAAAAGGTCCGGGGGGTCTGATACCCGGGGTCCTGGTCTGGGTCGCCACAAAAGAGGGCGGACCGTTCACGCAACCAGGACGCGGCCGATTCCTGTCTCGGAGCCGGCGAGTGTCATATGAAGGCCCGTGCGCTATAACGCAAGTGCGAAGGCGCCCTGCCCTTGCGGGGCTGCCCCGCGAATAGGAAGCTGGCCCCTTCGGAACGGAGCCCGCCCGCCATGACCTTGCGCCAGCAGATCGCAGCCCTGACGCCCGAGATGACGGCCTGGCGCCGCGACTTCCACGCCCATCCCGAGCTTGGCTACGAGGAGCACCGCACCAGCGCCATCGTGGCCGGGAAGCTGCGGGAATGGGGCATCGAGGTGCATACCGGCCTGGGCGGCACCGGCGTGGTGGGCGTGCTGCGCGGCCGCCGTGACGCCGTCGGCGGCAACCGCGCCATCGGCCTGCGCGCCGACATGGACGCGCTGCCGATGACCGAGGCCACTGGATTGCCCCATGCCAGCACCACGCCCGGCCGGATGCATGCCTGCGGCCATGACGGCCACACCGCCATGCTGCTGGGCGCCGCGAAATACCTGGCGGAGACCCGCGACTTCTCCGGCACCGTGCACCTGATCTTTCAGCCGGCCGAGGAATCGCTGGCGGGCGCCAAGGCCATGATCGATGACGGGCTGTTCGAGCGCTTCCCCTGCGATGCCGTCTATGGACTGCATAACGAGCCCGGCCTGCCGCTGGGCCAGGTCTCGGTGCGCGCCGGCACCATGCTGGCGGCGATCGACTATTTTTCCGTCAAGGTGCGCGGCCTTTCCACCCATGGCGCGCGGCCGCATCTGGGCATCGACAGCGTGGTGGCGGCCGCCCAGGTGGTGGGTGCCCTGCAGACCGTGGTGTCCCGCAATATCGACCCGCTGGAGACCGCCGTCATCAGCGTCGGCCAGATCCATGGCGGCACCTCGGACATCGTCATCCCGGAGGTGGTGGAACTGCGCGGGTCCGTCCGCACCCTGAAGCCGGAAATCCGCGACGCGATCGAGCCTGCCTTCCGCCGCGTGGTGGAAGGCACCGTGGCCGCCAATGGCGCCACCGCCGAGATCAGTTATCGCCGCGCCTACCCGCCCACCATCAACACGGCGGCCGAGGCCGGGCGCGCGGCGCGGGCCGTCGCCACCCTGCTGGGCGAAGCCGCCGTGCTGCCGGACGAGCCCCCCATCACGGCGGGAGAGGATTTCGCCTTCATGCTGGAGAAATGCCCTGGTGCCTACGTGATGTTCGGCCAGCGCGGCGGGACGCGCGGCGGCGTGCCGGTGCACAACACCCTGTACGATTTCAACGACGATCTGCTGCCGCTGGGCGCCGGCTACCTGGCGCAACTGGTGGAGCAGGAACTGGGCTAAGGTCGTGATCGCTTCAGGTGGAATCATCGCGAAGCGTGGGTGCGGTGAGCCCTGCGAACGGAACCTGCTCTAGCGGCGGGGCCGCAGCGCCAGCAGGGCCAGGAAGGCCGCCAGCGACAGCGCCGCCGTTGCCCATGCGGCAGCGGCGCCGAACTGCGCCAGCAACAAGCCGAAGCCGAGCGGCGCGCCTGCCTGCAGGATGCGCCCCGGCGCCGAGATGATGCCCTGCCGCGCCCCGTATCCGGCCGGCCCGAAGATGGCCAGCGGCAGCGTGCCTTTGGCGATGGTATGCATGCCCGCGCCGGCGCCGTAGAGCAGCACGAAGACAATGGCCCCGGGCGCGCCGGCCAGCAGCAGCACCAGCGCCCCCGCCGCCTGCATCAGGCAGGCGAGTTGCGCGACCAGCAAGGTTGGCATCCGGCGCAGCAGGCTGAATTGCAGCAGCCGCGCGCCCACCTGCGCCGGCCCGGTCAGCGACGCGGCCAGCAGGGCGTGCTCCGGCGTCGCGCCCGCCGCCAGAATAAGCCCCGGCAGATGCGCGCCGATGGCGCCCGCCACCACCGTGACGGCGGCCGAGAAGAAGATCAGCACCGCCATGGCATTGGCCGGCACAGGGGCATCCGGCGGCGCGTCGGCCGCGGGCCGGGATAGCGGTGCGGGCGGTGGCGCGGGCGGCACCAGCCAGCGGTGCAGCGGCAGCCCAAGCGCCAGATGCAGCACCGCCCAGCCCAGGCAGGCGCCGCGCCAGCCGAATTCGGCTTCCATCAGGGTGGAGAGCGGCCAGCCGATGGTCGAGGCAAAGCCCGCCAGCAGCGTGATGCCCGTGATCGGCCCTTTCGCCGCCGAACCGAACAGCCCGGCCAGAGTGGCGAAGGCCGTATCGTAGAGCCCAAGCGCCATGCCGAGCCCCAATACGCCCCAGCCCAGCGCCAGACTGAGCGGCCCCTGCGCCAGCGCCAGCCCCGCCAGTCCCGCCGCGAAGAGCAGGTTGGACGCCAGCAGAACGCCACGGCCGCCACGCCGGTCGATAACCCGCCCCACCCAGGGCCCGAGCAGCGCCGCCAGCAGCAGGGAGGCCGAGAAAAAGCCGTAGAGCGTGGCAGTGGACAGGCCGAATTCCGCCGCCATCGGCCGCGCCAGGATGGCGGGGAGGTAATAGGAGGATGCCCAGGCCAGGGTCTGCGCGACACCCAGGGCCAGCACCACGCGGGTCGTCGGCGGAACTCGCATCTCCGCGCCAGCTTCAGCGCAGCCGCCGCGCCACACAAGCGGAAGGTGCATGAAAAAACGGCCGGGGTGTCGCCACCCCGGCCGTCTCAGTCTTTATCCGTGGCCGTTACGCGGCGAGAGCCGGCTGCTCCCGCCCCTCGAGAGCCGGCGCCTGCTCCTGCGCCGGCGTGGAGCCGATCGCGATACGGCGGGGCTTCAGGGCCTCGGGAACTTCGCGCTTCAAAGCCACATGCAGCAGGCCATTCGCCATGTCGGCGCCCTGGACCTGGATGTGGTCGGCCAGCACGAAGCGGCGCTCAAAGGCGCGGCCCGCGATGCCACGGTGCAGGAAGCGGCGCTCCTGCTCCGGTGCCGGCGCGGCGGCCTTGCCGGACACGGTCAGGACGTTGTCCTGCGCCGTGATGTCGATGTCGTCGGGGCCGAAGCCGGCGACGGCCATCGTCAGGACGTAGGAATCCTCCGCCGCCCGCTCAATGTTGTACGGGGGGTAGGCAGGCCCCTCCGACGCGGCGCGCGCGCTGTCCACAAGACGGGACAGACGATCAAAGCCGATAGCCGAGCGGAACAGTGGGGTCGGGTCAAAAGCATTCATCACGAGAACCTCCTCAAGCAAAAGCAAGGGTCCGTTGCTGGGGCGGCGGGGTGTCCAGTGAGGCCCCCATGCGGGCAACCTCCGGTACGTCCAACCGCGCCGGCGGCCCCACATCGGGGCGCCGCTGGCCTGACTGAAATGGAAAACGCCCGCACGGCGTCCGAGGGGCCGAGCTACCCCCCCGA
>JAQGHX010000017.1 GCA_028288745.1 Roseomonas sp. | reverse complement strand
CGCGGCGGGCCAGTTCGCGTCGGGTCAGTTCGCGTCGGGACAGGCCGCCCACGACCCCGCCCTGCCGCCGGGCGACGACGCGCCGTTGGGCCGGCCCCTGGCCCAGTTGATGGACACCTACATCCTCTCGGAAGCGCCGGATGGCGCGCTGGTGCTGGTGGACCAGCACGCGGCGCATGAACGGCTGATGCACGAACAGTTGCGCGCGCAGTTCCTGGCCGGGCAGGTGCGCGCCCAGCCGCTGCTGCTGCCCGCCGTGGTCGAGATGCCGGCGCTGGATGCCGCCCGGCTCGCTGAGGCCGCGCCCGCCCTCGCCCGGCTGGGGCTGGAGATCGAGGGTTTCGGCGCCGGCGCCCTGCTGGTGCGCGCCATGCCGGCGCTGCTCGGCACGCCCGACCCGGCGCCGCTGCTGCGCGACCTCTCGGCCGAGCTGGCGGAATGGGAGGAAGCCACCGCGCTGGACCGCCGGCTGGATGCCGCCATCGCCCGCATGGCCTGCCACGGCTCCATCCGCGCCGGCCGCCGCCTGAAGCCCGAGGAAATGGGGGCGCTGCTGCGGCAGATGGAAGCAACGCCACGCGCCGCCACCTGCAGCCACGGCCGCCCCACCTTCCTGCGCTTCGGCAAGGCCGAGTTCGAGAAACTGTTCGGGCGGCGCTAAGCCCGCCTACCGCCCCAAAGCGTGGACCGTCGAGGTGTGAAGTCATCGTTTTGGCCGCCGCGCCCGCCTTCCGGCCGGCGGGGGCTTTCGTGGCAAGGACCGCGCGCCTCAGATACGGGCGGGCGGGGCAGCATGACGGCAGACGCAACCCCGCCATCGCGCCCGGTGCATGGCAAAATAGCGTCGCACACGCTACGCCAAAACCGAACCGGAGCGGATTTCAGACCGATGCAGCCACCCCTTCCCGGCGAAACCACGCAGATCCTGCCCGGCCTGGTCCGCGTCCGGGTGCCGCTGCCCTTCCCGCCCGGCCATGTGAACTGCTGGCTACTGCGCGATGGGGAAGGCTGGCTGGTGGTCGATGCCGGGCCGCGGGTGGAAGGGGCGGTGGAGCTTTGGCAATCCGTCTTCGACAGCGTGCTGGAGGGGCTGCCTGTCACGCGCGTGCTGATCACGCATTTCCACTACGACCATGTCGGCCTGGCCGGCTGGATGTGCCGGCACTGGCGCGCCCCCCTGCTGATGAGCCGCACCGAATACCTGCTGACCCGCATGCTGCTGGCCGAGGAGAGCGGCTCCCTGAACCGGCAGCAGCAGGAGATGGGCCGGGCCGCGGGCGCACCGGAACGCTATATCGCGCACCTGACCGCCCGCCCCCCGCTCTACCGGTCCGAGGTGATGGGCCTGCCGCCCACCTATCAGGTGCTGGGCGGCGGCGACACGCTGAAAATCGGCGGCCGCTCCTGGCAGGTGCGCATCGGCCGGGGCCATGCGCCGGAGATGGTCTGCCTCTATTGCCCGGAACTTGGCGTGCTGATCGGCGCCGACCAGATCCTGCCGCGTATCTCGCCCTATATCGGCGTGCTGAGCTGGGAGCCGGATGCCGACCCGCTGGCCGATTTCCTTGGCAGCAACGACAGTTTTCGCGACCTGCCAGCCGGGACCATGGTGCTGCCCTCGCATGGCGAGCCCTTCAACGGCCTGCATGCCCGCATCGAGGCGCTGGACGCCCACCATGCCGAGCGGCTGGCGACGCTGACCGAAGCCCTCGCCACGCCGATGACCGCCTACGAGGCCGCGCGCGTGCTGTTCCCCCGCGTGGTGGATGACAGCCAGGTGGGCTTCGTCATCGGCGAGGGGCTGGCGCATATCAACCGCCTGGTGACCGCCGGCACGGTGCTGCGCGAGCGCGGGGCGGACGGGCTGCCGCGCTACCGCAGGGCGCCCACGCATCAGGGCTGAGGCTGGCCGCCCGGCGCGATGGGCGGGCGCGGCCGGACATGAAAACGGCGCGGAGGCACCGGTCCTCCGCGCCTTTCCATTCAGGAGAGACCACTCAATCCAGGGCCGGCATCGCCCCGCGCCGGGTCATTCGGCGAACTGCATCTGACGCGGCGCGGCATCCTCGGGATCGAGCCGGGCGCCGATCAGCCATTCCATCGAGGGCGCGAAGGCCCTCGCCAGGGATGCCAGCCCGAAGATGAGCAGGTTGATCTGGTAGGCGGCGCGGCGGCCATAACGGTCGCCCATGATGCCCCCGACCCAGGCGCCGATCGTCATGCCGACAAGGTCGCGGATATGAAATGCGCGTTCAGGGCAAGGGTGGACCACCCGGTCTGGGTCAGGGAGCCGAGCACGCCGCCGGCGACGTAACTATCCAGGCCATCGAAGAACATGCCCGCGCCGATCAGCGCGAACAGCCGCCAGTGGAAGCGCCCGATCGGTAAACCGGTCGAGCCTTCCCGCCGCGTCAACGATGCGTTCCGTCATCTCGTTTCCCTCCCCATTTTGTTTATGGGCCGCAACCTCCGCGTGCCTTCCTGTTGCCTCGGCAAATGGAGGCTCGCCTTCCTGCGTTGCGGGTTCAGATCGCGGGCCCAGGGTAGAGCGGAATAACGGGCCGTCTATCGCGTCTACCTGACGGATGGATCAGCTTTTCCGCCTGTATTACGGCTGGGTCATGCAACGGGCGGCAGCGGTGACCGGTCAGAAAGGCTGCTGGACCAGGCTGGGGTATTCCGAACCTTATCCGGTGCTGGAAAGACCTGTCGATTCACTGGCAATCGCCGCGCGGGCAGCGCGGCCCGTCAGGTTGCCGCGGGTTCCAGGGGGAAATGGCAGCGTGCCATCCAGCCCGGCGCCACTTCGCGCAGCGCGGGCGGCGTGGTGGCGCAGAAGGCGGTGCCGCGCGGGCAGCGGCCATGCAGCCGGCAGGCTATCGGGTCGGGGTCCACCGGGCTGCGGTTCTCGCCGGGCAATATCTCCCGCGCCCTGGGCGCCATGCCGGGCGGACGGGGCGCGGCCGAAACCAGCGCCCGCGTATAAGGGTGGCGCGGCGCGGCGAGCACCTGCCGGGCCGGGCCGCTTTCCACCACCTGGCCCATCCGCATCACCGCGATCCGGTCGCAGAGCAGCCGCACCACATGCAGGTCGTGGCTGACGAAGAGCAGCGCCACCCCCGTTTCCCGCCGCAATTGCGCCAGCAGCTTCAGCACCACCGCCTGCACCGAGGCATCCAGCGCCGATGTCGGCTCGTCCAGCACCAGCAGGCGCGGTTCCACCGCCATGGCCCGCGCGATGCCGACCCGCGCCTTCTGCCCGCCGGAAAGCTGATGCGGGTAGCGGGCGAAGAGCTCCGGCGGCAGGCCCAGCCGGGCGGCGGCCTGCTCCACCCGCGCGCGCCGCGCCGCCCGGCTTTCGGCGGGCAGCAACTGCCCCACCGGGTCGGCGATAGCCTCGAAGACGCTGAAGCGCGGGTTCAGGCTGCCCGTGGGGTCCTGGAACACCATCTGGATCTGCCGCCGCCAGGCGGAGGCCGCGAAAGCGCGCGGCGCGATGTCATGGAGCGGCGTGCCATCCAGCAGTACCTCCCCCGCATCGGGCTGGATCAGCCGGCCGACCAGCCGCGCCAGGGTGGATTTCCCGCAGCCGGATTCTCCCACCAGCCCGAGCGCCTCGCCATGCCGGATGCTCAGGTCCACCCCATCCACGGCGTGCAGCCGCCGCACGGGCGCCGCCGCCCAAAACCGGCGCAGGCTGCGCCGCCCTGGCAGGGCGAAGGCCTTGCACAGGCCACGCGCCTCCAGCAGCGCCGTCACAGCGGCAACCGGCAGGCGACGCGGTGGCCCGGCGCCTGCTCCCCGAGGCGCAGGCCGGGCGTGGCACAGAGAGGCTGGCGGCGCCCGCAGCGCTCGCTGAAACGGCACGGCGGCAGATCGGCCCGACGCAGGTCCGGCGGGCTGCCGGGCACCGGCACCAGGGCGTCGATACTCTCCGCGCGGGACGGCATGCCGCCCAGCAGCGCGGCGGTATAGGGGTGGCGCGGCCGGGCGAAGAGGCTGGCCACCGGCGCATCCTCCACCACCTGCCCCGCATGCATCACCACGATCCGGTCGCAATATGCCGAGGCAAGCGCGAGGTCGTGCGTGATCAGCACGGCGCCCATGCCGCGCCGCCGCACCGTGTCGCGCAGCAGGTCCATCACCGCCGCCTGGGTGGTGACGTCGAGGCCCGTGGTCGGCTCGTCCGCGATCAGCAGCCGGGGCGAACAGGCCAGCGCCATGGCGATGCCGATGCGCTGGCACAGGCCCCCTGAAAGCTCATGCGGCAGGGCGGCCGCGCGATGCTCGGGATCCGCGATGCGCATCTGGCGGAGCGCGTCCAGCATCCGCGCGCGGATGGCGGCGGCGGGGCCGGGGTCGTGGCGGGCGATGACATCGGCGATCTGCGCGCCCACCGCGCGGATCGGGTTCAGCGCCGCGCGCGGATTCTGGAAGACGATCGACAGTTCCGCCCCGCGCAGGCCGTTCAGCGCCGCCTGCCCCAGAAGCAGCAGGTCCTGCCCGCCGAAGACCACGCGGCCGGAGGTGACATGCGCCGCCGCGTCCAGCAGCCCCAGCAGCGCCAGCGCCGTGACGGATTTGCCGGAACCGCTTTCCCCCACGATGCCGAGGATCTCGCCCTTCACCACGCCGAAGGACACGCCCTCCACAGCGCGCAGGGTGCCGCCGCGGGTGCGGAACGCGACGGACAGGTCGCGCACGGAGAGCAGGGCCTCGCTCATACGCGCGCCCTTGGGTCGGCCACGTCGCGCAGCGCGTCACCCAGCAGGTTGAAGCAGAGCACCGCCAGCATCAGCGCGAGCCCGGGGAAGCCCGCGATCCACCAGCGGCCGGAGAGGACGAACTGCGCGCCCTCGGCCACCATGATCCCCCATTCCGGCGCCGGCGCCCGTACGCCCAGGCCGATGAAGGACAGACCCGCCGTGTTCAGCACCGCCCAGCCCAGGTTGACCGAGGCCTGCACCACCAGGGCGGGCATGATGTTGGGCAGCACGAAGACCCGCAGGATGCGCGCATGGCTGGACCCGCCGGCCCGTGCGGCCTCGATATAGCCCAGGTCGCGGCGGATGGCGGCTTCGGCGCGGGCCAGGCGGATATAGAAGGGCAGGTTGATGACGGCGGTGGCGCAGACCACGCTGGAGACGGAATTGCCCAGCGCCGCCACCATGGCCATCGCCAGCACGAAGAGCGGAAAGGCCATCAGCACGTCGGTGGCGCGGCCGCCGATGGCATCCAGCCGCCCCCGGAAATACCCCATCGCCGCCCCCAGCACCGCGCCCGGCACCAGCGACAGCGAGACCGCCGCGAAGGCGATGGCCAGGTCCAGCCGCGCCGCCGCCACGACGCGCGAGAACACATCCCGCCCCAGTTGGTCGGTGCCGAACCAGTGCGCCGCCGAGGGCGGCCGCAGCGCCATGGCCGTGTTGGTGGCGATGGGGTCGTGGGACACCAGCCAGGGGCCGGCGGCGGCGCAGCCCAGCAGCACCGCCAGCATCGCCACCGCCGCCAGGTTCAATGGGCTTCCCATGATAGCTTGGCGCGGCACCCGCCGCTCACGCATCGGACAGCAGCCGGGCACGTGGGTCGATGGCGGCGCAAGCGAGGTCGACCAGCAGGTTCACCCCGATGAACAGGCCGGCCATCACCAGCACGAAGCCCTGCACCGGCGCGTAGTCCAGCCCGACCAGCGCATCGAGCGCGTAGGAGCCGACGCCCGGCCAGGCGAAGACACGCTCCACCAGCACATTGGCGCCGAGCATGCCGGAAAAGATCATGCCCAGCGTGGTGACGATGGGCAGCAGAGCGTTGCGCAGCGCATAGGACAGCACGATTTTGCGCCGCCGCAGCCCGTTGGCGCGGGCGGCGCGGATGAAGTCGCTGCCCAGCACGCCCAGCATGGAGGCCCGCGTCACCCGCGCCAGCGGCGCGATGGCGAACAGCGCCATGGTGACGGCCGGCAGCACGATCTGCCGCGCGGCGGCGGCGAAGCCGCGCAGGTCGCCCGCCAGCAGCGTATCGGCCAGGAAGAAGCCGGTCATGGCGGGCGGCGGAATGGCGAAGGGGTCGATGCGCCCGATCGGCTCCGGCGCTATGCCGAAGCGGTAGTAGAACAGGTGGATCAGCAGCAGGCCACTGACGAAAGTGGGCAGCGAGACCCCGGCGGTGCCGAGCAGCCGGCAGAGATGATCCGGCAGGGAGCCGCGCCGCAGCGCCGCCGCCATGCCCAGCGGCACCGCCACCAGGACGGCCATGGCGAAGGCGGCCAGGGTCAGTTCCGCCGAGGCCGGCAGCAGCCGCAGCAGGTCGGCGGCCACCGGCTGGCCGGTAACGATGGACTGGCCCAGGTCGCCCCGCAGCAACGCCCCGAGATACAGGAGGAACTGCTGCCAGAGCGGCAGATCCAGGCCGAGCTTCTGCCGGATCGCGGCGATGGTGGCGGCATCGGCGGTGGGGCTGTTGGCGAAGAACGCCGCCGGGTCGCCGGGCAGCAGGCGCGTCAGCACGAAGGTCACGACCACCACCCCCAGCAGGGTGGGCACCACGCCGAACAGCCGCCGCGCCAGCAGGGACATGCGCTCAGCCCGGCGGGGCCGGCATGGCGCCGCGCCGCGTCACGCGCCCTGCCCCGGTGCCGCCCGCGCCGCCATCAGGCCCGCTTCAGCGTGCGCAGCTCGAGCTGCCGGTGGAACTGGTACTTGTAGCCGCCGATATCCGCCCGCATGCCCGTATCCAGCGCCGGCTGCCAGAGCAGGATGATCGGCACGTCCCGCTTGGCCAGCGCGATCATCCGCCTCACATCGGCCTCGTAGGCGGCGTCGTCGGTCTCAAAGCGGGTCTTCTGCACCAGCGCGCCGAATTCCGCGTTGTCGTAGCCGCCGAAATTCCATCGCGTCGGGCCATGGTAGAAGATGCGGAAGAAATAGTCGGGCGCGGCGAAATAAGCTGTCGAGGCCTCGAAGAAAAAGGGCACCGCCTTCTTCTCCAGCAGCGTGCCGAGCTGCCCGCCGGGCACCTTGTCGATCGTCACGCGGATGCCGATCACGCCGAGCGCCTCCTGCACCAGCAGCGCCACCGGCTCGGCCACCGGGGCCAGCGACAGCTCGAAGCTGAAGGTGGTGTCGAAGCCATCGGCGAGGCCGGCGGCGGCCAGCAGCGCCTTCGCCTTCGCGGGGTCGGTGTCGTAGCCCAGGGGCTGCGGGAATTGCAGGCCATCGGCCTCGCCCGGCCTGCCGCCGAACAGCGGCTGGCCGCGCCCGAACAGCGCCGCCTCGAACATCTGGCGATAGGGCAGCGCCCAGGCCACCGCCTGCCGCACCAGGACATTGTCGAAAGGCGGCCTGGTGGAATTCATGCCGATGAACTGGAAGGTGCCGGCCATCGGCACGCCGGCGACCTTCGCCCTGCCCTCCCGCGCCATCGAGACGGCATCCTGCGGCGGCAGGTCCTGCGCGATATCGGCATCGCCGCGCTCCAGCGAGGCGCGGCGGGACTGCGCGTTCGGCACCACCTGCCACAGCACGCGGCGGAAGCCCGGCAAGGCGCCGCTCTTCCAGCCGTCGAAGCGGGAGAGGGTCAGGCTCTGCCCCGGCACATGATGGTCCAGCCGGAAGGCGCCACCGCCGGCGACATTGGTCCTCAGCCAGTCGCTGGCCCAGGGGTCGTCCGGCGTGGCATGGGCCCTGGCGAGCCGGGCGTTGAAGATGACCGGGTGGGCCGCCGCCAGGTTCGGCAGCGTGAAACGGTCCGGCCGCGGCGTCGTGACGCGGATGGTATGCGCGTCCAGCACCACGAACTGCGCGGGGTCGGTCATCGAGCCGGTGGCGAATTGCGCGCGCCCGATGGGCATGCCTACCATCCGGTCCAGCGACCATTTCACATCGGCCGCCGTGACGGGGCTGCCGTCATGGAAGGTGGCGTCGCGCCGCAGGTGCAGGGTGATGGCCGTGCGGTCCCCGGAGACCTCGAACCGCTCCGCCAGCTCGCCCTCGATGGTGGAATAATCGTAGGAAAGGGTGCCGTCGGGCCCGGCCCGCGTGCCGAAGCGCAGCAGGCGGTCATAGGTGTTCCAGTGCAACTGAATGGCATTGCGGTTCACGCCGATGCCGCTGGGGTCGAAGCTGTTTGGCCCGGCCTCGCTCAGCACCCGCAGGCTTTCAGCGCGGGTCTGTGCCTGGGCCCAGCGCATCGGTGCGCCGGCCATGCCGCCGGCCAGGCCCATGGCCCCGGCCAGCTTTCCGAAATCACGGCGATGCATCAGTCTCTTGTACCCATCAGGAATCAACGCTCTACGCGGCGCTTATGCCCCAGCCTGGAGGGGGCCGGTAGCCCAGGGCCGCGGTAGCCCGCATGCGCGCCAAGCGGGTCCGGGGCCACGCGCCACGCGCCGGGCCACCGCCTGGACGCGAGCCGGCGCCCGCCATGCCTCACGGCCACAGCCCTGGCGCCGGCACCCGCCGTCCTCACCCGCCGGCGGGGGTTTCCAGCCCGGTCGGGTAGAGCCTGCGCACGTCCTCCCGCTTCTGCAGCCACCACGCATAGGGGCGAGGCAGCAACTCATGCGCCTTCTCCACGCCCAGCGCGGCGGCGGCGTGCACGGCCCAGTTCGGGTCCCACATCATCTCGCGCGCCAGCGCCACCAGGTCGCATTGCCCAGCCCGCAGGTAGCCCTCGGCCTGCTGCGCCTCCGTGATCAGGCCGACCGCCATGGTGGCGATGCCGGTCTCGCGCTTGATATGCTCGGCGAAGGGCACGTGGTAGCCGGGCACGCGCGGCACGACATGCAGCGTCAGCGGGCCTTCGATCCCGCCCGAGGAACAGTCCAGCACATCCACCCCGCGCACCTTCAGGGCGGCGGCCAGCACCGTCGTATCCTCCAGGCTCCAGATGCCGCCCCGCCCGTCGACGCAGGAGGCGCGGAAGAACAGCGGCCGGTCGGCCGGCCAGGCGGCGCGCACCGCCTCGATCAGTTCCAGCCCAAAGCGCATGCGGCCCTCGATATCGCCGCCATAGGCATCGGTGCGCTTGTTGGTGATGGGCGAGAGGAACTGCTGGATGATGTAGCCATGCGCGCCATGGATCTCGCAGATGTCGAAGCCGGCATCCACGGTGCGCTTCGCCGCTTCCACGTGCAGGCCGATGACGTAGCGGATATCGTCGCGGTCCATCTCCTTCGGCACCAGCGCGCCCTCCTTGAAGGGGATGGGGCTGGGGGCGAGGCCGGACCAGGGCGCGCGGCCCTTCGCCGCATCCTCGGCCCCCAGCGGCGCGAAGCCGTCCCAGGGGGCGCGCGTCGCCACCTTGCGGCCGGCATGGCCCAGTTGCATCGCCGCCGCCGCGCCCTGGCCACGGATGAAATCCGTCACCCGGCGCCACGCCTTCGCCTGCACGTCGGTATAGATGCCTGGGCAGTCATAGGTCTTGCGGGACCGCTCGCTGACGGAGGTCTCCTCGCAGAACACCACGCCGGCGCCGCCCATGGCGAACTTGCCCAGATGCACCAGGTGCCAGTCGGTCGGCGCGCCCTCCACTGAGGAATATTGCGACATGGGCGAGACCACCACGCGGTTGCGCAGCGTCAGCCCGCGCAAGGTGAGCGGGGTGAACAGCATGGGTGCGGTCATCGGGTGTCTCCGTCGGGGTCAGAGCGAGGCGAGGCGGCGCAGGATGCCGGTGCGCAGCGCATCGACATGCGCCACCATCGCCGCACGGGCGCCAGCGGCGTCGCCGGCGGCCACCGCGTCCAGAATGGCGAGGTAGTCGGCGCAGCTGCGCTCCGGGCTGTCCGGCGGGCGCGGGGGCGTGAACAGCATCATGCGGCGGCGCAGATCCTGCAGCATCCGCGCCAGGGTGGCATTGCCGGCGGCGGCCATGATGGCGCGGTGCAGGTCGAGGTCGGCCGCCAGCCGCCCGGCATCCGGGCGGCCGCCGGCGGCCAGCAGCGCGACGATGCGCCGGCGCAGCGCCTCCAGAATCCCGGCGGGCACCTGCCCGGCCGCGACCGCATCGGCCGCCGTCGCCGCCGCCTCGCCTTCCAGCAGCCGGCGCATCTGCAGCACTTCCAGGAAGTCCTCGACGCCAATGCGCTTCACAGCGAGCAGCCCGCCGGGCAGGCGGGCCAGCAGCCCCTCACCTTCCAGCCGCCGCAGCGCCTCGCGTAGTGGAGTTCGGGAAATGCCGAGCTCCCCCGCCAGATGACGTTCCGAGATCGGCGCATCCAGTGGCAGGCGGTGGGTCAGCAGCATGTCGTGCAGGCTGGCATAGGCGAAATCGGCCATGCTCGCGCGCGCGGCGGGGGGCTCGGCCGGCTGGATCGCTGTGTGCAAGGGCCGTCTCCGCGCCATTGGCAAGGTGGTATAACGGCATTATACCAGCCTCTGCCCTGGAGCAACCGGCCCGAGACGCGCGAGCGCGGAAGGCCGGACCCGGGCGACGCCGCCCGCACTGGCCCGAACCGCATCATCCGGCCCGTGCATGGCCGGCGCCGCAAGGGAACCCTTTCATGCCCGCCCCGACCCGACGCGCCCTTCTCGGCACCGCCCTCGCCGGCCTCGCCGCCCCCCGCCTGGCGCGCGCCGCCAGCTACCCCGACCATGCGGTGACGCTGGTGGTGCCCTTCGGCCCCGGTGGCGGCAACGACATCACGGCCCGCACCCTGGGCCAGTTCCTGGAACGCGTGCTGGGCCAGCCCTTCGTGGTGCAGAACCGCCCCGGCGCGGGCGGCGAGATCGGCATCAATGCCGTGGCCGATGCCAAGCCCGATGGCTATACCTTCGGCATCCTGAACACGCCCGGCCTGGTCACCATCCCGATCGAGCGCAGCCCGCGCTGGTCGATGGGCAGCTTCACCTTCGTCGCCGGGCTGGTGGACGACCCCGCCGTGATCGCCGTGCACCCGGAGAGCGGCATCCGCACCGCGGCCGAGCTGGTGGCCGCCGCCAAGCAGGACCCGGGCAGCTTCACCATCGCAACGCAGGCGCTGGGCTCCACCAGCTTCCTCAGCGTGCGGATGCTGGAAATGGTGGCCGGCGCGCGGTTCGAGCCAGTGATCTACCCGGCCCTGCCGCAGGGCGTGATGGCGCTGGGACAGCGGGAAGTGCGCGCCGCCGCCGCCAACCTGGGCGAGGGCCTGACCATGTCCGAAGGCAAGCCCTGGCACATGGTGGGCGTGATGGCGGAGGAACGATCCGCCTTCGCCCCCGCCGTGCCGACCTTCCGCGAGCAGGGTTTCGACCTCACCATCGGCAGCCTGCGCGGCTTCGTGGGGCCGAAAGGCATTCCGCCGGAGATCGTGGCGCGCATCGCCGCCGCCATCGATGCCGTGGCGGCGGACCCGGAATATATCGCGCTCTGCCAGCGCACCCAGCAACCGCTGCGCGTGCTGCGGCAGGACGCCTATAACGGATATTTGCGTGACGCCGACACGAAGTTTCGGGCGCTGTGGTCGGCGCGCCCCTGGCTCTAGCCGCCTGACGTGGCCCGGCGGCGCCATGGCATGGCCCGCCGGGCCGGGCTGAACTTGGGCCGGGCCGGCTGGCACCGCGAAAACCGCGACGCCAGCCGCCCTGCCCGCCGATAGCCTAGCCGACCGAGGCAGCGCCGAAGCCGACCGGCACCCGGCCGGAGGGCCGCGCGAGTTCATAAGGCCCGCGCGCCAGGAACCGGCCGGAGCCCGGCGCGGCCAGCACCTCCCCATCGCGCGCCGCGACCTCGCCCCGGCGCAGCGTGACCATTGGCCAGCCTTTCACCGCCAGCTCCTCCCACGCGGTATAGTCGATGGCATGGTGCAGCCGGGGATTGGCGATCACCCGCTCGGCATCGGGGTCCCACAGCACCAGGTCGGCATCGGCGCCGGGCATCAGGCTGCCTTTGCGGCCCCGCAGTCCGAACAGCCGCGCCGCATTGGCCGAGCTCAGCCGCACGAAGGCCGGCAGATCGATCAGCCCCTTGGACACCCCTTCCGAGAACAGCACCGGCTGCCGCGTCTCGATACCCGGCGCACCGTTGGGGATGGCGTTTGGGGATGGCGTTGAAGGCAGACGTGCCATCCGCCCGCGCCTGGGCATCGCCCTGGCCATAGCCGCCCCCCGGCATCCGCTTCGCCGTGGCATAGGAAAAGCCGCAATGGTCGGACGTGACGACATCCAGCGTGCCGTCCTGGATGCGCTTCCACACCCGCTCGTTCTCCCCCTTCTCCCGCAGCGCGGGCGAGCAGACGGCCTTGGCGCCCTCGAAGCCCCGCCGCGCGAGATCGTCATGCGACAGAGTGAAATACTGCGGGCAGGTCTCGCCCCAGACCTTCAGGCCGCGGGCGCGACCACGGGCGATCTCGGGGGCGGCCTCCTCGCTGCTGACATGGAAGACCTGGATCGGCTGGTTCAGCAGTTCCGCCAGCGCGATGGCGCGGTGCGTCGCCTCGCGCTCCACCACAGGCGGGCGGGCCCAGGCATGCTGCAACGGGTCGGTCAGCCCTGCCTTCAGCAGCGCCGCGATGCGCCAGCCGATGGCATCGTAATTCTCGCGATGCACGGTGACGAAGGCGCCCAGCCGCCGCGCGGTCGCCAGCACCTCCAGGAATTCAGCGTCGTTCAGCCGCAGCGGGTCATAGGTCAGGAAGACCTTCAGGCTGCGGATGCCGCGCGCCACCAGCGCCGGCACCTCGCGCCGCATCACGTCCAGCGTCTGGTCGGTGATGACCTGATGGAAGCTGTAATCGGCGCGCGACCGCGTGGCACGGGCCTCGTAGCCTGGCGCGCTGTCGGCGAGGCTATGGCCCTTCCACTGCGGCAGGAAGCAGATGAAGGAGGTGGTGCCGCCCGCCAGCGCCGCCGCCGCCGAGCCGCTGCGAAACTCTCCTCATGGATGGAGCCGACCTGTCCCAGTTCTCGATATGGCAATGCGAGTCGAGCCCGCCCGGCGTCACGATCATGCCCTTGGCGGATATTTCCTCGGCCCCGCGCGGCAGGTCGCGGCCGATGGCGGCGATCACTCCGCCACGGATGCCGCGCCGGCAAAGCTCATGGACGGGCCAGGAAAAACCGGGCAGGAAAGAATCCTGAGCCGGTTGCGTCGCGTCGGTTCGCACCGCCGGACGGCTGCCGCCCCGACCAAACCGGAGGCCCCCCGATGCGCCTGCCCGCCCTCGCTTTCCTCGCCGCGACCCTGGCCCTGCCAGCCGCCGCGCAAACCCTGCGCATCGGCATCGGCGCCGACCCAAATGTGCTGGACCCCGCGCAATCCACATCCTTTGTCGAGCGTGTGGTTTTCACCGCGCTCTGCGACCGCCTGCTGGACGTGGCGCCGGACCTCTCCTTCCGCCCGGAACTGGCCACCGCCTGGGCATGGTCCGACGGAGGCCGCACGCTGCGGCTGACGCTGCGGGAGGATGGCCGCTTCCACGACGGCACCCATCTCGACGCCGCGGCGGTGAAGATCAATCTGGACCGCTACCGCAGCGCGCCGGAATCCCGCCGCAAGGCCGAGCTGCGGCCCATCACCTCGGTCGAGGCGCCGGATGCGCGCACGGTCCTCATCCACCTGAGCCAGCCCTATGCGCCCCTGTTGTCGGTGCTGTCGGACCGGGCGGGCATGATCATGTCACCCACCGCCCTGGCGCGGCTGGGCGAGAAGATCCGCGATGAGCCGGTCTGCTCCGGCCCCTTCCGGCTGGTCCGCCGCGTGGCGCAGGACCGTATCGAGATGGAGCGGGTGCCGGAACACTGGAACGCCGCCAATATCCACGCGCAGCGGCTGGTCATGCTACCCATCCCGGACAATACCGTGCGCCTGCTGAACCTGCGCGCCGGACAACTGGACCTGGTCGAGCGCGTCGCCCCCGCGGATGTCGACACGGCGCGGCAGAGCCCGAACGTGCGCATCGCGGAAGCCACAGCGATCGCCTATCAGAATCTCTACATCAGTACCAACGGCGCGCTGAAGGACCAACGGCTGCGGGAGGCGCTGGAACTCAGCATCGACCGCGACATCATCAACCAGGTCGCGCTGGAAGGCCGCTTCGTGGCGAACAACCAGCCCGAGGCGCCCGGCGCGCCCTATTACTTCAAGGATCTCGCCGCGCCGCCGCGTGACCTTGAGCGGGCCAAGGCGCTGCTGCGCGAGGCCGGGCAGCCCAGCCCCACCTTCACGCTGCTGACGCCCAACAGCCCCGTGGAAAGCCAGGTGGCGCAGATCATCCAGGCCATGGCGGGCGAGGCCGGCTTCAAGGTGAAGATCGAGGTGCTGGAATCCTCCGCTCTGGTGGCGCGGTCGGAGCGTGGCGCGCAATACGACGCCGCCTTCGGCATCTGGTCCGGCCGTGCCGACCCGGATGGCAATATCGCGCTCTGGATCGCCTCGGACGGCTTCCTGAACCGCACGGGCTACAACAGCCCGAAGGTGGATGCCGCCTTCAACGCCGCGCGCGAGATCACCGACCCGGAGAAGCGGCGCGCCTTCTACCACGCCGCCGCCGAGCAATGGATGGCCGACCGGCCGATGCTCATCCTGTACCATTACCGCTGGTTCTGGGGCATGCGGACGGGCCTGACGGGTTTCGAGCCCTCGCCTGACGGGCTGATCCGCTTCTCCGGCCTGCGCCTGCCGCCGGGCTGAGGCATGCGGCCCCTCGGCCTGGAAACAGGGGCGGTTCCATTCCCTGCCCGTGCCGTGCCGGCAGGCAGGCTTCAGGACGGCACCGGCACCTTGGCGGGGCGGGCCGCCAGGACCGGGCTGCCGCTGCCGGCACGGTCCCCGAACCCGTATGGGTTGCGGCTGTGCCAGGCCCAGGCGGAGCGGATGATCGCGTCCAGGTCACTATGCCGTGGCTGCCAGCCGGTTTCGCGGCGCAGCCTGCCGCTGGCCGCGACCAGCACCGGCGGGTCACCCGGGCGGCGCTCGCCGAAACAATGCGGCACCGGCCTGCCGCTGACGCGTTCCACCGCGTCCAGCACCTGCCGCACGGAATGACCCTGGCCACCGCCGATATTGAATCGGCAGCTCCGACCCTGCCGGAGGTGATCGAGAACTCTCAAGTGTGCATCGGCAAGATCCGTGACATGCACATAGTCGCGGATGCAGGTTCCGTCAGGCGTCGGGTAATCCGCGCCGAAGATCGTCAGTGGCGGTGCGAGCCCAAGCGCCGCGCGGATCGCCAGCGGTATCAGATGCGTCTCCGGCTCGTGGTCCTCGCCGATGCCGGCCTCCGGGTCCGCCCCGGCCGCGTTGAAGTAACGCAGGCTGGCCGAGCGCAGGCCGTGCAGGCGGTCCGCCCAGTCCAGCGCGCGTTCCGCCATCAACTTGGATTCGCCATAGGGGGAGACCGGATCGAGCCGTGCGTCCTCGTCGATCGGCGTCCGCTCCGGATAGCCGAACAAAGCCGCCGTCGAGGATAATACGAAGCGAAGGCAGCCCGATTTCGCCGCGGCTCCGGCCAGCCGCGCCGTGTTCGCGACATTCTCCGCGATATACACCAAGGGGTTCCGCATACTCTCGCCGACCAGCGAAAGGGCGGCGAAATGCAACACGCCGTCAAAGCGCCAGTTGGCGAAGACCTCGGCTATGGCAGGGCTATCGGCTAGGTCGGCTTCCACCAGGTCGGCCGTTCCTGGAATGGCCGCGCGGTGGCCCTGGCGCAGATTGTCGAGCACGACGACCTGATCGCCACGCCGTGTGAGAGCGAGGACCACATGGCTTCCAACATAGCCGGCGCCGCCGGAGACGAGATATCTGGCCAAGTTGCAGCTTCCGTTCCTGGAGCCGCACCGGTTCGGTGCTAAACGGAAACCTCTCTGCCGGGATGAAGTTCCGGCATGCGGGGCGCCATCGCCGGGCGGAACGCGCCACTTGCGCCGCCCGCCGCCTTTCCGGAACCTCGACACGCGTTGGCGTTTCGCTACCGGGTGGCGACGCTACCCATCCTTTCGGCAGGAGTCCCGCCTTGTCTCCCCATCCGCAGCGCGCCGCACGGCCCGGCACGCCCCACCATGCCGGCATTCTTCCGCTGGCCGGGCAGCCCGGCCGCCCCCTGTTTCGCAGCTTTTTTCTCGGCGGCTTCGAATGCTCGACGCATCGGCGGCAGGATGGCCGGCGGCTGGACCTGCTGGCGGCCACGGGGCATGACCGCGGCGCCCTGGCTGATTACCATGCGATGGGCGCCAGAGGCATCAGGGCGGCCCGGGAAGGGCTGCGCTGGCACCGCATCGAGACAACCCCCGGTCAGTACGACTGGTCCACCCTGCTGCCGATGCTGCGGGCCGCGCGCGCCGCAGACATCCAGCCGATCTGGGATCTCTGCCATTACGGCTGGCCCGATGACATCGACATCTGGTCGGCCGCCTTCGTCAGCCGCTTCGCGGCATTCTGCGCCGCCGCCGCCCGTGTGGTGCGGCAGGAGATGAAGGAGGCGCCGGTCTATTGCCCCATCAATGAAATCTCGTTCTGGTCCTGGGCGGGCGGCGAGATGGCGCGCATGAACCCCATGGGGCGGCGGCGCGGCAACGAGCTGAAGCGCCAGCTTGTCAGGGCCAGCATCGCCGCGATCCGCGCCATCCGCGATGTCGACCCCGATGCGCGCTTCATGACGGCCGAGCCGCTGATCCATGTCGCCAGCGGCTCCCGCCAGCCGCGGCATATGCGGGCCGCGAGGAACCAGCGGATGTCCCAGTACGAGGCGCTGGACATGCTGGCCGGAACGGCCGAACCGGAACTCGGCGGCAACCCTGAGTTGATCGACATCGTAGGCGTCAACTACTATCCGCACAATCAGTGGTACCATAACGGGCCCACCATTCCCCTCGGCCACCATGCCTACCAGCCCCTGCGTGACCTGCTGGTGGAAGTGCACCAGCGTTATCAACGGCCCCTGCTGATCGCCGAGACCGGGGCGGAGGGCTCGGCCCGCGCGGCCTGGCTGCACTATGTCTGCGAGCAGGTGGCGGAGGCGCTGGAGGCGCAAGTGCCGGTGGGCGGCATCTGCCTCTATCCCATCCTGGATTATCCGGGATGGGACAATGAGCGGACCTGCGCCGTCGGCCTGTTCTCCGCCCCGGACGAGGCAGGGCGGCGTGAAACCTGCGTGCCGATGGCACGCGAGTTGCTGCGCCAGCAGGGCATCTTCACCGAGCGTTTCGGCATCGCGGCGGAGGCCCCGGCCGTGGCGGAAACGGCGCGGGAGACGGCGTGACGGCACGTGCGCGCCGGCCGCATTATTCATGACGCCGGCCGGCTCCATGTCCCGGCCGGCCCGGGCGGTAACCGCCGTGCCAGTCCTGGCCGGAATCGCACAGACTTTTGCCCCGCCATTACGGTTCATGTTCCATCGGATATTGCTGAGCGCAACACGGTAACGTTACGGTCCATTGTCAGGAACCGAACGGATGGTCCCGTAGATCTGCTCTAGTCGTGCACGTCTGGAACCGGTGCGACGTGGAGATCTGCATGTCCAAATTCGTCAAGTTTTTTTCAGCTCGCGTAAACTTCTTCCCTTCAAAGAAAAGCATGTTTTCCGAATCGGCCCTGTCATTGTTTTTGTCTTGTAATATTTTCCCCTGCGCTCTGGAGTCCGGTCCTGGGCGGAGGGTGTTCCCATAATGTCGGTCGTCGAAAAGGAACTCTACATCTGCCTCCCGACTTTGCGCGCCTATGCGAGGACTCTGCTGCGCAACCGCGCCGATGCGGACGACCTGGTGCAGGATACGATCGTCCGTATCTTGAAATCGGCTGACAAGTTCCAGCCGGGTACCAATTTCAGGGCCTGGGCATTCACCATTTTGCGTAACCGTTTCCTCAACGAGTTTGTGGCCAAGCGGCGCCTGACGCGGGAACTTTCCGCGGGCGACCTGGAACGCGTCGCCATCCGGGCCCAGCAGGAAGAAGGGCTGGAACTGGCCGACCTGCGCCGCATTTTCTACATGTTGCCGGAGGAACAGCGCTCCATCCTCAGCCTGGTCGTCGGTTCCCGCCTTCCTTACGAGGAAGTGGCGCGGGTTCTGAGCTGCGCCGAAGGTACCGTAAAAAGCCGGATGCACCGCGCACGGGCGGCACTGCGCGCGCTGATGGAAGAGCAGATGGACTTCGTCCCCGTGCCCCCTTCCGCCACAAGTCGGTCGGAACGGAACCGGATTCCGGTATCTTCCTTGGAAACGCTTAGTAGTTTTCTGTAGACGGGCACCGCGGCGCTGCTTCCGTAACTGGCCTCCTGCCTCCACGCCCGCGAATTTTCCGCCGGCCGCGCCGGGCAGCGCCGGTTGCCATGCGGGCATTGCCACGGCTGCCGGCCAGTGAACAGGCCAGCGCGTTTGTTACGGGGGGCGGCTTGACCCGTCACGCCTCCCAGCCGTGTGGCCAGGTGGGATGCGCCATCGGCCCGGCATTCCATGTTTCCGCCCTGCCGGCGCGGGATTTGCCGGCGCAAACTGCCTTACTTTGGGCTTATGTACGGTTTTGTACTTTTATTGAGCGCTTGCAGCCTATAGTGACGGATCGTTCGCAGCGACCTTCCGGCGCGGACAACTGAGGGCCTGTGCTCTCGCCGACTCGCGTCGTGCAAAGGCCGCTCATGTCCAACCTCTATCAGCTTCATTCCAGTGCGAACGCCAGCACCCGCAACCAGTTGCTGGCGGCCTTGCCGCCCGAGGAACTCGCCCAGATCTGGCCCCGGCTGGAACGCGTGGATTTCCCCTTGCGGCAGGTTGTGCAAGCGCCGGAGCAGCGGATCCTGGCCACCTATTTCATCGAAACCGGCTGGATCTCGATGGTGGCCCTGCTCGCCGATGGTGGCTCCGCCGAAGTGGGGCATACCGGCCGCGAGGGTATGGTCGGGCTGCCCCTGCTGTTCGGGTCTGATACCGGCCTGGTCGAGGCCATGGTGCAGTCGCCCGTGACCGCCCTGCGCCTGAGCGCGCAGGATTTCCAGCAGGCGCTGGAGCACAATCCGAAGTTCCGCGCCCTGCTGCTGCGCTATGCCCTGGCCTTCAACGAGCAGGTGGCGCAGACCGCCGCCTGCAATGGCCGCCATGTGCTGGAACAACGCCTGGCCCGTTGGCTGCTGATGGCGCATGACCGGGCCGATGGCGATGAATTCACCATGACGCAGGACTTCCTGGCCATGATGCTGTGCGTCCAGCGGCCCGGCGTCACGGTCGCGGCGCAGCATCTGCAGAAGGCCGGCCTGATTCGCTACGGGCGCGGCCGCATCACCATCACCGACCGCGACGGGATCGAGCGGGCCGCCTGCGAGTGCTACGGCACGGTCCGGCGCCGTTTCGAGGAACTGCTGGGCAACGGCGGGAAGTTGGGCTGAAGGCCCTCTGCGGCGCCGCCGCGTCGCGCGTCTGGTATCGGCCGGACATGGCCCACCACGGGTTGCCTCACGGCCGCATGGGCCATGCGCGGCGGCCGCCTCAAGCACGGTGCCGCCGGCCGGGCGCATCACGATGCTTCGCCGCCGGGCGACGCGCGATGGCCACCGGGCGCGGGGTGCGGGGCCCGCCCAGCCGAAGCTGGTAGCTTCGCTGCCCCCCCCGCGGCCCAGGTCAAGCCTTTCAGGCTCATCCCGGCTCCATTCACAACTGCCCGTTTCCAAGTATATCTTCCGTCTTCTGTATGATTTATACAAACGGCGGCGGTCCATTCAGAATAAAAGAACATACCGCAAGCAATAATCACCGGCGCGCGCGACGAAGAGCCTGATGCTCTCCCCGGCACTCGCGTACGGAATTCGCTAATGGCCAGCCACCGCTGCGCCGCGATGACGCAGCGTCTGGTACCCGCAATCACCTGCTAGCAGCCCTGCCGCCTGAAGACTTCGCCCAGATAGGGCCACGGCTGGAACGTGTCGGGCTTTCCCCGCGGCATGTCCTGCTGACGCCAGGAAAACCCCCCGCGCATGTCTATTTCGTCGAGGCCGGCTGGGTTTCGATGCTGGCGCTGCTCACCGATGGCGGCGGCGCCGAGGTGGGGCACGCGGCCGCGAGGGCATGGTCGGGCTGCCCCTGCTGTTCGGGGCCGATACCGGCTCTGTCGGTGCCATGGTCCAGGAACCGGTGACGGCCCCGCGGATGAGCGCGGCGCCTTCCGGGAGGAAGCTGGAGGGCGTTCCCGCCTTCCGGTCCCTTATGCTGCGCTACGCCCTGGCCTTCAATGAACAGGTGGCGCAGACGGCCGCCTGCAACGGGCGGCATGTGCTGGACCAGCGCCTCGCGCGCTGGCTGCTCATGGCCCATGACCGGGCGGAAGGCGATGAATTCACCATGACGCAGGATTTCCTGGCCATGATGCTGTGCGTCCAGCGCCCCGGCGTGACGATCGCCGCCCGGCACTTCCAGCGGGCGGGTTATATCAGCTACGGCAGGGGCCGCATCACGGTCACCGGCCGCCAGGGGCTCGAGGCCGCCGCGTGCGAATGCTACGGCACGGTCCGGCGGCGCTTCGACAAACTGTTCGGCACCGGGTCCCGCTGAACCGAACCTTGCGTCCGCGGGCGGGTTGTCCTCCGTGCCGGCCAGACGCGGAAGAGCCGGTCATACCGTAACGCCCCGGCGTGGCTTGCGGCTGCCCAAGGGCTGTTATCGCCCTGCCTTCAATACACCGGTTTGAGGAAGGTTTCCGATGGCTGGCTCACAGGTTCTGCGTTCCCGGGCGGTGCCGGAAACCTGCAACCGTCTGCTCATGGCCCTGCCGCGCGACGATCGCGCGCGGATATGGCCCCGGCTGGAGCGCACCACCCTGTCCGCCCGCCAGGCCGTGCAGGTGCCCGGGCAACCCATCACCGACGCCTATTTCCCGGAGACGAGCTGGATCTCGATGGTGGCCGTGCTGCCGGATGGCCATACCGCCGAGGTCGGGCATTGCGGGCGTGACGGCATGACCGGGCTGCCCCTCATCTTCGGTATGCGGGCCAGTTCCATCGCCGCCACGGTCCACCGCCCCGGCACCGCGCTCAGGCTGGGCGCGGAGGCGCTCGGCGAGGAACTGGAGCGCACCCCCGCCCTGCGGGCGCTGCTGCTTCTCTACGCGATGGCCTTCAACGAGGAAGTGGCGCAGCTCGCCGCCTGCATCGGGCGCCATGTGCTGGAACAGCGCCTCGCGTGCTGGCTGCTGGCCGCGCATGACCAGGCGGATGGCGACGACCTGCCCGTGACGCACGACATGCTGGCCATGATGCTCTGCGTCCGCCGCAGCGGTGTCACGCTGGCGGCACGGCAGATGCAGCAGGCCGGCCACATCCGCTATACGAAGGGGCGCATCACGGTCACCGGCCGCGCGGGGCTCGAGGAACTCGCCTGCGCCTGCTACGGCAACAGCAGCCGCCGCTGGCGCGAGTGCCTGCCCGGCATCCGCACCTTCAAGCGCCCGCCCGCCATCTTGCCGGAGCCTGTCCTGCCAGAGGCCGTTATGCCAGAGCCCGTCATGCCCGGGTGATTCAGCCGGGGCGCCGCACGGCAACCCCGCCACCGGGAACCGGTTGAGCCCGCAGGCCATGATCCGGGAAGGACGCCCCATGCAACGCCTCCGCTCTCTCGTGAACCGCCGTACCCTCGGTACCACGCTGCTCTCGGGCGCGGCCGGGGGGCTCGCCGTCTGTGCCTGTGGCGGCGCGCATGCGCAGACCGCCGGCGCGCCGCAATCGCTCCGCAGCCGGGCGCTGGAAGGCGGCGCGGCGCTGATGCAGTCCAAGCCGCCGCTCGACGCGATGGACATGTACCTGAACGGCTTCCACTTCTATGCCGACGACATGGGCCGCCCCGTCGAGGCGCACCACTTCTGCACGCACCTGAACGAGGACGTGCATCAATGCGTCATCTTCGACGGCAACGCGGCCGGGTCACGCCTGATCGGCATCGAGTACATCGTGTCGGAACGGCTGTTCCGGCAATTGCCGGATGACGAGAAGCCTCTCTGGCACAGTCATCATTACGAGACGACCTCCGGGCAACTGATCATGCCGGGTATCCCGGAGCGGGTGGAGACCGCCGCCATGCGCGACCTGGCCACAACTTATGGCAAGACCTGGCATACCTGGCAGGTTGACCGTGGCGACAACCTGCCGCTCGGCATTCCGCGGCTGATGATGGGCTTCACCGCGGACGGCCAGCTTGACCCCGCCAGGATCGCCGCGCGCGACCAGGCGGCCGGTGTCTCCATGGCCACGAAGCGCCAGGCCCGCGCCGATATCCCGGTGCCGCAGGTCGCGGAAGGCGCCAATGCCTGGCAGGCGGGGCGCACGCCGCAGATCTCGCTGGAAACCGTCGCGGTGCGCGGCCTGCGCTGACGCCGGCGGCCGTGGGGCGCGCGTGGGCCCCGGCGCACCGGCACCGCAACAGCGGCATGTCGCGAATTTCGCTGCCCCATGCCGCCCAAATAGCAAAGCCGCATCCGCCACCGCGATGCCGGCGCAACGTCCGGCAGGGCGCGCGGTTATCCTCACCACCCGGTCCCGGGGACGTGGCTCATACCGGGCACCCGACGGAGGCGCAGCGTCTTGAGGCTCATCGCGATCCTGCCAT
Source organism: Roseomonas sp. (assembly GCA_028288745.1). Classification (GTDB taxonomy): domain Bacteria; phylum Pseudomonadota; class Alphaproteobacteria; order Acetobacterales; family Acetobacteraceae; genus Pseudoroseomonas. The sequence goes on along the minus strand of JAQGHX010000017.1, from coordinate 10,362 downwards.
GTCTCATGCTCGGCCTGCTGATGAGCGGCTGTTCCGCGCGGTCGCGTCTGTCGGAGCGTGACCATGGGCGGATCGCGGGCAAGACCTTCGTCATCACCGGCGCCTCCAGCGGGTTCGGCCGTGGCGTGGCGCTCAAGCTCGCGGCCCATGGCGCGAATGTCGTGCTGGCCGCCCGGCGCGAGGCGGTGCTGGAGGAGGTCGCGGCCGAGGCGCGCGCCGCCGGCGGAACCCCGCTGGTCGTGCCCACCGATGTCAGCCGGCCTGAGGAGATCCAACGGCTGGCCGATGCTGCGGTCGCCCGGTTCGGCCGCATCGATGTCTGGATCAACAATGTCGGTATCGGCGCGATCGGGCGGTTCGATGATGTGCCGGTCGCCGACCATGCCCGCATCGTCGACGTCAACCTGAAGGGCGTGATCTATGGCAGCCACGCGGCCCTGCGGCAGTTCCGGCGCCAGGGGGCCGGCACGCTGGTCAATATCGGCTCGGTGGAAAGCCGGGTGCCGCTGCCCTACCACGCCAGCTATGCCGCGACGAAACATGCCGTGCTGGGCCTGGGCGTGGCGCTGCGCCAGGAATTGCGGCTGAGCGGGGCGGAGCATATCCAGGTCGCCACCGTCCTGCCCTGGGCGGTGGACACGCCCTGGTGGGACCATGCCGCCAATTACAGCGGGCATACGCCACGCATGGTGCCGATGGACGGGCCGGAGGACACGGTGGACACCATCGTCTGGGCCAGCATCCATCCGGGCAAGGAGATGCCGGTCGGCTGGAAGGCCACGGGCGCGCTGCTGGCTCACCGGGCCATGCCTGGCCTGACCGAACGCCTCTCGGCCAATGCCGTGCATGGCGCGCAGATCGAGGCGGCGCCGCCCCAGGCGCCGCCGACGACGGGCACGCTGTACGAGCCGGTGATGGAGGGCACGGGCGTCAGCGGCGGCACCCGGGCGCGGATCGAGCGGGAAGACAGCGAGAGGCAGGGCGGCCGCTGAGGAGCACCTGGCCGTTCCAGACATGCGGGAACCGCCTTCCACGGAAAGGAATGACAGGATGACGCAGCAGATCCCGCTCGGCGGTAAGTCCAGGGCCGTGGAGAAGGACCGCGACGACGGCACGCATGAAATCGCGCCCGACCTCGCCTACGAGCGGTTGATCATGGTCAATGTGGTGTTCCATGGATTGCCCGCCTCGGGCGACCGCCAGTGGGTCCTGATCGACGCTGGCGTGACCGGCACCAAGGGCGTGATCAAGCGCACCGCCAGGGCGCGGTTCGGCGCCGGCGCGCGCCCTTCGGCCATCATCCTGACCCATGGCCATTTCGACCATGTCGGCGCGCTGGAGGACCTGGCCGCCGAATGGGACGTGCCGGTCTATGCCCATGCCCTCGAGCACCCCTACCTGAGCGGCCGCGCCTCCTATCCACCGGGCGACCCCTCCGTGGGGGGCGGGCTGGTGGCGGCTTTGTCCTCCCTCTACCCGACGCATCCGGTCGATGTCTCGGGGCGGCTCATGCCGCTGCCGGCCGATGGCACCCTGCCCGGCATGCCGGGCTGGCGGTGGCTGCATACGCCGGGCCACTCGCCCGGCCATGTCTCGCTGTGGCGCGAGGCGGACCGCACCCTGATCGCGGGCGATGCCTTCGTCACGACGGCCTCGGAATCGGCCTATGCCACCGCCCTGCAAAGCCCGGAGATCCATGGCCCGCCACGGTATTTCACGATCGACTGGGAGAAATCCAGGGTGTCGGTGGAGGCGCTGGCGGCCCTGCGCCCCGAGCTTGTCGTCACTGGCCATGGCCGTGCGATGCAGGGCGAGACGATGCGGAAGGCCCTGCAGGTCCTGGCGCGGGATTTCATGCAGGTGGCCCTCCCCGCCCATGGCCGATACCTGGACCATCCCGCCCGGGCGGAGGACGGCTCGGCCTATCTCGCCCCGTGAAGCCGCGCGGGGCAGGCACGCTGCGGCGCCGCGGCTGCCACGGGCACGCGCGACTGCCGGCCCCCCGGCCCGGTGAGCCAGCCGGCCAGGGTGGCGGCGGCCGCGCTTAGAGCGTGATCGCTTCAGGTGGAAACACCGAAAAGCGTGAATCACGCGAAGAAACAACATGCTGGAGCAGGTGAAGTGAGCCCCTGCGAACGGAACCTGCTCTAGTCGTCCAGGAAGGTCCGCAGGGCGCGGGACCGCGCCGGGTGCTTCAGCTTCCGCAATGCCTTGGCCTCGATCTGGCGGATGCGCTCGCGCGTCACGCTGAACTGCTGGCCGACTTCCTCCAGCGTATGGTCGGTGTTCATGCCGATGCCGAAGCGCATGCGGATCACCCGCTCCTCACGCGCGCTGAGTTCCGAGAGCGCCTTGCTCGCCGCGTCCCGCAGCCGCGACTGCACCGCGACGTCGATGGGCATCAGCGCATTGTCGTCGCGGATGAAGTCGCCGAGGTTGCTGTCCGCCTCGTCGCCGATCGGCGTCTCCAGGCTGATCGGCTCGCGCGCGATCTTCTGCGCCTTCAACACCTTGTCCAGCGGCATGCCGACCTTCGCCGCGAGCTCGGCGGGCGTCGGCTCGCGGCCGTTCTCGTTCAGCATCTGCCGGGAGGTGCGGTTGATCTTGTTCACCGTCTCCGTCATGTGGACCGGCACGCGGCTGGTGCGCGCCTGGTCCGCGATGGACCGCGTGACCGCCTGCCTGATCCACCATGTCGCGTAGGTCGAGAACTTGAAGCCGCGCCGGTAGTCGAACTTATCCACCGAGCGCATCAGGCCGATATTGCCCTCCTGCACCAGGTCGAGGAACTGCAGGCCGCGATTGGTGTATTTCTTGGCGATGGAAAGGACGAGCCGCAGGTTGGCCTCGATCATCTCCTTCTTGGCCCGCGCCATGTCGCGCTCGCCGCGGCTTACCGTGGCGTAGATCCGCTTGAACTCGGAAACCGGCAGCCCGGCCTCGGACGCGATGGCGGCGGCTTCCGCATGGGCAGCCTGCGCCTCCGCCGCGCTGCGGCTGGCGAAGACCCGCCACGCCTTGCTTGGCCGTGCCGCCGCCGCCAGCCAGTCGGGCCGGCCTTCGGAGCCTTCGTAATGCGTCATGAACTCGTCGCGCTTGACCCCGGCATCGAGCGCCAGCCGCAGCAGCCGCCCTTCCGCCATGGTCAGCCGCCGGTTGACGGAGCGGATCTGCTCGACCAGCACGGTCGCGCGGTCGGCATGCAGGTGCACGCGCCCCATCAGGTCGACCAATGCGTCGCGCCGCTGCACGAAATCGGCCTCGGCCTCGGATGACAGGGCACCGGACTGCGCGAAGGCCTCCATCCGGCGGGCCTGCAGGTCCCGCAACTCGCCCCAGGCAGCCTCGATGGCCTCGAAGGCGGCGATCGCCTCGGGCTTCACCTTTTCCTCGAGCGCGGTGACGGAGAACATGGGGGTGCCGCCCCCGTCCTCGCTATCCTCCGCGTCGTCGTTGGCCTCGGCCAGGGCATCGGGGGGGCCTTCGCCGGCATCCTGGGTCGCGGTGAGGTCGATGACGTCGCGTAGCAGCATGCGGCCGTCCTTGACCGCCGCCGCCCAGCCGAGCACCGCCTTGAAGGTCAGCGGGCTCTCGCAGAGCCCCTGCAGCATCATGTTGCGGCCGGCTTCGATGCGCTTGGCGATGGCGATCTCGCCCTCGCGGCTCAACAGCATGACGCCGCCCATGTCGCGCATGTAGACGCGCACCGGGTCAGCCGAGCGGCCGGAATCGTCGCGCAGGTTGCCGCCGCGCTCCTCGGCCTCGGCATCCCGCTCCGTGGCTGTGCCTTCGGCGCCCGCGGCCTCCTCGCCTTCCTCGCCGTCCTCGGCGTCACCCACCTCGACGCCGATATGGGCCAGGACGCCCATGGCATCCTCTATCTGGTCCGAGGAGACCCGGTCATAGGGCAGCGCCGCGGCAATCTCAGCCTGGGTGACATGGCCCCTGTTCCTGGCCAGAAGGACCAGGCGGCGCAACGCCTCCGCATCCGCGCCCGGGAGGGCCGCGAGCATGGCCTCCTCGCGCTCGTTGAGGACAAGTTCCTCCACCGGTTCCGTTGCCGCCATCCCGTTCCTCCTCCGTATCCGCGCACCGGCCCAGGTCACTGGGCCATCTACCCGAAAAATGGCCAACGTCACTGCGCCATTTATGGTGCGGGCGCCCGGAACCCAATGCATGGCGGAGACAGAGGACCGAGATCCGCGACCAGCGCCACCCCCCCCGGGACGTTCCTGGCAGGCCAGACAGGGCGGCGGAGGATGCGGCGGAGGGGCGCCGAAGCGGTGACGGCATGACCATTCCCGCTGGCCGGCCACCGCCCCCGCCTGCCGGCCGGCGCGGGCGCGGGCGGTCCAGCGGCAGGCTGCCGGCCATGCGCGAAAGCACGTATTATTTTTTAGACATTGATTTTTATTAATTTCGGCGTAACGGCCCCGCCCAAGCCGAGCCATGGCGAACCGCCGAAAAAACCCGCCACCCCGCATGACATCGGCCCGCCCGCCAGCGGCAGGCCGTGGCAAGCGGCGAAGGCTTCCAGTTCAACAGGAAAACGGCTGGTTGGGGCGCCAGGATTCGAACCTGGGAATGGCGGTACCAAAAACCGCTGCCTTACCGCTTGGCTACGCCCCAGCCGTGATGGCCGCTAACGGCCAGGGCTGAATAAGCGTCAGACGGGGGGGTCGTAAAGCCCCCCTCCCCATCGCCACCATGCCGCTGGCAGGGCCGCGCCGGCCCGCGCCGCCGCCCGCGCATCGGCGAATAACGCGAAGCAGGTGGCGCCGGAGCCGCTCATCCGCGCCAGCAGGCAGCCGGGCAAGGCCTCCAGCGCGGCCAGAACCTCCGCCACCGCCGGGCAAAGGCCGATGGCGGCGGCCTGCAGGTCGTTGCGGCAGGCCTTGAGCGCATCGGCCATGACGGCCGCGTCGGCCCAGGCGGCGGGCAGCGTGGCGCGGGGGGTGAAGCCGCCCTGGCGTGCCGTGAAAACCGCAGGCGTCGGCAGCGGCAGGCGCGGGTTGGCGAGCACGATGCCGCATTCCGGCAGGGCCGGCGCGCCGGAGAGCAAGTCCCCCACCCCTTCCATCCGCGCCGCATGGCTGGCGAGGCAGACCGGCACGTCGGCGCCCAGGCGCGCCGCCAGCCCCCGTAGCCGCGCCGCGCCGAGATCCAGCCCCCAGGCGCGGTCCAGCAGCCGCAGCGCCGCCGCAGCATCGGCCGAGCCGCCGCCTATGCCGGAGGCCACCGGCAGGTGCTTCTCCAGGCGCAGCGCCCCGGTGGCGGGAATGCCGGCCTCGGCCGCCAGCAGGCGGGCGGCGCGCAGCACCAGGTTGTCGGGCTCGGCCGCCAGCGCGGCGCCTTCCGGCCCCGCCAGCCGCAGCGAGAGCGCCCCGGCCGGCGCGGCATACACCCTGTCCGCGGCGCCTGCGAAGACCACCAGCGAATCGAGCAGATGATAGCCATCGGCCCGCCGCCCGGTGACGTGCAGGTAGAGATTCACCTTGGCGGGCGCCGCCTCTGGCTCGCCCCACACCTGGCCCGTATCAGGACCCGCATCAGGGCCGCCGTCGCTGAGCACCATCGGGTTCAGGGCTGGCCGGCGAGGGGCTCGCGTTCGCGCAGCTTGGCCTCGATGCGGGGCGTCTCGGCGGGCTCGGGGTCGATCGTCACGGCGCGGCGCCACTGGAACACCGCCTCACGCTGGCGCCCGACGGCCCAGTAGGCGTCGCCCAGGTGGTCATTGATGACGGCGTTGCGCGATTCCAGTTCCACCGCGCGCTCCAGCCACTTGGTGGCGCCGGGCAGGTCGCCCAGCTTGAACAGCGCCCAGCCCAGGCTGTCGGCCACGTTGCCGTCCTGCGGCCGCAGCGCCACGGCGCGCTCCAGCATGCCGCGCGCCTCCACCAGGTTCTCGCCCCGGTCCACCCAGGTATAGCCCAGGTAGTTCAGGATATAGGGCTGCTCCGGCGCCAGTCGCAGCGCCTGCTTGAAGTCGGCCTCGGCGCGCGGCCATTGCCCGGAGCGTTCCAGCGCGATGCCGCGCGAATAGAGCAGCGGCCAGGCATTCGGCCCCAGTTCGCCGGCACGCGCGATGGCGGTGTCGTAGGCCACCGCGGCGTCGGCGTAGCGTTCCCGGGCGCGCAGCAGGTCGCCCAGCCGGGCGGCGGGCTGTGGTGAGGTGGGGCGCGCATCGGCCAGGGTCCGCAGAGTGGCGATGGCCTCCTCCGGCCGGTTCACGCGGTCCAGCAGGGTGGCGCGACGCAGCATCACCACCGGCAGCAGCGGGTCGTCGGCCGGCACGCCCTGCAGCATGGCCAGCGCGGCCTCCAGGTTGCTGTTCTCCGCCAGCGACTCGGAAGCAACCAGCATGGCCGGCACGAAGCCGGGCCGCATCCGCAGCGACAGCCGCGCCAGCAGCAGCGACAGTTCCGGCCCGCTCTGCCCGCGCAGGGCGGCGGCCAGCGCCAGCTCGGCCTCTCCCATGCCCTCCACGGCGGAGGCCACGGCGCGGTCCTGCAGCATCCGCCGCCGCACCTCGGGCGTGCCGAGCATCGCCAGGTCGTCGCCGCCGGTCGAGATGCTCTCGACCAGCTTCATCGCCTCGGCCTCCTTGCCGGCGCGGCCCAGAATGCCGGCGGCGATCTGCACCAGCCGCAGGTTGGCCTCCGGCGTATTGGCCAGCGCCACGCGGATCAGCCGTTCCGCCTCGCGCGGCCGGTTGCCGAGATCGGCGATCATGGCGGCATGCAGCGCCGCGATGCCGCTGAGCCGCGAGCCCTCGGCCTGCGGGCGGAGCGTCGCGAGCGCCGCGTCGGTATTGCCGCGCCCCGCCTGGGCCCAGGCCAGCAGCAGCGGTTGCAGCACCTGCCCGGCGCCCTGGCGCGGCAGGGCGCGCAGGCGCGTCTCGGCACGGTCCCAGCGCCCCGCCATGGCGTCGGCGCCGGCCAGCAGCAGCCCGGCCAACTCGTTATCGGGCAGCCGGCGCGCCACCCGCACGGCATCGGGGCGGCCATCCAGCACGGTGGCGAGGAAGGCGCGGTTCAGCACCTCGGGCTGGGTTGGCGCCAGGCGCAGCGCCTCCAGCATCATGTCGGCCGCGGGGGCGGTGTCCATCTCGCTGGCGGCGAAGCTGCCGGCCAGATAGGCGCCGTAGGCCGTCAGGCGCGGCTGCGGATCGGGGGCGGGGGGCGGCGCGGAATCCGGCGCCCTGCCGGCGGCACTGCCAGCCAGCAGAGCCGCGGCCAGCAGCGCCATACGACAGGGATTTGCGAAAGCGACCATGCGCGCAGGTTAGAGCCTTTTCGGCCCGGCTGAAAACGCCTGCCGCGCCGCGGGCGTGGCAATATGAAAGAAGCGGGCGCCAAGGTCGCGCACAGGTGACTGTCCCTGCCTCTCACCCTGAAAGATCCGTAACAATATGCTACAGCAAAGCCACAGCCACGGCTTGCGTGGCGGCAGGCACCCGGCCGTATCAGCAGGCCGGAGGGGAGACGACAGGCGATGAACCGGCGGAGCGCAACCTCGTGTCGCAGCAGTGCCATGGCGCTCTCTGACGCGGCCCGCACGGCCTGCCCGACCCTTCCCTCTCCCGCTCCGCCCCCGGCATGGCCATTGCCCGCCACCCGCCGCACAGGCCCCCCACCATCCAGGCCTCTCTATAAGGAGAATTCCGTGCGTTCGATCCTGATCGCCTTCGCGCTGCTGCTTGGCGCCGGCACCGTCGCCGCCACGCCGGCCCAGGCGCAGAACCGCTTCTGGCTGGTGAACAATTCCGGCCTGACGATCGAGCGGGCCTATGTGTCGCCCTCCCGCCTGTCCGAATGGGGCAGCGACATCCTGGGGCGCACCACCCTGCCGGCCGGCGAGCAGGTGCGCGTCAGCCCCGCCGCCCGCGATTGCGAACTGGATATCAAGGTTCAGTACGAGGGCGGGCAGGAGGAAGAGAAGATGAAGGTGAATGCCTGCAACATCACCCGCATCGTCTTCACCAACCCGAATGGCCGGGCCGGCAATGACGCCGGCGGCACGATCGACACGGCCGGCGGTGGCGCGGGTGCCACCATCGGCGGTGGCGACAGCGGCGGGCGGGCGACAGCCCGCCGCCCGGGCCGGGGCGGCGAGCCCTCCTTCAACTTCGTCAACCACACGGGCGAGACGATCCAGGAGCTCTATGTCTCCGGCAGCCGCGACGGCAACTGGGGCCGCGACCGGCTGGGTAGCGACACGCTCTCCGCCGGGCAGACCCGCTGGGTGGACCTGCCTTCCAGCGCCGGCTGCAACGTCGATATCCGCGTGGTCTTCGGCGAGGGCCGGGCGCAGGAGCGCCGCGACATCGCCAGTTGCAACCGCACCGAGATCACCTGGCCCTGAGCCGGGGCGCGGCCCTGCCCCGCCCGCGCTGACAGGCTTGGCGGCGCCTACATGCCGCCGATGTAGTTCGGCCCGCCCGCGCCCTCCGGGGTGCACCAGTCGATATTCTGGGCCGGGTCCTTGATGTCGCAGGTCTTGCAGTGCACGCAGTTCTGGGCGTTGATCACCAGGCGCGGCTCGCCTTCCTCCACCCCCACGGCCTCATAGACGGCGGCCGGGCAGTAGCGTGCCTCGGGTGCGCGGTAGGTATCCCAGTTCACGCTCTTCCACAGGCCGGGGTCGCGCAACTTCAGGTGCGCCGGCTGGTCTTCCTCATGGTTGGTGTTCGACAGGAACACCGAGGACAAGCGGTCGAAGGTCAGTACCCCGTCCGGCTTCGGGTAGGCGATCTTCGGGCAATCCGCCGCCGGCTTCGTGGCGCTGTGGTCGGCGTGGTGGGCCAGCGTCCAGGGCGCCTTGCCACGGAACAGGTAGGTCTCGGCCGCCGCGTTCAGCATGCCCCCCCACAGGCCCCATTTGGCGAAGCCGGGGCGGATGTTGCGCACCGCCTCCAGCTCCGCCCAGACCCAGCTGGCCTTCAGCGCGGCGGGATAGGCGTCCAGCACGGCCGGGCGGTCCTCGCCGGTCAGGGCGGCGGCGGCGGCCTCGGCCGCCAGCATCCCGCTCTTCATCGCGGTGTGGGTGCCCTTGATCTTGGGCACGTTCAGGAAGCCCGCCGTATCGCCGATCAGCGCGCCGCCGGGGAAGACCAGCTTTGGGATGGCCTGCAGCCCGCCCTCGTTCAGCGCGCGGGCGCCATAGGCGACGCGCTTGCCGCCTTCCAGCATGGCGCGCACCGCCGGGTGGGTCTTGAAGCGCTGGAACTCATCGAAGGGCGAGAGCCAGGGGTTCCGGTAATCCAGCCCGACCACGAAGCCGATGGAGACCAAATTCTCGCCGAACATGTAAAGCCAGGCACCGCCATAGGTGTCGGGCTTCATCGGCCAGCCGACGCTGTGCCAGACCTTGCCGGGGGTGTGGCGGTCCTTCGGGATCTCCCACAGCTCCTTGATGCCCAGGCCATAGGTCTGCGGCGCGGTACCGGCGCGCAGGCCGAACAGTGCTTCCAGCTTCTTGGTCAGCGATCCGCGGCAGCCCTCGCCGAACAGCGTGTAGGTGGCGCGCAGCTCCATGCCCGGCTGATAGTTCGGGCCTTCCTCGCCCTCGCGCGTGATGCCCATGACGCCGGCGACGACACCGCGCACCCGCCCATCCTCGACGATGGTCTCGGAGGCCGCGAAGCCGGGATAGATCTCGACCCCCAGCGCCTCGGCCTTCGCGCCCAGCCAGCGGCAGACATTGCCCAGGCTGACGATGTAATTCCCGTGGTTGTGCATCTGCGGCGGCGTCGGCAGCCGGTGCGCCTTGGTCTCGGTCAGGAACAGGAAGCTGTCCTCGCCGGCGGGTGTCGCCAGCGCCGGGGGGTCGTCGCGCCAGTCGGGGATCAGCTCGTCCAGCGCGCGGGGCTCCAACACGGCGCCGGAGAGGATATGAGCGCCGACCTCGCTGCCCTTCTCCACCACGCAGACCGTGAGATCGGGGGAAACCTGCTTCAGCCGGATCGCCGCCGCCAGGCCGGCGGGCCCCGCGCCGACGATCAGGACGTCGAACTCCATGCTCTCCCGCTCGGTCATGTCCTCTGGCCTTTCCGCATTTCTCGTGTCCCGCCGTCCGGCTTAGCCCGATCATGGGTTGCGCGGAACCCTGCGGCGGCCCGATATCCCGCGCATGACCCCCGCCCCGCCCGAGCATGCGGACGCAAGCCCCGACGCCACCGCGCTGCTGGCGGCGCTGCGCCTGCAACTCGACTGGGGGATCGACGAGGCCCTGGCGGACCACCCGATCGACCGGCTGGCCGCGCCTCCCCCGACCCTACCCCAACATGCCCCAGCCGCCCTGCCCCATCCGGCCGCGCCTTATCCGGCCCAGCAGGCGGCCCAGCACCAGGCGGCCATATCC
>JAQGHX010000015.1 GCA_028288745.1 Roseomonas sp. | reverse complement strand
GCAGTATGCCGCGGCCCCCGCCGCTGCCGCGCCCGTGACGGCTGTCGTGGAAGCCCCGGCCGCCATCGGCGTCGCCACCCCCGGCCTGATCCCGTCCCCCATGGTCGGCGTCGCCTACCTGTCCTCCGAGCCCGGCGCGGCTCCCTTCGTGACGGTCGGCGCCCGCGTCGTCGCCGGCCAGACGGTGCTGCTGATCGAGGCGATGAAGACCTTCAACCAGATCAAGGCGCCCAAGGCCGGCACGGTCACGCGCATCCTGGTCGAGAGCGGTTCCCCCGTGGAATACGGCGCCCCCCTGCTGGTGGTCGAGTAAGGCGCATTCCCATGTTCAAGAAGGTGCTGATCGCCAACCGGGGCGAGATCGCGCTCCGGGTCCACCGGGCGTGTAAGGAGATGGGCATCCGCACCGTCGCCGTGCATTCCACCGCCGATGCCACGGCCATGCATGTGCGCCTGGCGGATGAGAGCGTCTGCATCGGCCCGCCGCTGGCGCGCGACAGCTACCTGAACATGGCGGCCATCATTTCCGCCGCCAGCATCACCGGCGCCGAGGCCATCCACCCCGGCTACGGCTTCCTGTCGGAGAACGCCAATTTCGCCGAGATGGTGGAGGCGCACGGCTTCGCCTTCATCGGCCCGACGGCCGAGCATATCCGCATGATGGGCGACAAGATCGCGGCCAAGGACGCCATGCGCAGCCTGGGCGTGCCGCTGGTGCCCGGCAGCGCCGGCGCGCTGAACAGCCTGGAGGAAGCGCGCGCGGTGGCCGCCCAGGTGATGTACCCGGTGCTCATCAAGGCCGCCGCCGGCGGTGGCGGACGCGGCATGAAGGTCGCGCATACCGAGGACGAGATCGAGGAAGCCTGGCGCGTCGCCCGCACCGAGGCCAAGGCCGCCTTCGGCAATGACGCCGTCTACCTGGAGAAGTATCTCGACCGGCCGCGCCATATCGAATTGCAGGTGATGGCCGATTCCTACGGCAACGTGGTGCATTTCGGTGAGCGCGACTGCTCCCTCCAGCGCCGCCACCAGAAGCTGGTGGAAGAGGCCGGCAGCCCGGCGCTGACCCAGGCGGAGCGCGAGGATATCGGCCTGCAGGTGACGCAGGGCCTCTCCAGATTGGGCTACCGCAATGCCGGCACGCTGGAATTCCTGTGGCAGGACGGCCAGTTCGCCTTCATCGAGATGAATACCCGCCTGCAGGTCGAGCACCCGGTGACCGAGATGGTCAGCGGCGTGGACCTGGTGAAGGAGCAGATCCGCATCGCGGCCGGCGAGCCGCTGGGCTACACCCAGAAGGACATCCGCTTCAGCGGCCATGCGATCGAGTGCCGCATTACCGCCGAGGACCCCGAGACCTTCATGCCCTCGCCGGGCCGGGTGAACACCTTCCATGCCCCGGGCGGGCTGGGCGTGCGGGTCGATAGCGCGCTGTATTCGGGCTATTCCGTGCCGCCCAACTACGACAGCCTCGTCGCCAAGCTGATCGTGCACGGCACCACGCGCGCGGAAGCCATCGCCCGCATGCGCCGCGCCCTGAGCGAGATGGTGGTGGACGGCATCAAAACCACGCTGCCGCTGCACCAGCGCATCATGGACGATGCTCAGTTCCAGAGTGGCGACTACACCATCCACTGGCTGGAACGCTTCGTCGGCCTGAGGGACTAAGCCACGCCCGAAAGGCCACGCCCGGCCCCGCCTTGGGCCCGGCACATCAACTTCATGCTTTTGCCGCCGGAACAGGGCATCCCCCGCACGACCCCGCCGTTGTGCGGGGAGGAGGCGCGTGCCGTCTTGCCAAATATCTCGCCAGCCGGAAACGCCTGATGACCCGGTCGACGCCCGGCGCGCCCTTGGATGGCGGGGCCGGCGAGGCCGTCCCCTCGCTCATCGCACTGCGTGTCCACCGGCTGGCGGTGCTCAAGCCATGGCTGCTGCTGGCGGCGGGGCTGGTGCTGGCGGGCATCGCCCTGTTCTCGCTGCACAGGCTGTCGCAGGAACTGGACTACAACGCCGTGGCGGCGGCCGTGTCGGCCAAGGGCAACGGCGTGCTGGCGGCGGCCATCGCCGCGGCGGCCGTCAGCTACACGGCCATGATCGGCTATGACCTTTCGGCGCTGCGTCATGTCGGGCCGGTGCCGCCGGTGCCGGCACGCATCGGCGCCCTGGCGGCCTTCTGCGGCTTCGCGCTGAGCAATTCCATGGGGGTGGGCGCCTTCACCGGCGGCGCCGTGCGCTGGCGCATCTACGCGGCCGCCGGCATGGATCCCAGGCAGATCGCTCGCGTGCTGGTCTTCGTCACCGCCAGCTTCAGCCTGGGCATCTTTTTCGTGGCGGCGCTGGGCGTGCTGCTGGCGGCCGGGCACATGGCCGAATGGTTCAGCCTGTCCGCGCCGCTGCTGCGGGTGCTGGCGGCGCTCTGCCTGGCTGGCATGGCGGGCATCGCCGTGGTGGGGCGGCTGCGGCGCACGGCGCTGCGCATCGGGCCGCTGACGCTGCGCGCCCCCTCGGTGCCCCTCATCCTGGTGCAGGGGCTGGTCTCGGTGGTCGATCTCGGCGCGGCGGCGGTGGTGCTGTGGCTGCTGCTGCCGGATGGCGCGGTGGGCCTGCCCTCCTTCATGGCGCTCTACGTCGTGGCCATCGCCATCGGCGCGGCCAGCCACCTGCCCGGCGGCATCGGCGTGTTCGACGCCGTGGTGCTCATCGCCTTCCGCGGCACCGCCGTGCCGCTGGACGAGGTCGCGGCGGCCCTGCTGCTCTACCGCGCCGTCTATTTCGTCCTGCCTCTGGCGGTGGCCATCCTGCTGCTGGCGGGGTTCGAGATCCGCCACCGGGTGCCCGCCCTCGCCGGGGGCGCGCGGGCGCTGCGGGCCTCCACCCGGCTGATGCCGCGCTTTCTGGGGGTGCTGGCCTTCGCCGCCGGCACCGCGCTGCTGCTGGGCGGCATCGCGCCGCCGGTCGTGGGGTTCGAGCCCGGCTTCGGCCTGCCCAACCTGCCGCAACCGCTGTTCGAGGCCTCGCACCTGCTCTCCTCGGTCGGCGGGCTGGCGCTGCTCTTCGTGGCCTATGGGCTGGTGCACCGGCTGGATGCCGCCTGGTGGCTGGCACTGCTGCTGGCGGGCGCGGGGCTGGTGCTCTCGGCCGCGCGCGGCAGCGGCTTGCTGGAGCTTTCGCTGCTGGCCCTGCTGGGCGTGGCGTTGCTGACCTCCCGCCGCCGCTTCGACCGGCGGGCCAATATGTTCACCCCCAGCCTGACGCCGGGCTGGTGGCTGGCGGTGGCCTGCGTGGTCGCGGCGGCCACCTGGCTGCTGTTCTTCGCTCATCGCGATGTCGAGTATTCCCGCCAGCTCTGGTGGCGGTTCGAGCTGGACGAGAATGCCCCGCGGGCCATGCGCGCCACCCTGGCGACCGTGCTGATGGCCGGCGCCATCGGCCTCTGGAGCCTGTTGCGCCCCGCCCAGAGCCGCACCGCCCGCCCGACGTCAGAGGAACTGGCCCGCGCCGTGGCGGTGGCGGAGCGGCAGGACCGCGCCGACGCCAATCTCGTCCGCATGGGTGACAAGGCGCTGCTGACCACGCCGGAAGGCGATGCCTTCATCATGTATGGCCGCCGCGGGCGGTCCTGGATCGCGCTGTTCGACCCCGTGGGCCCGCGCGAGCATCGGGTGGAGCTGGTCTGGCGCTTCGTCGAGATGGCGGATGCGCAAGGGGGGCGCGCCGCCTTCTACCAGGTGCGGCCGGACGCGCTGCCGCTCTATATCGATGCCGGGCTGCAGCCGCTGAAGCTGGGCGAGGCCGCCCGCGTCCGCCTGGAGGCTTTCGAACTGAAGGGCAAGGCGCGCCAGCCGCTGCGCAGCGCCATCAACCGTGCCGAGCGAGAGGGCATGACCTTCGAGATCCTGCGCCCTTCCGAGGTGCCGCCCGTCCTGCCGGACCTGGAGGAAGTCTCCCGGCTCTGGCTGGAACAGCACAAGGCGCGGGAGAAGGCCTTTTCCCTGGGTGCCTTCGAGCCCGCCTATGTCACAAGCCAGCCGGTGGCGCTGGTCCGCGGGGCTGATAAGCGCATCATTGCCTTCGCCACCCTGCTGGACACGCCCCATGCACGCACCGACATGTCGGTGGACCTGATGCGCCACCGGCCAGACATGCCGCCCGGCACCATGGACTTCCTGTTCACCCGCCTGCTGCTGGTGGCGAAGGAACAGGGCTACGCGTTCTTCGACCTCGGCATGGCGCCGCTCTCGGGGCTGGCGGCGCACCGGCTGGCGCCCATCTGGTACCGGCTGGGCGGCCTGGTCTTCCGGCGGGGCGAGCGCTTCTACAATTTCCGCGGCCTGCGCGCCTTCAAGGAGAAGTTCGACCCGGTCTGGGAGCCGCGCTACCTCTGCACCGCCGGCGGGCTGGACCCCTGGGTGGTGCTGGCGGACGTGGCGGCGCTGCAATCCGGCGGGCTGCGCGGCGTGATCGGGAAGTAAGGGTCTTGGCTATGATGAACCGCCGTGTGCTGCTCGGCGCCACCGCCGGCTTGCTGGCGCGCCCCGCGCTGGCGCAGCGCAACACCGCCTCCTGGCTGGTGGAAATGCCCGCGAAGCGGCAGAACCGGGAGGATGTCTTCGTCATCATCCTCTCCGGCGATGGCGGTTGGCGCGACCTGGACCGCACACTGGGCCGCAATTTCCGCGACCGCGGCATCTCCGTCCTCGGGTTCGATTGCCTGAACTGGTTCTGGACCCGCCGCTCGCCCGAGGAGGTGGCGGCCGAGATGGACCGCATCACCGCCCTCTACGCGGAAAAGTGGAAGATCCCGAAAGTGGCTTTCGTCGGCTATTCCTTCGGCGCCGATGTCATGCCGGCCACCTGGCCCCGCATGGCCCAGGCGACGCGCGACCGCGTGGTGCTGCTGACGCTGCTGGCCTTCGCCAAGGAAGCGGCCTTCGAGATCACCATTGGCGGCTTCATCGGCATGCGCCGCCCCACCGCTATGCCCACCCTGCCGGACGTGCCGGGGCTGCCGGCCGGGCTGGTGCAATGCATCTATGGCACGGACGAGAAGAACGATTCCGGCTGCATGGCCTTCGCTTCCCCCCCGGCGCAGATCATCGGCATCAAGGGCGGGCACCATTTTGACGAGAACTACGCGGCCCTGGCCGACCGTATCGTGGCCCGCCTGCCGCCCCGCCCGGCCTGAGCCCGGCTTGGCACTGGCGCCCTGCTGCCCGCCGGTCCATCATGACCGGTGTGTCCCGGCATCCCGTGCAGTTCACTCCTGAGCTGTTGCTGCGCGCCTACCGCGCCGGCCTCTTTCCCATGGCCGAATCGCGCGCCGCCAGGCACCTCTACTGGCTGGACCCGGAGATGCGCGGCATCCTGCCGCTGAAGGGTTTCCACCTGCCGCGCCGGCTGGCCCGCACCGTGCTGTCCGGCCCCTTCACCGTCACGGCGGATACAGCCTTCGCCCGCACCATCGCCCTCTGCGCCGAGCCGGCGCCGGGGCGGGAGGATAGCTGGATCAACCTGGAGATCGAGAGCCTCTTTGTGGCCCTGCACCAGATGGGCCATGGCCATTCCATCGAGGTCTGGCGGGGGGAGGATCTGGTGGGCGGCCTCTATGGCGTGGCGATGGGCGGGGCCTTCTTCGGCGAGAGCATGTTCAGCCGGGCGCGCGATGCCTCCAAGGTGGCGCTGGTGCATCTGGTGGCGCGGCTGCGGCTGGGCGGGTTCAGGCTGCTGGACACCCAGTTCATCACCAGCCACCTGAGCCAGTTCGGCGCCATGGAAATCCCGCGCGCCGAATACCGGCGGCGGCTGGCGGTGGCGCTGGAGACGCCCGCGCGGTGGATGGTGGCGCCGGAAGGACTGGAGCAGGGCATCCGCGCCCTGCGCGCGGCCAAGGCGAGACCAGCATCCTAGAGCGTGATCGCTTCAGGTGGAATTGCCGCAAGGTGTGAATCACGCGAAGAAACAAGAAGCCAGGGCAGGTGGAGTGAGCCCCTGCGATTAAGCCAGAGGATGGTCGCAGCGATTGTGACGACGGAGAGAGTGCCTGGCTGTTTTCTCGTGGCGCGTTGCGACGCGGCGGAATTGCTTGAGCTTGCTGAAGCAGCACTCGATCAGGTGGCGCTGGGCGTAGAGATGCCTGTCGAGGGGGTGTTTGCGCCCCCGCGACGGATTGTTGGGAATGACGGCGATGGCTTCCTTTTCGGCGATCTCCCGGCGGAGGGGATCGGCATCATAGGCCGTGTCGGCCATGACGACCTTGGCGGGCAATCCTTCGATCAGGGCGTGGCCTGCAGGAAATCGCCCCGCTGACCGGCGGTCAAGGTGAACCGCACCGGGCAGCCCAGGCCTCGGACGGCCATGTGGATCTTGGTGCTCAGGCCCCGTGGGAGCGGCCAGGAGCCTGATCTTCAGGCCTCCTTTTTTGCGCCCGAGGCGTGTTGGTGAGCGCGAATGATCGTGGAATCGACGCTCAGGTATTCGAAATCGGGATCGTCCGACAGGCCGCGAAGATGCGCCACCAGACGCCCTTGTGGCTCCAGCGACTGAAGCGGCCGAAGATGCTGTTCCACCCGCCGAAGACATCGTGCAGATCGCGCCAGTGCGCACGATCCACAAAACCGCTTTCACAAACAGCCGGGTGTCACGACCAGACGAGCCGCGCGTGCGCTCATCGCCGATAATGCGGGGAGATATTCGCTACCACTGATCGTCCCGCGGAATAAGTCGGTCCAGAACGCCCATTGCTGCCCCCAAACGACAGTCCTGAATCACGTCACGCCAATCTTGGGAACTCCAAGAGTCCACGCCGCCTAAAGGCCCAGCAGGGACCGCGCGCTGTCGGCGTCGGCCGCGATCTGCGCCGTCAGTTCGGGCAGGCCCGAGAACCGCTTCTCGGGGCGCAGGAAATGCAGCAGGCGCACGCCGACCTCCTGCCCGTAGAGGTCGCCCGCGAAGTCGAACAGGTGGGCTTCCACCCGGCTCTCGGTGCCGCCGACGGTGGGGCGGGCGCCGATATTGGCCACGCCGCCGGCCACGCGCCCGTCCGGCAGCACCACCTGCACGGCATAGACGCCACGCGCCGGCTCCAGGTGCCGCCCCAGCGGCACGTTGGCGGTGGGGAAGCCGATGGTGCGCCCGCGCTTGTCGCCATGCGTCACCGGGCCGACGATCTCCCACGGCCGGCCGAGCTTGCGGGTGGCACGCTCCGGGTAGCCATCCTGCAGGACCCGGCGGATGCGGGAGGAGGAGAGCGGCCCTTCCTCGTCCGAAACCGGAGGTACCAGGGTGACGCCCATGCCCAGTTGCCCGGCATGGTGGGAGAGGAAGGCGGCATCCCCGCCGCGCCGGTGCCCGAAGGCGAAGTCCATGCCACAGCTCAGGTGCTTCGCGCCCAGCGCGCCGTGAAGCACGTCGCGCACGAAGGCCTCGGCCGGCATGGCGGCCAGGGTTTCATCGAAGGGCAGGGCCAGCACGAAGGCGCAGCCCAGCGACGCGAGCTGCGCCAGCTTGGCCGGCAGCAGGGTCAGGCGAAAGGGCGGGTCGCCGGGGCGGAAATGCTCGCGCGGGTGCGGCTCGAAGGTCAGTGCCGCCAGCGGCAGTTCCGGCCGCGCGGCATGGGCGGTGGCCAGCACCGCGCGGTGGCCGCGATGCATGCCGTCGAAATTGCCCAGCGCCACGGTGGCGCCGCGCACGCTGTCCGGCAGGTCGTGCCAGTCCCGCAGCAGCAGGGTCATCGGGGCGCGGTCATCGTTGCGCCGGCGTCGCCCAGGAGGGGGTGGAAGGCGGGCGGAAGGCCGCCAGCGCATCCAGCGCCTCCATCGGGTCGGCGGTGAAGCTGGCGATCGAGCGCTGGTCCGGCCGCACGAAGCCCTCGGCCACCATGTGGTCGAACAACCGCGCCAGGCCCTGCCAGTAGCCATCGGTATCCAGGAAGACGAGGCCCTTGTCGTGGATGCCGAGCTGCGTCCAGGTGAAGGCCTCGACCGCTTCCTCCAGCGTGCCCACGCCGCCGGGCAGCACGACGAAGCCATCCGACAGGTCGGCCATCATCTTCTTCCGCTCGTGCATGGTGGCGACCACGTGCAGATGCGTGATGGCGCCATGCCCGACCTCGCGGCGCATCAGCACCTCGGGGATGATGCCGGTCACTTCCGCGCCCGCGCGCATGGCGGCGTCCGCCACGATGCCCATCAGCCCCACATGCCCGCCGCCATAGACCAGCCCCAGCCCACGGGCCGCGATGGCGGTGCCCATGGCGCGGGCAGCCTCGGCGTAAGCGGGGTTGGTACCGGGATTGGCGCCGCAGAAGACGCAGACGCGCTTCATGCCGGCTTCACGGGGGCAGGGGCGGGGATGGCGTGGTCGGTCACAATCTCTCCGATCGGGGCGGGGGCGGCGGCGCAAGCACCGGAATTAGCCCCGGCGGCACGGATGGACAAGGCGGCCCCGCCGGGGCGACAAGCCTGGACCGTTTTAGATGAGGATGACCCGCCTATGCCCGTGACCCGGATCGGCTCCAGCCAGCAACTGCTCGACGAATTGCGCGGCTGGGTGGAGCACGAGACCCCCACCACCGATGCCGGCGCCATCAACGGGCTGCTGGACAAGGCCGAGGCCGAGCTGCGCGCAGTGGGCGCGACGGTGGAGCGCATCCCCGGCCGCGACGGCTTCGGCGACCAACTGGTGGCGCGCACGCCGCCCGCGCTGGCGCTGGGCAACGGCAAGCCCGTGCTGGTTTCCGGCCACCTCGACACGGTCTGGGACCACGGGACGCTGGAGAAGACCATCCCGTTCCGCGTCGAGGGCGAGAAGTGCTACGGCCCCGGCATCTATGACATGAAGGCCGGCAGCTTCTTCGCCTTCCACGCGGTGCGCGAGATCCTGCGCCAGGGGGTCAGGACCCGCAGCCCCATTACCCTGCTGCTGACCTCGGACGAGGAAGTGGGCAGCCCCACCAGCCGCGCGCTGATCGAGCGCGAGGCGGCGGGCGCCTGCGCCGTGCTGATCCCGGAGCCCGCCGGCAATCCTGGCCGCGCCTGCGTCACGGCCCGCAAGGGCGTCGGCCGCTTCACCGTCCGCATCGCCGGCCAGAGCGCCCATGCCGGCGGCAACTGGACCGATGGCCGCAGCGCCACCGTCGCCCTCGCACGGCTGATCCTGCAGGTGCACGCGCTGGTGGACCTCGATGGCGGCACCACCACCAACGTGGCGCCGGTCTGGGGCGGCACCCGCCCCAACGTCATCGCGCCCGAGGCCGGCTGCGAGATCGACTTCCGCGTCGCCACGGTGGAGGACGGCGTCCGTATCGAGGCCGCCATCAAGGCGATGGGCGGCGAGCAGCCGGACGGCACCACCATCACCATCACCGGCGGCATGAACCGCCCGCCGATGGAGGAAGGCGCCGGCACCCTGGCGCTCTACGGCAAGGCGCGCGCGATCGCGGCCAGCCTGGGCTACGACCTGCCGAAGCAGCATCGCGGCGGCGGCTCGGACGGCAATTTCACGGCGGCGCTGGGCGTGCCGACGCTGGACGGGCTCGGCTGCTCCGGCGCCGGCGCCCATGCGGAATTCGAGCATATCCTGTGGGAAGAACTGGCGCCGCGCTGCGCCATGCTGTGCGAATTGCTGGAAACGCTGGACTGACCGGCAACCAGGCACCCCGGGGGAAAGGGCGTTTCCTTCCTCCGGGGCCATTATACGAAGGCGGGTGTCGTCGTCCCGCCCCGTCTCAGCCTTCCATGATGCGCCGGAACACCGGCACGGCGGCCGCCAGCAGGTCGAGCCGCGCGCGCTCCCGCGGGCTGTGGGCGGTGTCCATCACGTCCGGGCCCAGGATGGCGCAGGGGGCGATATCCTGCAGCTCGCTGGCATCGGTGCCGAAGGGGCGGGTCTCGGCGCCGCGTCCCGTGGCGGCCTCGACGGCGCGGATGAAGGGGTGGCCGGCCGGGGTCTCCGGCGGCAGGCCCTGGCGCCGGATGGTGAGGGACACGCCCGCCCGGTCCGCCGCCGCCTGCACCGCCGCCACGATGCCGCTGGGGTCGATGCCGCGGCTGTAGCGGAACTTGATCCGCGCGGTCGCCACCGGCACCGTCACGTTCACCGCCGCCCCATGATTGTCCAGCACCAGGTTGAAGTCCGAGAAGGGCGGCGAGTAGGCGGGGTCGTGCAGGCTGGGCTCGTCGCGCAGGTGCTGTTCCAGCGCGCGCATCTCCACCAGGAAGGGCAGCAGCGCCCAGTTGGCATTGCGTCCGGTGCCCAGCGAGGAATGCGCCTGCACCCCCTCCGACACCGCGATGAAGTCGATATTGCTGCGGTGGCCGCGCACCGGGACCATGCCGGTGGGCTCGGCCACGATGATGCCGCGCGGTGCTGCGCGGCGGGCGAGGGCGGAGTGGCTGGCGATCAGCCGGGCGCCCTGCTTGGTGGTTTCCTCGTCGGTGGTCAGCAGCAGGGTGGCGGGCAGGTGGGCCGGCATGGCGCGGGCGGCGACGATGCAGGCGGCCAGCGGCCCCTTCATGTCGGCCGCGCCCAGCCCGTGCAGCACGCCATCGGCGTCGATGCGGCCGCTGAAGGCGTCATCCCGCCAGCCGGTATCGGGCACCGTGTCCATGTGGCCGGACAGCGCGACGCCGCCGGGCGGGCCACGATGCGCCACCAGCACGCATTTCGCGGTGCCGGCGGGGTCGGTGAAGTCCAGGCGCTCGATCTCGAACCCGTCCAGCTCGGCCACGATGCGGTCGGCGAGCGGGTTGTTGCTGACGAAGCTGCGGCTGTCGATGCGGACGAGGTCGGCGGCGAGGCGCGCGACGGGATCTATATGGGGCATGGGGCGCTGAGTACACCTTGCGGGCGGCTTCCCGGCAAGCCACGCTGGCGCTCGCATGACGATACCCGCTTATCTCGACCCCCGCACCGGCCGGACCTGGCCCATCGAAACCCCCCGCTGGTGTAGCCCCGAGGGCCAGCCGCTGCTGCTGACGGACCTGCCCGGCATCAGGCGGGACGCCATCGACGCCAGCGAGCGCTCCATCTGGCGCTACCGCGCGGCGCTGCCCTTCGTGCCGGATTCGCCGATCAGCCTGGGCGAGGGCTGCACACCCCTGCTCGCCACCCGCTGGGCGGGCGCGGATGTGCGCTTCAAATGCGAATGGTTCATGCCGAGCGGCAGCTTCAAGGACCGTGGCGCCTCCGTCATGCTCTCGCTGCTGCGGGCGCAGGGGGTGCGGCATGTGCTGGAGGATTCCTCCGGCAATGGCGGCGCCGCCATCGCCACCTATGCGGCGGCCGGCGGCATGCGGGCCAGGATCCTGGTGCCGGATTCCACCAGCCCGGCCAAGACGGTGCAGTCCCGCGCGGCGGGCGCGCAGATCGAGCTGGTCCCCGGCAGCCGGCAGGATTGCGCCGATGCCGCGCTGGCCCAGGCCAATGACATCTTTTACGCCAGCCACAACTGGCACCCGTATTTCCTCCAGGGCACCAAGACGCTGGCCTATGAGCTGTGGGAGGATCTGGGCTTCCGCGCGCCGGACAATGTCATCGTGCCCTGTGGCGCGGGTTCCAACGTGCTCGGCTGCGGCATCGGGTTTTCCGAGTTGCTGCGGGCGGGGCAGATCTCCCGCCTGCCGCGCATCTTCGCGGCGCAGCCGGCGCATTGCGGGCCCATCGCGCGCGCCTTCCTGAAGGCGGCGCCCGAGGCCGCGCGCCCCACCATCGCCGAGGGCACCGCCATCGCCCAGCCGATCCGCATGCCGGAAGTGCTCTCCGTGCTGCATGAGAGCCGCGGCGGCGCCGTGCTGCTGGACGAGGCCGAGATCGCCGAGGCCACACGCGGCCTGGCGCTGCAGGGCCTGTACGTGGAACCCACCTGCGCCCAGGCGGCGGCGGCCTTCGCGCGGCTGCTGGCGGCCGGCACCATCCGCGCCCATGAGACGACGGTGGTGGTGCTGACCGGCAGCGGGCTGAAATCCACCCAGCGCCATGCCGAACTGATGGGAATGAAATTGTGACCGCCCCGCTGCTCCCGGCCTCGCCGCGCATCGCGCTGCTAGGTTTCTCGATCGAGTGCAACCGCTTCGCCCCGGTCACGGAGCGGGCGGATTTCCGCTGCTGGCTGGAGGGCGAGGCCATCCTGGCCGATGCCCGCAGCCCCGCCCCGGTCGCCCTGGCCGAGATGCCCGGCTTCGTCCGCGCCATGGACCGGGCCGGCCCCTGGCAGCCCCGCCCGGTCCTGCTGGCCATGGCCGAGCCGAACGGCCCGGTCGACCAGGCGGTGTTCGGCGCCATGATGGCCACCTGGCGGCAGGGGCTGGAAGCGCTGCGCGGGCAGGTGGACGGCGTCTACTGCGTGCTGCACGGCGCCGGCCTGACCACTGAGCTGGACGACCCCGAGGGCGCGTTGCAGACCCTGGTGCGCGCAACGCTGGGCGAGGGCGTGCCGCTGGTCTGCAGCTACGATCTGCATGCCAATGTCTCGGACGGCATGGTGCGGGATTGCGACGCCTTCGTGGGCTACCGCACCAACCCGCACCTGGACATGCGCGAGCGCGGCGAGGAATCCGCGGCCCTGCTGCGCCGGCTGATGGCGGGCGAGCGCTTCCACCGCGCCTTCCGCCGCCTGCCCATCGTGGCGCCCAGCGTCAGCATGCTGACCTCGGAAGGCCCTTACGCCGAGGTGATCAACCTCGGCCAGGCGCGGGCGACGGCGCAGGGGCAGCGCAAGATCGCCAATGTCTCCGTCATGGGCGGCTTCGCCTATGGCGACACGCCGTTCAACGGCTTCGCCATCATCGTGACGGGCCCGGACGCCACGGCCTGCGAGGCGCTGGCGGATGAACTGGCGAAGGCCGCCTGGGAACGGCGCGGTCGCTTCGTGGCGAAGCTGACCTCGCTGCGGGAAGCCACCGAACGCGCGCTGACCAGCGAGGTGCCGCTCTGCTTCGCCGATGTCGCGGATAATCCAGGCGGCGGCGGGCGCGGCAACACGATGTACATCCTGGAGGCCTTCCACAAGGCGGGCGTGCAGGACGCGATCGTCGGCATCATCAACGACCCTGTCCTGGCCGCCGAGGCACGGAATCTGGGCGTCGGCGCCCGCTTCACCGCCCGCTTCAACCGGGGCGGCCCCAATGGCTTCAGCAAGCCCTTCGAGGCCCCGGCGGTGGTGCAGGCGATCTCGGATGGCCGGCTGACCGGGCGGCGCGGCATTTTCGCGGGCACGGCCATGGACCTCGGTACCACCGCCGCGCTGCGCATCGGCGGCATCGTGGTGGTGGTGGTCAGCCACCGCACGCAATGCGCCGACCCTGCCTTCCTGGAGCATCTGGGCCTGGATATCGCCGCCGCGCGGGTAGTGGTGGTGAAGTCGCGCGGGCATTTCCGCGGCGGTTTCGATGAGTTCTTCTCGTCCACCCGCATCGTCGAGGTCGATGTGCCGGGCCTGACCTCCCCCATGCTCGACCGCTTCGAGTGGAAGAAGCTGCCGCGCCCGGTGCTGCCGCTGGATGCCGAGGCGCGCTGGAACGCCGCATGACCACACCGGACGACCTGCCCACCCCGTTCCTGGTGCTGGCCACGGCATCCTGCGCGCGCCAGGCGTGGATGGCGGCCGCGAGGTCGTGCCGGTCTGGGGCCGGGTGAACGGCTGGTAGCGGGCCGCGCGCCGTCAGCCCCCGTGATGGGGCGGGATGCTCCCGCCCTATTCCGCCGCCACCGGGGCCACGCGGGCGGCGCTGCCCCGCGCGCTGCCCATGCAGAGCAGCGAGAGCGCCAGCAGCCCCGCCACCAGCGGCAGCACCAGATGCGGCATTCCGGCATCCAGCAGCATGCCCACCGCCGGTGTCAGCGCGCCGCCCAGCGGCAGGCCGGAGGAGATGAAGCCGAACACCTTGCCGATCTGCCCCGGTGGCGCGGCGTCCTTCACCATCACGTCGCGCGGCGTGCGGCTGGCTCCGAGCGCGACACCCGCCAGCAGCGCGACCGCGATGGCGGCCACCCCCGGCATCGGCACCATGCCAAGCGCCAGGATCAGAGCAATCGCCGCCAGCGTCAGGCCGACGACGAAGGCGCCGTAGCGGGTGGAACGGTCGGCGAACCAGCCGCCCACCAGCACGCCCAGGATATTGCCGACGAAATAGCCCGTCAGCACCATCGACCCCACCGCCAGCGGCAGGCCCCAGAGCTGGTTCATGACCGGGATGACGAAGGCCTGCATGCCGGAACTGGCCATGGAGGACAGCAGGAAGAAGGCGAAGAACAGCAGCATCGGCCGGGTGAGCAGCACGCTGGCGCCGCTGGGCGTGTGGCTGGCGCGCGGCTTGGCCTGGTCGGTCAGGATACGGCTCTGCCACAGGATGGCGCCGACCACCGGCACGCCCAGCAGGCCGAAGATCAGCAGGGCCTCCCGCCAGCCGACCAGCAGGGCCAGGGCGGCCATGGCCGGCGGCGCGGCGGCGAAGCCCAGATTGCCGGTCAGGGTATGCATCGCGAAGGCGCGGCCCATGCGGGACTTGTTGATGCTGCCGGCGAGGATGGCGTAATCCGCCGGGTGGATGACGCTGTTGCCCACGCCCGAGACCAGGGCCAGCAGCAGGATGGCCCAGTAGCCCGACGCGAAGGCCATGGCGGAGATCGACAGCGCCATGATCAGCGTGCCGCCGACCAGGTAGGGCCGCGCCCCGTGCCGGTCCACCAGGAAGCCCACCGGCGTCTGCAGCACTGCCGTCACCGTGCTCATCAGCGCCACCGAGAAGCCGAGCGCTGTGTAGGAGACGCCGAACTCCTCCTTCCAGATCGGGAAGAGCGGGGCGAGGCAGAGCATGTAGAAATGGGAGAGGAAATGCCCGGTGCCGATCAGCCCCATGATGGGCCAGTCACGGTCGGGGGCATCGTCGTGCGGGGCGTGCGTGGTGCCCGTGGGTGGCATCGGGGCGTTTCCTTGCCAGGATTATCGCTGCCCAGGCTGCTCCCGGCCCCAGGACCTGTCAAACGGGAGCGTTGCGGGAGGCCCGCCATCCGCCTTGCGGATCATCCCACCCCTCAGCCGGCTTCCAGGCTGTCGCGGATGAGCAGGACCAGGGGCGCGACGAGTTGTGTGCGCCCGGCGGCGTCGCCGAACACCGCCATCTCGGCCACGCCCAGCGCGGGCAGCCCGGGCTGTTCCCGCAGCCCCGGCGGCAGGCCGGAGCGGCCGAGCACCGTGACCGCGAAACCCGCCTGCGCCGCCGCCGCCACCCCCAGCAGGCTGGCCGAGGTATAGACCACCTCGAAGCCCAGCCCCGCCCGTGCCAGCGCCGCCAGCGCGCGGTCGCGGAACATGCAGCCCTGGGGCAGCATCGCCACCGGCAGGGGGCGGCCTTCGGGCGCCGTCCAGCCGGGGGCCGCGACCCAGACGATGGGCTCGGTCCAGATGGCGCTGCCCGCGGTCTCGCCGTCGCGGCGCTTGCCCAGCACCAGGTCCAGCTCGCCGCGTTCCTGCGCCGCGCGTAACTCGTGGCTGCGGCCGACTTCCACTTCCAGCCTGACCTCGGGGTAGTCGCGGGCGAAGCGGGCCAGCAGGGGGGCCAGGTTGCGCGGCACGAAATGGTCCGCCACGCCCAGGCGCAGCCGCCCCGCGATGGCGGGCGCCACCAGCCGGCGCACGGCCTCGTCATTCAGCGCCAGCATGCGCCGGGCATAAGCCAGCAGCGTCTCGCCCTCCCGCGTCAGGGCGATGCTGCGGCTGGTGCGGTCGAACACCCGCTTGCCGACGAGGTCCTCCAGCCGCTTCACCTTCAGGCTGACGGCCGATTGCGTCAGCCCCAGCGCCACGCCGCCATGGGTGAACCCGCCCCGTTCCGCCACCTGCACGAAGCAGCGCAGCAGGTCGAGGTCGAGGTCCGGCGCGCGCAGGGCGCTACCCCCTGGCCCAGCGGATGGCGGCCAGCGCCAGGGCGTCGATCGTGTCCACCAGCGGCAGCCCGATCTCGGCATGCGGCCCGGCGAGGATGCCGAGCGGGATTTCCGTGCAGCCCAGCACCACGGCGGCGGCGCCGCGCGCGCGCAGGTTGGCGGCGGCCTCGGCCAGCGGCGCGTAGGCGCTCTCCACCCGGTTGGCCTTCACCAGCGCGATGCCGGGGGTGACGAGGGCCTCCATCTCGGCGGCGTCCGGCACGATCACCTCGTAGCCCAGCCCCTCCAGCCAGGGCTGGTAGAGCCGCATGGCCAGGGTGGCGGCCGTGCCCATCACGCCGATGCGCCCGCGCGTGATGCCCTGGCGGGCGAGGTCCTGCGCCGCGGCCTCCACGATATGCAGGATGGGCAGGCGCGTGGTGGCGCGCAGTTCATCGTACCAGCCATGGGCGGTATTGCAGGGAATGGCGATGGCGCCGGCCCCCGCCGCCTCCAGCCCGGCCACGCCGCGCGCCAGCCAGGGCAGCGGGTCCTCGCCACCGCCGAGGCGCGCCGCCGTGCGGTCCGGCACGCGGGGGTCGGACCACAGGATGGCGGGAATGTGGTCCTGGTCCCGCTGGGCCGGGGTCAGCAGCGTCAGGCGCAGCATGAACTGCGCGCTGGCCAGCGGCCCCATGCCGCCCAGCACGCCGAGGAAGGCGCCGCTCACAGCCCGATTCCCTCGGCCACCAGTTTCAGGCCGGTGGTACCCAGCAGGACGTAGATCACCCGGTAAAACACCTTGTCGCTGATATGCCCCTGTAGCCAGATGCCCAGCCGCACGCCGATGGGCGCCAGCGGCAGCAGCACCAGGCTGGTGAGCAGGTTGGATGCGGTCAGTTGCCCCAGCGCCGCGTAGGGGACCAGCTTGACGTAGTTCATTACCCCGAAGAACACCACGGTGGTGGCGGTCAGCTGCGCGCGCGGCAGGCGCAGCGGGTAGAGATACAGCGCCAGCGGCGGCCCGCCCGCATGGGCCAGCGTGCTGGTGAAGCCCGAGACGGCGCCCCAGAAGCCGCCTTTCAGCCGGTTGGGGCTGTCGGGCTCAGGCGGCCCGTGCCGTGCCACCCACAGCCCGCGCGCGATGAAGATGAGGGAGATCAGCCCCACCATCAGCTTGATGCCGCGGTCGCCCATCAGCCCGAAGGCGAAGGCGCCCAGCAGGATGCCCGCCAGCCCGCCCGGCAGGATGGCCCGCATCTCCCGCCCGCTCCAGCGCCCCCACCACGCGCGCAGCCCCGCGAGGTCCATGGCGCAGAGCACCGGCAGGGTGATGGCGGCGGCCTGCGGCGCCGGGACGAGCAGCGCCATGGCGGGCACCGCCAGGTTGCCGCCGCCCGAGGCGAAACCGCCCTTGCTGATGCCTGTGATGAGCAGCGCCGGTACGGCGAGGACGTAGAACCAGGGATCGGTGATGAAGGGCACGGGCGTTTGCGGAACCGGAGGCTGCGTGTAGTGACGATGCTGCACCTCTGCTCCACTCCCGCCAAGGGCCTAACACGATGCAACATCTTTCCGACCCCGTCTGGCTCGCGGCACTCGCCGTCGCGATGGCGCTGACGGGTATCGTCTCCGGCACGCTGGCGGGGTTGCTGGGGGTCGGCGGCGGCATCGTGATCGTGCCGGTGCTGTTCAACGTGCTGCCGTTGTTCGGCATCCCCGAGGCGGTGCAGATGAAGCTGGCGGTGGGCACCAGCCTCGCGACCATCATCCCGACCTCCATCGTCTCGGCCCGCAAGCACTATGCGCGGGGCGCGATCGACAGCGCCCTGCTGCGCGCCATCTGGCCCTCGATGATCCTGGGCGTGGCGCTGGGCACCGTGGCGGCCATCTGGCTGAAAGGCGAGGCGCTCTCGGCCGTCTTCGCCATCATCGCGCTGCTGGTGGCGCTGAACATGGGCTTCACCGGCGTGGACTTCAAAATCCGCGACACGACGCCGCGCGGGCCGGGCCTCTGGGGTATCGGCGGGTTCATCGGCGCGATCTCGGCCATGATGGGCATCGGCGGCGGCACGGTGGGCGTGCCGATCCTGTCGATGTTCGGCACGCCCATCCGCTCGGCGGTCGCCACCGCCTCGGTCTTCGGGCTGATCATCTCGATCCCGGCGACCATCGGGTTCATCTATGGCGGCTGGGGCGTGCCGGACCTGCCGCCTTATTCGCTGGGCTACGTCAACCTGATCGGCTTCGCGCTGATCGTGCCCAGCTCCATCATCGCGACCCCCTGGGGGGTGCATCTGGCCCATACCATCCCGCCGCTGGTGCTGAAGCGCGCCTTCGCCGTGTTCCTGGCGATCACGGCGGTGCGGATGATCTATTCGCTGGTGACCTGAAGGCGCCCGGCGCCCCGGTGTCCCGGCCCGCCGGAGGGCATGGCCGGGACGCCGGAAGCCCGCCCGGCCCCGTGAAGGGCCTCAGCCCGGCATAGGCGCCCGGCCACGATCAGGGCCGCCAGACGCGGTACCACGCTTCCCCGATCACGACATCGCAGAGCTGCCGGTAGCTGTCATCCCAGCTCAGCGGCTCAATGCCATCCGGCGCGGGCGTGAAGCCGGAAGCGACCCAGCCACGCAGCGCGGCCGCCAGGGCATCGCCGTCATCGCCGCTGAAATAGCGTGCGTGCTCGCCCGCCACCTCGCGGAACACCGGCAGATCGCGCGCTAGGACCGGCAGCCCGGCCTGCGCCGCCTCGATGATCGGCAGGCCGAAACCCTCGTGGCTGGACGCCATCAGCAGCCCGGCCCCAGCCCGGTAGAGCTTGCGCAGGTCGGCATCGCCGCAGCCCGAGAGCCAGTGCAGCCGGCCGCCCAGCTCGGGCGAGGCACGCAGCCGGTCGGCGAAGGCCTCCATCTGCCAGCCCTGCTTGCCGACGATGGTCAGGCCGGCATCCTGCCCGTCGCGCCACAGGGCCTCGAAGGCCGCCAGGGCCTGGGGGTAGCCTTTGCGGGGCTCGACCGTGCCGGTCATCACCACGGTCGGACGCTGGCGCGCGGCGTCGAGCGCGGCCCGCACCGCGGGAGAATCGCTCTCCGCCACCGCCACCGGCTGGAAATCCGCGCCGAGATGGAAGAAGCCCACCGGCAACGGGGTCGCGCGCCGGCCCGGTTCCTCGCCCAGCCAGGAAATCAACTCATCCGCAACGGCGCGGGAGATGCAGATGGCGCCATCGGCGATGGTGATCATGCGGGCATACCAGTCGCGGATCAGCGCGATCACCGCCGCCGGGAAGAGTTCCGGTTGCCGCATCGGCAGCAGGTCGTACACCACCAGCACGATCCGCATGCCTTGCAGCCGCAGCCGCCGCAAATCCTGGAATTCCTGCGGCGTCAGTTCGGCATTGACGTCGGCGCAGAGCAGGATGTCGCCGGGGCCGGCATCGACGGGGGTTTCCGGCAGGGGCAGGGCCGCATGGCCCAGCACGCGCAGCGGCACGGCATGGGTCTGCCGCAGCCGCCCCGCATGGGCCCGCACCGCCTCGCCCCGGTAGCCCTCGGGCGGGGTTTCCCAGCCGCGCCGGCCGATCTCGCGCACCACGCGCTGGATGCCGGAGCCGCCGTCGCGCCGGGCGAGTTCAGACATATCCACCAGCAGGCGCGGGTGGCCGCCCGCCAGCCAGGGCTGCGGGAAGCTGCGCGCGACCGCCTGCGAGGCCGCCAGCATGCCGCCCGGCGCGGCCGCCGCCGCCAGGACGCGGGCTTCCAGCCGCTGCGCCATGACAGGGGCGCGGTGCGACGCATAGGCCTGCTCGATCGCTTCGTGGTAGCGCTGCGCAATCGTCTCGGGCGCCAGTTGCCGCAGCACATAGGCACGGGCGGCGTCGGCCAGGGCGCGCCGGCGCTCCGGTTCGTCATGCAGAGCGCGCATCGCCTCCGCCAGTTCCTCCGGCCCCGCTTCGTCCGGCAGGACGAGCGCCAGCCCCTCGGGCAGTTCCGCCGCCGAGCCATGGCGGTTCACGACCACCGGCAGGCCCGCCATCAGCGCATCGGCCACCGCGGCCGAGGATTCGCCGCGCGAGCCGCTGCGCCATTGCACCACCAGGTCGGCGGCGGCGAGCCAGGTGTCGTATTCCTCCCGGCTCAGGCGGCCGGTGAAATGGATGCCGGCATCCGTATCCTCCAGCCCCTGGCGCAGCACCGGGTCCACGTCGCCGGCGAAGACCATGCGCCCTTCCAGGCCGCTGCGGCGCCAGGCCCTGGTCAGCAGCGCCGGGCATTTCAGCGGCGTGATGCTGCCGAAGCTGCAGGCCACGAAGGTCCCGGCATCCAGGCCGAGAGCCGCGCGGGCGGTGGCGCGGTCCGGCAGCACGCGCTGGGCGCGCAGGAGGGGGATGACGGCGATGTCGCGGGTCGCCGCCTCGCCGAAATGTTGCCGCAGCACGTCCACGCCATGCCGCGAATGCTGGATGATTCCGACGGAACCGCGCAGCACCGGCAGGCAGCAGGGGTAATGCGCCAGGGTGGCGGCCAGCCCGTGCTCCGCGTGGTAGCGCAGCGCGGGGTAGCCGTGCGAGCGCAGCAGCACTGCCCGGAAGGCGTCGGGGTCGCCCTGCTCGCAGCACAGCCAGTTCATGTAGTCGGACAGGAAGGCATCGTGCAGCACCACCACGCCCGGGCGGTTCGGCAGCAGGTCCTCGGTCTGGAAACGGTGGAAATAGGAATTGCCGACCTGGTACAGCACGCGGTCGAAGCGCCCTGACTGCCGCAGGAAGTCGGCGGGGCTGAGGCTGGGGAAGGCGGCCAGGCGGATGTCGTCGGTCGCCACCTCACTGACCAGGGTGATGTCATAGTGGCGGGCCAGACTCGGCAGCAATTCGCGGCTGTAATCGGCGATGCCGCTGGCCTGCGGCGGCAGCGGCGAGACGAAGGCGAGGCTGGCGCGGGGTTGCAGCACCGAGATGGGGTGGGGCTTCTCGCGCTCCTGCCGGCGGGCATGGATCGTCTCCAGCGCGTCCCAGGCGCGGCGGGCGCTGGATTTCCAGGTGAAGCGCGCGGCCTGCCCCGGGCCGTAACTGGCGAGTTCCTGGCGGAAGGCCGGGTTCTCCAGCACCGACCGCATGCGGGCGGCGATGGCATCCGGGTCGGCGGGGTCGAAGGTCGCGTCGGCGCGGCCGATGACTTCCGGCAGGCTGGTGGTGTTGCTGGCGATGGTGGGCGCGCCGCAGGCCATGGCCTCGGCCACCGGCAGGCCGAAGCCCTCATGCACCGAGGGGAAGACGAACAGCGCGCAGGTGGAGTAGAGCGCGTTGAGGTCGTTCTCCCGCACGAAGGGGACGATGACGAAGTTCTCGACCGGCACCTGCAGTTGCGCGGCGGTGCGGCGCAGGTTCGCCTGGTCCATCTTGCCGACGATCAGCAACTGGTGGCTGTCGCGCAGCGCCTGCGGCAGGCGCGCATAGGCCGCGATCAACCCTGCCTCGTTCTTGCGGATATCGCCGGCGCCGAGGAACAGGATGAAGGATTCCCGCAGTCCGTAGCGTTCCAGCAGCGCGGCCCGCGCCTCTGACGTCAGGTTGGCCGGGCGGAAACTGTCGCTGATGCCGGCCTGCACGTTGAACACCCGCTCGGGCGCGTAGGGCAGGTGCCGGATGGCCTCGCCACGGCTGGATTCCGAGATGGCGAGCAGCCCCTCGCAGAGCGACATCTCCTGCACGCAGCGGTAATACCAGCGCGCGGCCTGGGAGGCCGGGCCGGGCGCGCCGAAATACTCCTGGTGGCGGATCAGCGGGATCAGGTCGTAGCAGGTGGCCACCACCGGCAGCCGTTCCAGATCCGGCGGCAGCAGGCTGACGACATCATCGCCCAGCCCCTCGAACATGCTGCTGACCTGCACCAGGTCGGGCCGCAGCGAGGCCAGGAACTGCGCGCGCAAGGTCTCCGCGAAGCCCCGCAGCGGCGTCTCCAGCGTCGCTGCCGTGCCCTTCGGCGACTGCCACGCGCGGATCTGCCCGCGTGGCAGGACGGCGCCGAAGCTGGCCGTCAGTTCCTCAGCCGTTTCGGCGAAGGCGCCGTTGAGGGCGATGACGACCTCGTGCCCACGCGGCTCCCGCACCATGGCCATGGCCAGTTCACGGGAATAACGGCCGATGCCGCGCGTGTGGCTGCTGCCCTGCGCACCCTGCAGATCGATGACGAGACGCATCCGGGTTCTAGTTCCTCACCGGGCCGTGCTTGGACAGGCCGCTGGTCGCGAATTGGCGGTAGAGGCGGGTTTCCTCCTCGCTGATGTCGAGCGTCCCGATCCGTAGGGAGGCGAGTGCCTTGCTCATGTCCCCGGTGGCGGCCGGCGGTGGCAACGACGCGCGGTGCTGGTAGGCGCGGTAGCGCAGCGCCAGCCAATCCACCGGCCGCGGGGCGACGCTGCGCACCAGCCGGACACCCTGCGGGCCGCCGGGTATCCCCAGGATCAGCCGCATGCCGCGGTGGAAGACCTGCCGGGCCAGTTCCTTTGGGTCCATGTCGGCCCGGCGCGGGCGGAGCGGGGCGGGCTCGGGCGGTGGCGGAGCGGGGGAAGGAGAAGGAGCGGCCGGTGACGCGGTGGGCGCGGCGCGCGGCGGCACGGGCGCGTGGCGTGCCCGCTGCGCCGGCAACATGCGGCGGGTCACGCGCAGGGGCGCGGTCACCCGCCAGGACGTGCTGGCGAAGAGGCTGTCCAGCCGGTTTGTCAGCTCGGCCACCTGCGTGCGCAGCGCCGCGATCTCCCGCGCGCGCAGAATGAGGTGGGTCTCCAGGCGGCCGGGCAGGCGCTCGATACCGGCATGTCCCTGCTGGTCCCGCGGCATGTCCTGGTCCAGCGCCCGCGCCATGGCTTCCAGGCGGGCGCGAAGTCCGGCGGATTTGCCGCGCTCCTGCTCCAGCGCGTCCTGCGCGGCGGCGAGGCGTGCCTGCAGGGCGGCCTTCGCCTGCCGTTCCTGCTCCGACGCCGCCCGCGCGGCGGCGACCTGGGCTTCCAGCCCTACCAGGGCAGCGGGTTTGTAATCGTCCAGCGCATTGGGCGGGATGGCCAGCGCCGCGGCCAGTTCCCGCCGTTCGCGGGCCACGAAATAGAGGTTCACGCCATCGAAATACGCCTGCTCGTAGCCGGCATCGAGCAGCAGGCCGCGCCAGAGGTGGTCCTGGCGCTCGGTGCTCAGCGGCGCGGTGGCTTCGATCAGCACGATCCAGGGGCGGAAGCGGGCGAAATCGGCGCCTTCCAGCACCGCCTGCTCGGCGCCCTCGACATCGATCTTGAGGAAATGGATCTCACCCAGCGCGGCCTCGGCGCAGATATCGGCCAGGGTCCGGGCCGGGACCTGCCGTTCCTCCACCGTCCAGCCAAGCGCCACGGCGCTCGCCGCGACCGCCTCGACGGTGGTGGACAGGCCGGTATCGGGCACGTTCAGGAAGCGCAGCGTGCCGGGCCGGGCCGCCACCGCCACGTTCAGGTTCAGGTCGCGCGGCCGCTCGGCCATGCAACGCGCATGGTATTCCGCCACGGGCTCGACATTGATGCCGCGCCAGCCACGGTCATAGAAAGCGCGGGTGACGGACAGATCGGTCGGGTCGCAGGCCCCGATATCGATGTAGAATCCGTTCTCCACCTGCTTCAGGGCCCGCCACAGGATGACGTCTTCGCCGTTCTGGGCATAGGAGATGAAACTCATCGCAGTCCTTGTGGTGGCAGGCGGAACAGGGGTGGGTGGGGTGGCGCCGTGGCACCCGGATGGCCGGCCGGTGGCGAAAGGGAGGCATCGCGGGCCGCACCCCCGCGCGACCGGCCTTCGCCAGCTGCCCGGAGAATATGCGAAACCGCTAGTCCAGCCTTCGTCACCAGACACGGCGGGTATTCGGGCGCGTTTCTTAACGTGGTGGGGGTATCATGCCCAGGGGGAACGAGGCGGTGGCCCGAAGGTTGCCGCGGCCCGCGCCTTCCGCCGTTCAGGCCCGCATGCGGTCGATGCGGTCGCGCAGCCGGTACCAGCCCCCCACCAGCGGCAGGAACCAGGGCGTGCCGTCATAGGTCGGCACGGTGGGGAAATGCAGGCTGTCCAGCGCGAACTGCTCATTAGCGGCGCCCGCCAACTTGAGCGCGGCATTATGCCCCAGCCAACTGGCCATCGCGACGCCCGAGCCCTGGCAGCCGGCGGCGTAGTGCACCCCGTCCTGCACGCCGATATGCGGCAGGAAATCGAAGGTGAAGGCCACGTTGCCGGTCCAGGCATGGGTGACCCGGGTGTCGCGCAGCTCCGGGAAGACATCGGTCATGGCGCGGTGCAGGGCAGAAGCCGCCTGCTCGGCTGTGGCGTCGCGGAAGCTGGCACGGCCGCCCCAGACCACGCGGGTGCCATCCGGGCTGGCGCGGAAATAGTTCAGCACCCGCCGGCTGTCGCCGATCACGCGGCGGTTGGGGAACAGTCGGTCGATCACCCCCGGCGCCAGGGGCTCAGTCGCGATGATGTAGGAGGCGATGGGTATCAGCCGCTTCGCCAGCCAGGGCATGGCGCCGCCCGCGCTGCCGCCGCCGGGCCCGCGCGTATAGCCATTGGTGGCCACCAGCACCGCGTCCGCCGCCATCTCGCCCTGGTTCGTGGCGATGCGGAAGCCGCTGCCCTCCTGCCGGATGCCAGAGACGCGGACGCCATCGACCAGCGTGGCGCCGGCGCGCTCGGCGGCCTCGGCCAGGCCGCGGGCATATTTGCCGGGATGCAGGCTGCCGGCACCATCGGCGATCATGCCACCGTGATAGTGGTCGCTGCCCAGCGCCTCGCGCTGCCGCTCGCGCGGCACCATGCGGGTGGGCAGGCCGGTCAGTTCCGCCAGCCGCGCGGCGCGCGCCGCCATGCCGTCATAATGCGCAGGCGTCCAGGCCGGCGAGAACCGGCCGCAGCGGATGTAGTCGCAGTCGATCGCCTCGCGGGCCAGCAATTCCTCGATGAAGGGGAAGCTGGCGGCGGCGGTGGCCATGATGGCGTCGGCGCGCGCGGCGCCATGCTTCCTGGCCAGGTCGGTCTTGGCCAGCTTCAGCCCGCCCGAGACGGCGCCGCCATTGCGGGAGGACGCACCCCAGCCGATCCGCTCCGCGTCCAGCACCACCACCTCATGCCCCAGGCGCCGCAGCGTCAGCGCCGCCGAAAGCCCGGCATAGCCGCCGCCGACGATGGCGACGGCGGCCCGGGCCGGCAGGCCGCTGTCACGCTTGGGCGGCTCCGCCGCGTCCCACCAGTACGGGCGCGCCACGAAACCAGGGGCGCGGAGGGAGGAGGGCAAGGTCATGCGGGGGCACTCTGCGAGGTCATGTCGGCGCCAGGGTCGCCCCCCGCCGGGCGGCTGGCAAGGGTGGGCGGGGCGGCGGATTGCCGCGTGGACGCGCAACCTGACCGCTTCGCGGCCTGCCGGCGCCCTGATTGCGTCGGAAACCGGCAGGTTGTCATGCGGGCGGCCCTTTACCCCATGCTGCGGCATGGGCAGTCTGCCGCTGCTTCCTTTACCTCACGCGGCCGCCCTGGCGCGCCCGCCTTGTCTGGAACTGTTCTGACGTGTTGCTTCTGGTGAAGTCTGGTGGCGAAAAGGCTGTCGCGGATTGGCAGGCCTGCTTCAGGGGGGCCGACCCGCGCCTCGATGTCCGGTCCTGGACCGACCCGTCCGTCCGGCCGGAGGACGTGCGTTACGTGCTGGTGTGGGAGCCCGAGGAAGGGCGGCTGGGGCGGATGCCCGGGTTGCGCGCGGTCTTCTCCTCCGCCGCCGGCGTGGACCACATCACCCGCGTGGCGGACTGGCCGCGCCACCTGCCGCTGATCCGCATGGGCGGCGACGACACGGCACAGCGCATGGGCGAATACATTGCCTGGGCCTGCCTCAGCCTGCTGCGCGACACCCGCCATTTCGCGCTGGGGCAGGCGGAGGCCCGCTGGGCCCATCGCGAGACGCCGTTCTCGGCGCCCCGGCGGCGCGTCGGCATCATGGGCCTGGGCAATCTGGGCGCCGCCGCCGCGAAGATGCTGCAGGGGCTGAACTTCCCCGTGCAGGGCTGGGCGCGCTCGCGCAAGGACCTGCCGGGGGTGCGCAGCTTCGCGGGCAGCGCCGAGCTGCCGGAATTCCTGGCCACCACCGATATCCTGGTCTGCCTGCTGCCCTCCACGCCCGAGACCGCCGGGCTGATCGACGCCGCGCTGCTGGCGCGGCTGCCGGCCGGTGCCGGGCTGGTCAGCGCCGGCCGCGGCCAGCACGTGGTGGTGCCTGATCTGCTCGCGGCGCTCGATGCCGGGCACCTGTCCG
The DNA here is from genome assembly GCA_028288745.1 of Roseomonas sp. Classification (GTDB taxonomy): domain Bacteria; phylum Pseudomonadota; class Alphaproteobacteria; order Acetobacterales; family Acetobacteraceae; genus Pseudoroseomonas. The sequence goes on along the minus strand of JAQGHX010000015.1, from coordinate 10,471 downwards.
GCGCGGTGATGGATGTCTTCGTGCAGGAGCCGCTGCCGAAGGAAAGCCCGCTCTGGACGCACCCGCGCATCACCATCACGCCGCATGTCGCTTCGCTGGCCAGCCGGCGGGAACGCGCCGCCTATGTCGCCGGCGCCATCGCCGCGCAGGAAGCCGGCCAGCCGCTGCCCAATCTCTACGATCCTGAAAGGGGCTACTGATGCTCAACCCCCCGCCCGCACCCCCGGTCCGTCCCGACCCGCTGCACGTGCCCGCCGAGCGCGAACTGCGCGAGGACCTCGCCTGCGCCTACCGCCTGCTCGCGCATTTCGGCATGACGGACCTGGTCTATACCCACCTGTCCGTCCGCGTGCCGGGGGAGGGCCACCGCTTTCTGGTCAACCCCTACGGCCTGATGTTCGACGAGATCACCGCCTCCTCCCTCGTGCTGGTGGACGCCGAGGGGCAGCCGGCGCAGGAGACCAGCTGGCCGGTGAACCCGGCGGGCTTCGTCATCCATTCCGCCCTGCACCTGGGCAGCGAGCGCGCGCAATGCGTGATGCACACCCATACGCTGGCCGGCATGGCGGTGGCGGCGCAGGCCGGCGGGCTGCTGCCGCTGAACCAGATGAGCATGGAATTCCACGACCGCCTCGCCATCCATGAATACGAGGGCATCGCGGCCGACGACAACCTGGACGAGCGGGACCGGCTGGTGCGCGACATGGGCGACAAGCCCTGCCTGCTGCTGCGCAACCACGGCCTGCTGACCATCGGCCGCACCGTGGCCGAGGCCTTCTACTGGATGTACTACCTGGAGCAGTCCTGCCGCATCCAGGTGGCGGCGCAGTCCACCGGCGCGCCGCTGTCAGTGCCGCCGCCCGGGACGGTGGCGCGGGTGCGGGCGCAGGCCAGTGATTCGCCCACCAAGGGCTGGCTGCCCTGGCAGGCGCTGAAGCGCAAGATGGACCGCGAGCAGCCGGATTACCGCGCGTGAGTGCTGCACTGGCGGCCCCAGCGGCCGGCCACGCGCTGACGCTGCGGGGCATCACCAAGCGCTACGGCAGCTTCACCGCCGCCGAGGATGTCAGCATCGACGTGGGGCAGGGCGAGTTCCTGACCCTGCTGGGCCCTTCGGGCTCGGGCAAGACGACGCTGCTGATGACCATCGCGGGCTTCGTGCGGCCGACCGAGGGGCAGATCCTGCTGGATGGCCGCGACATCACCGCCCTGCCGCCGGAGAAGCGCGATTTCGGCATGGTTTTTCAGGGCTACGCGCTGTTCCCGCACCTGACGGTGGCCGAGAATGTCGCGTTCCCGCTGCGCGTCCGCCATATGCCCAGGCCCGAGCAGGCGGAGAAGGTGCGCGCCGCGCTGGACCTGGTGCAGCTGACGCGCTTCGCCGACCGCAAGCCATCGCAGCTCTCGGGCGGGCAGCAGCAGCGCGTGGCGCTGGCCCGCGCCCTGGTGTTCCAGCCCGCCCTGCTGCTGCTGGACGAGCCGCTCTCGGCGCTGGACAAGAAGCTGCGCGCCGAGTTGCAGGACGAGCTGAAGGCGCTGCACCGCCGCGTGGGCCGCACCTTCGTGAACGTCACGCATGATCAGGAGGAGGCGCTGAGCCTCTCCGACCGCATCGCCATCCTGAACCACGGCAAGCTGGTGCAGCAGGGCAGCCCGGCGCAACTCTACGAGGCGCCGAACACCCGCTTCGTCGCGGACTTCCTGGGCAAGTCCAACTTCCTGGCGGGCCGCGCGACGGAAGGCGGGCCGGGTGGCTTCGGCATCCAGGCCGGGGCCACGGTGCTCGCCGTGGCTGTGGCCGCGGGCGCCCGCCCGCCGGCCGGCACGCCCGTGCTGCTCTCGCTGCGGCCGGAGAAGGTGTCGCTGCTGGCGCCGGGCGAGACCGCCGAGAACATGGTGGAGGGCGTCGTGGAGAGCTGGTCCTATATCGGCGCCGGTTTCGCGCTGACGGTGGCGACGGCCGATTTCGGCCCGCTGCGGGTGAACCTGCCGGCCTGGAACGCCCCCTTCGCGCCGGCCGAGGGGCTGCCGGTGCGGCTGGGCTGGTCCGCCCGCGCGGCGGTCTCCGTGGCCGAGGACGCCGTGCCGGCCGCGTGAGGCGGCCCGCTGGCACCGGATTCGTCATTGACGCATGGGCCGGGCGGGTCTGTCATCCGCCGGTCTCGAACAAGGATTCGGTCATGAACATCGCCATCCCCCCCGCCCGCATCGCCTGCTCGGAGGAGGAGTGGCGCATCCGGTGTGACCTCGCGGCCCTCTACCGGCTGGTGGCCCACTTCAAGATGACGGACTTCATCTACACCCATATCAGCGCGCGGGTGCCGGGGCCGGACCATCATTTCCTGATCAACCGCTACGGCGTGATGTTCCACGAGATGCGCGCCAGCGACCTGGTCAAGATCGACCTGCACGGCAACATCGTGGAGGACGAACCGGAAGCGAAGCCGGTCAACGCCGCCGGCTTCACCATCCACTCCGCCCTGCACATGGCGCGGGAGGATGCCTTCTGCGTGGTGCATACCCACACCGCCGCCGGCATCGCCGTCTCCGCCCAGAAGCAGGGGCTGCTGCCGATCAGCCAGCACGCGCTGAAGTTCTACGGCCACCTCGCCTATCACGGCTACGAGGGCATCGCACTGGACCTGGACGAGCGGGACCGGCTGGTGGCCGACATGGGCACGCACAAGGCGATGATCCTGGTCAATCATGGCTTGCTGGTCACGGGGCGCACCATCCCCGAGGCCTTCAACATGATCTATTACCTGGAGCGCGCCTGCCAGGCGCAGGTCGCCGCGCAATCCGGCGGCGCCGAGCTGGTGTTTCCGCCGGAGGAGGTGCGCCTGCGCACCGCCGCCCAGTTCAACGGCACCACCGAGGAAGACAGCGTCAAGAAGCTGGCGCATTTCGAATGGGCCTGGCCGACCGCGCTGCGCCTGATCGAGGGCGACAAGATCGACTGGCGCACCTGACCGCCCGCGCCTGAAACCCGGTGGGCGGGGCCGCGCGGCCCCGCCCCTTGGGGCTACCCGTCCACCTTGGCACCGGAGCGCCGCACGACCTCGGCCCATTTCGTCACTTCCGAGGCCACGAAAGCCTCGAAGGCGGCGGGGCTGGTGCCGCCATCGGGCGTCAGGTCCGGCTTCATGCCGCCGAGATCCGCCAGCTTCGCCCAGGTCTCCTTGTCCTTCACGATGGCGTCGATCTCCGCCCCCAGCTTGTCGATAATGGCCTTCGGGGTCCGCGCCGGCGCCTGAACGCCGAACCAGCCGGTGGCCTCGACGCCTGGCAGGCCTTCCTCGGCCGTGGTCGGCACGTCGGGCAGGGCGGCGCTGCGGGTGGCGGTCGTCACCGCCAGCGCCCGCAGCCGGCCGTCGCGGATATGCCCGATGGCGGAAGGCAGGTTGTCCACGCCCACTTCCACCCGCCCGGCCATGACTTCCGCCAGCATCGGCCCGGCGCCGCGGAAGGGCACGTGGGTCATCTGGATGCCGGCTTCCAGCTTCAGCAATTCGCCCGCCATGTGCAGGGAGGTACCGGCGCCGGAGGAGCCGTGGTTGAGCACGCCCGGCTTGGACTTGGCCAGCGCCACCAGATCCCGCAGCGTCTTCACCGGCAGGTTGTTGTTCACGAAGATGACGTTGGGCACCTTGATGAGCAGCCCGACATTGGCGAGGTCGCTGGGTTTATAGGCGATCTGCCCCGCATAGAGGGCGTAGTTGATAGCGCCCGAGGAGACCGTCTGCATCAGGATGGTGTAGCCATCGGGGTCGGCCTTCGCGACGGCGTCGCTGCCGATATTGCCACCGGCGCCGGCGCGGTTCTCGATCGGGAAGGCCTGGCCCAGCCGGTGCTGCAGCCGCTCCGCCAGGATGCGGGCCGCGATGTCGGTGGTGCCGGCGGGCACGAAGGGCACGATGAACTTCACCGTGCGGGTCGGCCAGTTGGCGGCGGCGCCCGCCTGGGCCCGGGCGAGGGTGGGGATCCCGGCGAAAGACAGCAGGCCGGCGGCGCCAAGCAGTGCGCGGCGATGTAGAGCAGGCATGAACATCTCCTTTTACGCCGGCGCCTCCCGCGGGTCTGTATTGCGCCCCCGTTTTGCAACTCGGCTGCCCTGTTCCTGCCGCATCGCCATGCCCCCTTGCAAGCCGCTTCACGCGGGCCAGATGCCGCGTGCCGCCGGGGGTTTCAGGGGTCGATGAATTTCTTTAAAGTGTATGCGCGCGTGTTGGGGCTGCTGAAGCCGGACCGCGCAATCGCGGGCGGGCTGGGCCTGACCGCGCTGGTGGTGGCTGGCCTGCAGTTCATGGAACCCGTGCTGTTCGGCCGGGTGGTGGACCTGCTCTCGGCAGGCCGGGGCTCCACGACGGTGGAATTGCTGCTGCTGTGGGGCGCGGTGGGGCTGGCCGGCATCGGCTGCAATGCCGCCATCGCCCTGCTGGCCGACCGCATGGCCCACCGCAACCGAATGGCGGTGATGCACCGCTACTACCAGCACGTGCTGGCCATGCCGCCCGCCTTCCATGGCGACACGCAATCCGGCCGGCTGATGAAGGTCATGCTGGTGGGCAGCGACAACCTGTCCCACCTCTGGCTCTCCTTCTTCCGCGAGCACCTGACGACGGCGCTGGCCGCCGGCCTGCTGCTGCCGATGACCCTGGTGCTGAACTGGCGGCTGGGCCTTCTGCTGGTGGCGCTGGTGGTGGTGTTCTGCATCGTCGCGGCCTTCATCGTCTCGCGCACCCACCGGGCGCAGGCGCAGGTGGAGGGGCTGCACACGCAGCTTGCCGGCAACGCGCAGGATGCGCTGTCCAATATCCTGGTGGTGCAGTCCTTCACCCGCCTCGAAGCCGAGTCGAAGCTGTTCGGCGGCATCGTGCGGCAGGTACTGGACCGGCAGTTCCCGGTGCTGAACTGGTGGGCGCTGCTCTCGGTCATGACGCGCTCGGCCAGCACGCTCTGCGTTATCGCCATTTTCGTCGTGGGCGCCTGGCTGAACAGCCAGGGCCGCGCCACGGTGGGCGAGATCGTCTCCTTCATGGGCTTCGCCACCCTGCTGATCGCGCGGCTGGAGGGGCTGGTGGGGTTCGTCGCCCGCCTTGTGTTCCAGGCGCCGGCCCTGGCCGAGCTCTTCGACGTGATCGATGCCGAGAGCACGGTGCCCGACCGCCCCGGCGCGGTGGCCATGGGCCGGGCCGCGGGCACGGTGCGGTTCGAGGAGGTGGGCTTCGCCTATCCCAACGCCGGCATCACCCTGGCCGGCGTGAGCTTCGCCGCCGAGGCCGGGCGCAGCGTGGCGCTGGTTGGGCAGACCGGCGCCGGCAAGACCACGGCCATGGCGCTGCTGCAACGGCTGTGGGACCCGGCGGTGGGGCGCATCACCATCGATGGCGTGGACCTGCGCGACATGACGCTGGAGAGCCTGCGCCGCAACGTGGGCGTGGTATTCCAGGACAGCCTGCTGTTCAACCGCTCCATCCGCGAGAACCTGCTGGTCGGCCGCCCCGAGGCCACGCAGGAGGAGATCGAGACCGCCTGCCGCATGGCCGAGGCGCATGACTTCATCTGCCGCCAGCCGCAGGGCTATGACACCCTGGTGGGCGAGCGGGGCGGCGCGTTGTCCGGTGGGCAGAAGCAGCGCCTGGCCATCGCGCGGGCGCTGCTGAAGAACCCGCCCATCCTGATCCTGGACGAAGCCACCAGCGCGCTGGATGCCGCCACCGAGGCCCGCGTGCAGAAGGCGCTGAAGGCGCTGATGGCGGGCCGCACCACCTTCATCATCGCCCATCGCCTGTCCACCATCCGCGAGGCCGATGAGATCATGGTCTTCGAAGCCGGGCATGTGGTGGAGCGCGGCGACTTCGCGGCGCTGATGCGCATGAACGGCCGCTTCGCCGATCTGGTGCACTCGCAACTGCCGCCGCCGCTGGCGCTGGCGGCGTGACGGCGGCCCGGGGCGGCGTGCCCCGGGCCATCCCGGTGCCGCGCCGGATACCGGCGCGGGCAGGCGCGAATACCGGCCGCGCCTCTTGTCCGGCGCTCGCGGGGCTGGGCCGCGTTAAGGCCGTGGAAGCCCTTTATCCGTTGACGCCAGGGGCCGTGGCCCCCATGGTCCGCGCCCCCTAGACCTCGCTTCACGGAAATATCGACCGATGCCTGCGATCACGCTGCCCGACCAGTCCGTCCGCGTCTTCGACGGGGCTGTGACGGGCACGACCGTGGCGGCCAGCATCGGCCCCGGCCTCGCCAAGGCGGCGCTGGCCATGCAGGTGGATGGCCAGCTGCGCGACCTCTCCTTCGTGGTGCAGGACGACGCCGCCATCCGCTTCATCACCCGGAAAGACCCCGAGGCGCTGGAGATGATCCGGCACGACGCCGCCCATGTACTGGCCGAGGCCGTGCAGGCGCTGTTCCCCGGTACCCAGGTGACGATCGGCCCATCGATCGAGAACGGCTTCTACTACGATTTCGCGCGCAACGAGCCCTTCAAGCCGGAGGACCTGCCGGCGATCGAGGCGAAGATGCGCGAGGTCATCGCGCGGAACGCCGGCTTCGTGCGGGAGGAATGGCCGCGCGAGGATGCCATCGCCTTCTTCGAGGCGAAGGGCGAGCGCTACAAGGCCGAGCTGATCCGCGACCTGCCGACCGCCGAGCCCATCAGCATCTACCGCCAGGGCGAGTGGCTGGACCTGTGCCGCGGCCCGCATATGCGCGGCACCGGCGATGTGGGCGGAGCCTTCAAGCTGATGAAGGTGGCGGGCGCCTATTGGCGTGGCGACCACCGCAACGCCATGCTGAGCCGCATCTACGGCACCGCCTGGCGGGACCAGAAGGAGCTGGATGCCTACCTGCTGCAACTGGAGGAAGCGGAGCGCCGCGACCATCGCCGCATCGGGAAGGAAATGAACCTCTTCCACCTGCAGGAAGAGGCGGCGGGCAGCATCTTCTGGCACCCCAAGGGCTGGCGCCTTTATACCAGTGTGCAGGATTACATGCGGCGCCGGCTGGATGCGGCCGGCTACCAGGAGGTGAAGACCCCCCAACTGGTGGATCGTAAGCTGTGGGAAGCTTCCGGGCATTGGGAAAAATATCGCGAGCATATGTTCATCGCGACCGTGGATGACGAGTCCGAGAAGGACCGCGTCCTGGCGCTGAAGCCGATGAACTGCCCCTGCCATGTGCAGATCTTCAACCACGGCCTGCGCTCGTACCGGGAGCTGCCGATGCGGATGGCGGAGTTCGGCGCCTGCCACCGCTATGAGCCTTCGGGCGCGCTGCACGGCATCATGCGGGTGCGCGCCTTCACGCAGGACGATGCCCACATCTTCTGTACCGAGGCGCAGATCGCGTCCGAGACGGTCGAGTTCGTCGATCTGCTCTCGAAGATCTACCGCGATTTCGGCTTCACCGATTTCCGCGTGAAGTTCAGCGACCGGCCGGAGAAGCGGGCCGGCGACGACGCCACCTGGGACCGGTCCGAGGGCGCGCTGAAGGAAGCCTGCCGCATCGCTGGCGTGGAATACGAGCTGAACCCGGGGGAGGGCGCCTTCTATGGCCCGAAGCTGGAATTCGTGCTGAGCGATGCCATTGGCCGCGACTGGCAGTGCGGCACATTGCAGGTGGATTTCGTGCTGCCCGAGCGGCTGGACGCCATCTATGTCGGCGAGGATGGCAACCGCCACCGCCCCGTCATGCTGCACCGCGCGATCCTGGGCAGCTTCGAGCGCTTCCTCGGCATCCTGATCGAAGAACATGCAGGGCGCTTCCCGCTCTGGCTGGCGCCGGTGCAGGTGGCGGTGGCGACCATCGTCGACGAGGCCGCGCCCTTCGCCCGTGAGGTCGCGGCTGCCATGCGCAAGGCCGGGCTTTCGGTCGAGCTGGACCTGCGCAATGAGAAGATCAACCGCAAGGTGGTCGACCATATTGAGCAGCGGGTGCCCGTCCTGGCCGTGATCGGCCGGCGGGAAGCGGAAGAAGGCAAGGTTGTGCTGCGGCGCCTGCCGGGCCGCGAACAGGTGGTGCTGACGCTGGCCGAGGCCGTCGCCACCCTTGCCGCCGAAGCCGCCGCACCCGATCTAAGGCCCGTAGATGTTGCAGTCCCATGAGGACTGCACCATAAACAGGCGCTCGAAAAAATTCGTTCCCACAATGACAGGAGCCGACTCTGGCCCGAGGCCCTTCTCCAAACCAGCTTCCCTCCCGCGACGGACCGCGGGTGAATGAAGACATCCGCGTTCCGCAGGTCCGCCTGATCGACGAAGCCGGCGAAATGCTGGGCGTTATGAGCGCGCGTGACGCTTTGTTGCGCGCCTACGATCTCGGCATGGACCTGCTGGAAATCAGCCCGAACGCTGTTCCTCCTGTCTGCAAGATCACTGACTACGGCAAGTACAAGTACGAGCAGCAGAAGAAGGCCAACGAGGCCCGCAAGAAGCAGAAGATCGTCGAGATCAAGGAAATCAAGGTTCGTCCGAACATTGATGACCACGATTACGACGTGAAGATGCGTTCAGCCAAGTCCTTCCTCGAGGATGGCGACAAGGTGAAGGTCACGCTTCGCTTCCGTGGCCGCGAGATGGCGCACCAGGATCTGGGCGTGAAGGTGCTGGAGCGCATCCGCACCGAACTGGTCGAGCTCGCCAAGGTGGAGCAGATGCCCCGCCTGGAGAACCGCCAGATGATCATGGTGCTGGCGCCCAAATAAGCGCCGGCCACCCCGGACGGCTTTTCATCGCCTGGCCGCCGAAGGGCTGGCCGGGCGATGGCGTTTTCCCGCCGCGCCAGCGCCACAAAACGGCGCCACTCCCCATATTGGATGGTGCCTGCGTTGGAGGATCGTCCATGTCACGCCGCCGTTTCCAGCCTATGGGCTACGCCCTGGCCATCGCCGTGCTGCTGGCCCCGGCCATGGCACAGGCCGCCCCCGCCTTCGTCACCACCCGGCTGAGCCTGCGGGCCGGCCCCAGCACAGAATATCCCGCCATCGCCCTGCTGGAGCCGGGCGTGCAGGTGGACGTGCTGGGCTGCCTCGAAGGCTATGAATGGTGCGACATCACGATCGGGCAGGATCGCGGCTGGGTCGCGGGCGCCTATCTTCAGGGTGCCTATTATCAGGAGCGGGAGCCGCTGCCGCAGATCGGCGCGACCATCGGCCTGCCCATCATCGGTTTCAGCTTCGGCAATTACTGGGATTCCCATTACCGTAACCGCTCCTGGTACCGCGAGCGGGAGCGCTGGGAGCACCGCGCCTTCAACCGCCCGCCGCCGCCGGGCTGGCGACCGGACAGGCCGGGCTGGCGACCGGACAGGCCGGGCTTCGGGCCAGGGCATGACGGCCGCGGCCCCGACCGTTCGCGCTTCGGCCAGCCGGATGACGGCCGCCCCGGCCCCCACCGTACCGACACGTGGCGGCCGGATGGCCCCCGCTTTAACGGCCCCGCCCAGGGGAGCGACCGGGGTGGCCCAGACCGGGGTGGCCCAGACCGGGGTGGCTCAGATCGGGGCGGTCCAGATCGGGGTGGCCGCCCAGACCGGGGTGGCTCAGATCGGGGCGGTCCAGATCGAGATGGTTCAGACCGGGGTGGCGCCGGCTGGGGCGGCCCACCGGGCGGCGAGCGTGGCGGCGGCGGCCCGAACCGCGACCACGGTGGCCCCGGCCCCCGCTGAGCCATCGGGGCTGAGCGGGGGCCGCCCGTTCAGCCCTTGCGGGCCAGCATGACAATGCCCTGGGCATAGGCGGGCCCGGCCAGCCGGCCGAGTTCGCGCAGGGCTTCCAGGATCTCATCGTTATCGGCGCCCAGGGCAGAACCCCAGGGCAGCACCACGCCATCGCAGCGCAGCGGCCGGAAGCCGGCGGCGCGCACCATGCTGGTGGTCTCCGCCTGGGTCAGGCCGTGCGAGCCGCCGGCACCCCGCGGCACTCCCCCCATGCGGCGGGCCGCCCGCCGGTCCAGCGCGTCCCGGTTGTCCACGCTCAGGAACAGCAGGCCGCCGGGCCGGGTATGGGCGGCGGCGCTCGCCAGCAGGGCCGCGGCGCCCTCGTCGGCCGCCGCCAGCGCATCGACCAGCAGTGTCACGTCGAAGGGCTGTTCCGCCAGTTCCAGCCGGGCAGGGTCCGCCGCCAGGAAGCGGAAGTTCGACAGGCCGGCATGGCGCGCGCGGGCATTCTCGATCAGGTCCGAAGCCGCGTCCACGCCCAGGACCTCGGCCTTGACCAGCGGCAGGGCGAAGCGCCCCGCCCCGCAGCCGAGATCCAGCACGCGCTGGCCTTCCAGGTCGCCCAGGTACTCGGCCATCAACCGCAGCGTTTCCTGCTGCCGCAGGCGGTGCAGGGCGCCGTCGCCCTGGTTCGTGGCCAGGCGATCCGTCCTGGCCTCCACGGCCGGGCGCGCCGGCTCCGGGGCGGGCGGCTCGGCAGGGGGTGGAGGGGGTGGCGCGGCGGGTGGCTGGGCCGGCGGGCGCGCCGCCACGGCAG
>JAQGHX010000009.1 GCA_028288745.1 Roseomonas sp. | reverse complement strand
GCCGCCCCCCGCAGCGCCGCCGGGGCCGGTTCGCCTGGGCGCCGGCGCGATACCGGCCGTCATGCCGGGCCCCGAGACCCGAGCCGGCCGCCCGCGTGAACTCGCCTGCAGCGACGCCACCGACTATCCTGACGACCTGCGTGCCGCCGGCATCCGGGGCGACGTGGTGCTGCGGCTGCGCCTGACCGACAAGGGCAGGGTGATCGAGGCCAGAGTGGCGGAGAGCAGCGGCCACCTCCGGTTGGACGAGGCCGCGCGCGCCGGCGTGCGCCGCTGCCGCTTCAACCCCGCCCTGCGCGACGGCGTTCCGGTCTGGAGCAGCCTGACCTGGCGCGTCACCTTCCAGCCCTGAGGAACAGAAGCATGGTCCGTCTTGACATCATCACGACGCGTGGCGGCGATGCCGGGCAGACCTCGCTGGGCGACGGCACCCGCGTGGCGAAGGACACCTTGCGGATCGAGGCGATAGGCGCGGTGGACGAGGCCAATACCGCGCTGGGCCTGTTGCGGCTGCACACCGCGCGGCACCCGGCCGATGCCATGCTGGCGCGGATCCAGAACGACCTGTTCGACCTCGGCGCCGATCTCTGCGTGCCGGGGCAGGGGGGCGACGACCGCCTGCGCATGGCCGATACCCAATGCGCCCGGCTGGAGGCGGAACTGGCCGAGATGAATGCCGGCCTGCCGCCGCTGCGCTCCTTCGTGCTGCCGGGCGGCACGCCGGCGGCGGCCCATGCCCATCTGGCCCGCACCGCCGCCCGGCGCGCCGAGCGCGTGGTGGTGGCGCTGGCGGCGGCCGAGGCGGTGAACCCGGTTGCGCTGCGTTACCTCAACCGCTTGTCGGACCACCTTTTCGTGCTGTCCCGCAGCCTGAACGCCGGCAACGACGTGCTGTGGGTGCCGGGGCAGGAGAGGGGCTAGGCGGTATCCGGGCAAGGGGCCGCTTCCAGCGCAGCAGGGCGCCTGCCCGGTTGTGCGGCGCTAAAAGATCCAGCCCAGGGCGGCCACGCCGAACCAGCACAAGGCCACCAGAATGCCGGTGGCCAGCAGACAGCCGGCGGCCGCGAGGCCCACGCCCAGGCCGGTCACGCGGCTGTCCTGCTCCACCACGCCCAACGCCATGACGATGGTGCCGAAGGCGGGCGGGCCATTGGTGCCCGGCCCGGGCAGGATCAGCATGATGGCGGTGTAGACGGTCAGCCAGCCCACCAGCCGCTCGCCCATTGCGCTGACGAACCAGCCAGGGCGCGGGCGCAGGTATCGCTCCACCCGCCCCAGCCCGCGGGAAGAGGCGTTGGCCAGCCGCAGCAGGTCGGTTCGCTTGATGCTCTGCCGGGCCATGAAGGCGGGCAGGCGGGGGGTGCGGAGGCCCATGCCCATCTGGGCGCCCAGCAGCAGCATGGGTAGGCCGAAGACCGTCGCCATGCCCGGCAACAGGCTGGGCAGGCAGAGCAGCAGGATCAGCACGCCGAAGGCCCGTTCGCCGAAGGCTTCCACCATGTTGCCCAGGGTGATGCGCTCCCCCGGAAAACTCGCCGCGACTTCCGCCACGATACGCGAAATGGGGGCGGAATGATTGTCTGTCCCTACCAGAAGCGGGTCCGGCGGCAAGTGGTCGGGCATCGGGCTCGGCATCCTCGGGGTGGCAGGGCAGCAAGGCAAATAGGGTGGGGCGGCATGAAAATGAACCGTCCGTCATCTTTTGCCGTATTTCTCCTCCCCGCTACCCTCCTCTCTGGCGCCGTGGTTGGAAGGGTAGCGGATGGAAGAAGGGTATCGGATGGAAGCGGTGGACCTGGCGCTATGCCTGGCGGTGGATGTCTCGGCCAGCGTCGACTTCGATGAATTCGGCCTGATGATCGGCGGCCTGGCCCATGCCTTCCGGCAGGAGCGCATCGCGCGCGCCTGCGCCGCCGGCCCGCGCGGGGCGGTGGCGGTCGCGCTGCTGTTCTGGTCCACTCGTCAGGAGGTCGCGCTGAACTGGATGCGGGTGGCCGATGCCGCCGCCGCCGCCGCCCTGGCCGATGCGATCGACGCCACCCCCCGCCTGCCGCCGCCCGGTGCCACCGCCCTCGGTCCCGGCATGGCGGCCGGGCTGGCGCTGCTCGGCCGGTTCGAGGCGAAGGCGGAGCGGCTGGTGCTCGATGTCTCGGGTGACGGGCGTCACAATCTGGGGCGGCCGCCGGGGCCGGTGCGCGATATCGGCGTCGATGCCGGCATCACCATCAACGGCCTCGCCGTGCTGAACGAGGAACCGGACCTGCTGGCCCATTATGAGGCCGAGGTGATCGGCGGCCCCGGCGCCTTCGCCATGAGCTGCGCCGATTACACGGATTTCACCGAGGCGATGGGCCGCAAGCTGTTCCGCGAGATCCGTGGCGGCGGGTTGGTCGCCTGAAATGCGATTCCTTCGCAACTGGCTGGACGCTGCCACGGGGCGGGGGTAAGCCGCCCGGTCATGTTCCACCGCCGCCCTGTCCCGCCAGCGCCCCCGCCGCCCGTCACGCTCGCGGATATCCGCGAGGCGGGCGCCGAGCGCCTGGCCGCCGCCTTTGCTGGCCCGCCGGAGGAAGCCGCGCGCTGGATCGCCGCCGCCGCCCGCGCCGGGCATCGCGATGCCGCGCTGCTCTATGGCCAGATCCTGGCGGATGGGCGCGGCGTGAAGCAGGACCGGGCCACGGCGCTCGGCTGGTTCCGCGTGGCGGCCGAGGCCGGCGACGTGCGCGGCACCAACATGCTGGGCCGCTGCCATGAGCTGGGCTGGGGCACGCCCATCGACTTCGCCCGCGCCGCAAACTTCTACGCCGAGGCGGCCGCGCGGGGCTACGACTGGGCGCGGTACAACCTGGCCGCCCTGCACCTGCGCGGCGCGGGCGTGGCGCTGGACCGGGCGCGGGCGCTGGACCTGCTGCGCCAGGCGGCGGCGCAAGGCCATGCCAAGTCGCTGACCGTGCTGGGCCGTTTTCTGGAGGAAGGCTGGGACATGCCGCGCGACCCGGCCGCCGCCTATGCCCTTTATATCCGCGCCGCCCGGGCAGGGGATTTCCGCGCCCAGTACAACCTTGGCACCCTGCTGGTGGAAGACGGCCGGCTGGAGGAAGCGCTGGACTGGTTCCGCCAGGCCGCCGCCGCCGGCTCACCCGACATGCTGGCGCATATGGCCCGCAGCCTTGGCGCCCGGCCGGAGCCGGCCCTGCGCGCACTGGCGGCGGAGGTTTTTGCGCATATGCCGGGCTGACCGTCCACCGGGTAAGGGGCGGGGCCGCTCTCCCCGCCGGCGGTACGCCAGGCCCGGCGATGGGCCCTGCGGGGATCGGTCGCCATCCCCTGCGCGCCCGCCGCGCCATCCCGGGCCAAGTCCCGCGGAGGTGCCCGGAAGGCCATCCCGGAGCATTCACCGGCCGTCCATGGCGCCCGCATCCTCCGCCGCATGGATTCGCCGCAGGTGGCCGGCGAAGCGCACCGCGTCGTCCAGCAGCGCGGC
>JAQGHX010000003.1 GCA_028288745.1 Roseomonas sp. | reverse complement strand
GGGCGGGCGTTCAGGCCAGCGCGGCCGGCGCCGGCGCACCCGGCCGCGGCGGAGGGCCGCCTCGTGCTTCCGGCGGCCCTTCACGCCAAGGGCCGGACCGGCCCTGCGGAAGGCGATGGCGCTGCCTGGCCCGTTCGTCTCAGGGCGCCCTTGAACGGCCGGCGCGACTCGGTCCGCCCGGGGAACGGATTCTGATCCAGCCCGGACCTCCCGCCCTGCCGCATATCCTGCGGGGGAGAACAAAATACGCACGACCGTAACATTCCCCGAATCGGGCCAGGCTTTTGATTTACAAGCAATCCCGCGGACCAGGATTCACGCTGTGTTCCGGGCCACCGGGCGGGCGTGGCCGAGCCAGAGCCCGAGCAGCGGAATACCCGCCACCCCGGCCCCCAGCATGGCCACGGCCCCCACCGCTGCCAGCCCCGTGCCATAGACCGCCGGGCCCAGCGACTGGCCCAGGAAAAAGCAGAACGCATGCAGCGCCACGGCCGAGCCGCGCGCGCCCGGCGCCACTTCCGTCACCCGCACCTGGATGGAATTGTGCAGCATAAAAAAGCCGAGCCCGAGCCCGAAAGCCCCGGCGATGGCGACCGCGAAGCCCAGCGGCGCGGCGGCGATGCCCGCCAGCCCCAGCCCGGCGACGCAGCCCGCCAGTTGCATCATCCGCCCCTGCCCCAGCCAGCGCAGCAGCAGCGGCGCCAGCAGGGTATAGCCGAAGCCGCCCAGGCCGAAGGCCGCCACCGCCAGCCCCGCGCGGGTGGTGCCGGACGCCCCCGGCTCCCCCAGCAGCAGTGCCAGGAAGGGGAAGACGCCGAACACCGCCATGCCTTCCAGGAAGACACCGATGAAGAGCGGCCTTGCCGCCGGCATGCGCAGGATGGCGCCATAACGGCGCGCCACGTCGGCCATGCTCGGCCGGGCGGCACGGGGCGGGGCGGGTTTGCCGCGCCCGTCCAGCACCAGCACCAGGAAGGACAGGGCGGCGGCCATGGCGCAGAGGCCGAGCACCCCGCGCCAGCCGATCAGCGGCGCGACCAGCCCGGAGACCGCCCCGCCCGCCAGTTGCCCCAGGATGGCGCAGGCCAGCACCCGGCTGATGGCGACCTGCCGCTGCCCCATCGGCACGCTGTCGCCGAAGAGCGCCAGGGTCAGCGGGAAGATGCCGCCCGCCGCCAGCCCGGAGGCGACCCGTGCCGCGAACAGCCCGCCCAGATGCGGCGCCAGCGCGCAGAGCGCCAGGGTCAGTGCCAGCAATCCCGCGCAGAGGGTGACGATGCGCCGCTTGCCCAGCGCGTCCCCCACCGGGCCCAGCACCGGCTGCACCAGCGCGTAGGGCAACGCGAAGGCGGTGGCCAGCAAGGCCACCTGCTCATGCGAGGCGGAGAAATCCAGCGCCAGATCGCCCATCAAGGGGTCGAGGGCGCGGGCGGCCAATGCGCTGGAGAAGCCGCAGAGGCCGAAGACCGCCACCATGCGGCGGATGACGGCAGGCGTGGGTGTAGCGGTGGTCATGGCCGCCATGCTGCCCGCCCGCCGGGGGGCGGGCAAGGCGCCCTGCCGCCTTGGCACAAGGCTTGCCAGGCTGTCATGCTTCCGCGATGCGCCATGCTTTCGCAATGCGCGAGGCATTCCCCTGGCCGACATCCTGCCCTGGCGGGAACATGCGGTGCCGGATTCGCATCTCTGGTCGCTGCTGGCTCACGGCGCTCCGGCGTGCTGATCGAACGGGTCTGAGGCCGTGGCGAGGATGGCGCGCCGCCCGACCCGGCCCTGGCCCTCAGCTTCTTCGGCCCTGCCGGCCACCCGAGGCTCTAGCCCGGCCGGGCTAAGGCATGATCGCTTCAGGTGGATCACCGCAAAGCGTGAATCACGCGAAAAACAACATGCTGGAGCGGTTGCGGTGAGCCCCCTGCAAACGGAACCTGCTCCAGCGCCACGCGGCGCGTCCCGCCATTCCCGCATCCCGTGAGGGTTACCGCGCGGCCCGGTGCCGCCGCCGGATGGCCACCGCCCTCCTCCGTGGCGATTTCGCAGCCGCGCGAGCTGGACCGCACCGGGACCTGATGTCAGGAATCATGCCAGGAATGTCTGCAACATAGCGCGGGGATGCCTGTTACTTCCTGGCCGGCGGCTGCCAAGTCCCGGCTCATATACCGCGCTTCCGACCCGCCACCCTGTCTTCCACCGCGTCTCCGGTCACGCTCTGGCCCCCTTCCGGGCAGACCATCATCCGGGCTTCGCGGAAAAATGGATCGTTCGATGCCTATCAAGCCTGCCCCATTCCGCCCTTCCCTGCCGAAGACGCCCACCGGCGTCGCCGGCTTCGACGAGATCACCATGGGGGGCCTGCCCACCGGGCGCCCCTCGCTGGTCTGCGGCGCGACCGGCAGCGGCAAGACGCTGTTCGCCGCCACCTTCCTGGTCAACGGCGCCGTGAAATACGGCGAGCCCGGCGTGTTCATGAGCTTCGAGGAACGGGCAGAGGACCTGGCGG
This sequence comes from Roseomonas sp., assembly GCA_028288745.1. Classification (GTDB taxonomy): domain Bacteria; phylum Pseudomonadota; class Alphaproteobacteria; order Acetobacterales; family Acetobacteraceae; genus Pseudoroseomonas. The sequence continues at coordinate 21,393 of JAQGHX010000003.1, read as the reverse complement.
CCAATGTCGCCTCGCTCGGCTACGACCTCGAGGCGCTGGTGGCGGAAGGCAGGCTCGGCATCGACCACGTGCATATCGCGCGCAACGAGATCGAGGAAACCGGGGAATACGACCTGGAAGGGCTGTTCGTGCGGCTCGGCTTCGCGGTCGACCAGATCGGCGCCAAGCGCGTGGTGCTGGACACGCTCGAGAGCCTGTTCTCCAGCCTGAGCGACGAGGCCGTGCTGCGTGCCGAGCTGCGCCGGCTGTTCAGTTGGATCAAGGCGCGCGGCCTGACCGCCATCATCACCGGTGAGCAGGGCGAGGGCCGCTTCACCCGCCACGGGCTGGAGGAATACGTCTCCGACTGCGTCGTGCTGCTCGACAACCGGGTGCAGGACCAGGTGACCACCCGCCGGCTGCGGGTGGTGAAATATCGCGGCTCGGCGCATGGCACCAACGAGTACCCCTTCCTGATCAACGATCACGGCATCAGCGTGCTGCCCGTCACCGGCGCCAGCCTGTCCTACAGCGTCTCGGACGAGGTGATGTCCAGCGGCGTCGGCGGGATCGACGCGATGCTGGGCAAGGGGGGCTTCTTTCGCGGCTCCAGCGTGCTGCTCTCCGGCCTCGCCGGCACCGGCAAGACCACCTTCGCCGCCACCTTCGCCGACGCCGCCTGCACGCGCGGCGAGCGCTGCCTGTTCTTCGTGTTCGAGGAAAGCGCGGAGCAGATCTGCCGCAACGCGCGCTCCGTCGGGCTGGACCTGCAGCGGCATGTCGAGAGCGGGCTGCTGCGCTTCGAGGCGGCGCGGCCCAGCCTCTACGGGCTGGAGATGCACCTGGCGCGCATCCATCGCGACCTGGACGCCTTCCGTCCCGCCGTGGTGGTGGTCGACCCCATCTCGGCCTTCCGTGGCCCCGATTTGGAGGTCTACGCGGCGCTGCTGCGGATGGTGGACCTGCTGAAGAGCCGCCGCATCACGGGCCTGTTCACCAGCCTGCGCGGCGATGGCGGGCTGCAGGATGCGGAAGACCAGGGCCTCTCCTCGCTGATGGACAGCTGGATCAAGCTGCAGACGGTGGAGGCGAACGGCGAGATGAACCGCACGCTCTACATCATCAAGTCGCGGGGCATGAGCCATTCCAACCAGGTGCGCGAATACGTCATGAGCGGCACCGGCATTGGGCTGATCGAGCCGTATATCGGGCCGGGGGGCGTGCTGACCGGCTCGGCCCGCATCACCCAGGTGGCGCGTGAGGAGGCCATGCAACTGCACCGGCGGCAGAAGGCCGAGCGCCGCCAGCAGGCGCTGGAGCGCCGCCGTGCCGCACTGGAGCGGCAGATCGCCGAGATGCGCGCCTCGCTGGAGACGGAGGAGGAGGAGGCCGCCGGCTGGCTGCGGGAGGAGGAATTGAGGGAACTCGTCCTGAAGCAGGACCGCGAGGTCCTGGCCAGCCGCCGGAGCGCCGCGGAATGACCGGCCCCGCCCGGGTGCCGCCCGCCGCCCCCGCCGCCTCAACCGCCCCAGCCGCCTCAACCGCCTCAACCGCCGCCGACGTGGATGGCGATGTGGGCCTGCACCACCTGCGGCTCTACGTCGCCGGGCAGACGCCGAAATCGCTGGCCGCCATCGCCAACCTGAAAAAGGTCTGCGAGGAGCATCTGGCTGGCCGCTACGACATCGAGGTCATCGACCTGATGGAGAACCCCAAACTGGCGGCGGGTGACCAGATCCTGGCCATTCCCACCCTGGTGCGCCGCCTGCCGGCCCCGCTGAAGCGCATCATCGGCGACCTGTCGAATACCGAGCGCGTGCTGGTCGGCCTCGACATCCGCGCCAAGGCCGCGGCCCCATGAGCAGGGGCAGGGGTCTGGCGGCGGACCCGCCGCGCTATCACCTCCGCCTCTTCGTGGCCGGCACCAGCCCGCTCTCACTGCGCACCATCCAGGTCCTGCGGCGGCTCTGCGGCCGCTACCTCGCCGGGCGGGTGGACCTGGAGGTGGTGGATATCTACCAGCAACCCGAACTGGCCGAGCGGGACCAGATCCTGGCGGCGCCGACCCTGGTGAAACTCGCGCCCCTGCCGCTGCGCCGCCTGATCGGTGACCTGTCCGACGAGCGGCAGGTGCTGCGGGCGCTCGCCCTGCCGCTAGAGGATACCGATGGAGAGTGAACGCCCTCCCCCCGCCGAGGATGGCGGCGCCGACAGCCGCCTGCGGGAGCTGGAGGCACGGCTGCAGGAGAGCGAGGAGACGCTGAGCGCGATCCGCCGCGGCGAGATCGACGCGCTGGTGGTGAACGACCCCGAGCACGGCCAGCGCATCTTCACGCTGGAGAACGCCGACCGCCCCTACCGCATCCTGATCGAGCAGATGCAGGAGGGCGCCGTGACGCTGGGCGCCGACGGCACGGTGTTCTACTGCAACCGCCGGCTGGCCGAGATGCTGGGCGAGGCGCAGGAGCGCGTCATCGGCCGGCCGCTGCAGCCCTTCGTGCAGCCCGCCGACCTGGCGGCCTTCGAGCGGCTGCTGGATGGCGGCGGGCGCGGCGAGATCACCCTGCGCGGCAGGCGGCCCGCCGGCGGTGCGGCGGCGGCGGCCCAGGGTGGCGGCATCCCGGGTGGCGGCATCCCGGTCTTCATCTCGCTGCGGCCGATGCCGCGCGATGCCGGGGTGCCGCTGCTCTGTGGCGTGCTGACCGATCTGACGTTGCAAAAGACCCACCTGCGCGAACTCTCCGAGGCCAATGCCGAATTGCTGGCGCAGAGCGCGCAGCGCGAGGCGGCCGAGGAGGCGCTGCGCCAGAGCCAGAAGATGGAGGCTGTGGGCCAGTTGACCGGCGGGCTGGCGCATGACTTCAACAACCTGCTGACCGTCATCATCGGCAGCCTGGACATGATGCAGAGCGGGCTGGAGCAGGGCCGCACCGCCGGGCTGGAGCGCTATGCCGGCACCGCGCTGGCCTCGGCCAACCGGGCGGCGGCGCTGACCCACCGGCTGCTCGCCTTTTCCCGCCGGCAGACACTGGACCCCAGGCGCGTATCGCCCAACCGCCTGGTGCGGGAGATGGCGGAACTGCTGCAACGTACCGTGGGCCCGATGATCACGCTGGAGACGGTGCTGCCCGCCGGGGTCGGCGCCATCCTCTGCGACCCCAACCAGCTTGAGAACGCGCTGCTGAACCTGGCCATCAATGCCCGCGACGCTATGCCGGAGGGCGGGCGCCTGACCATCGGCACCGCGCGGGCCGAGATCGGCGCGGGCTTCGCCGCGCGGCACGACATGCAGCCGGGCGCCTATGTCATCCTCTCCGTCACCGATACCGGCACCGGCATGTCGGCCGATGTCGCGGCGCGGGCCTTCGACCCCTTCTTCACCACCAAGCCGATCGGCGCCGGCACCGGGCTGGGCCTGTCAATGATCTACGGCTTCGCCAAGCAGTCCGGCGGGCAGGTGCGGATCGAAAGCCAGGAAGGCCATGGCGCCACCATCCGGCTCTACCTGCCCTCGAACCCGGATTGGGCGGCGGAGGAGGACGTGGCGCCCCCGCCCCCCGCCCTGACCGGTGCCGCCGGCAGCGACGAGACGGTGCTGGTGGTGGATGACGAGCCGGTGATCCGCATGCTGGTGGCCGAGGTGCTGCGCGAACTGGGCTATACCGCACTGGAAGCCGCCGAGGGCATCGCCGCGCTGCAACTGCTGCGGGCGCCGGGGCGCATCGACCTGATGGTCACGGATATCGGGCTGCCCGGCGGCATGAACGGGCGGCAACTGGCCGATGCGGCCCGTGTCGCGCGGCCGGGCCTGAAGGTGCTGTTCATCACCGGCTTCGCCGAAACCACAGTCATGGGCAAGGGCGGGCTGGAGCCGGGCATGCGGGTGATGACCAAGCCCTTCGCGCTGGATGCGCTGGCCGCGCGCATCCGCGCCATGATCGCCGGGGGCTGATGCGGACGGCGCAGGGCGCAGGGCGCAGGGGCGCAGGGGCGCAGGGGCGCAGGGGCGCAGGGGCGCAGGGGCGCAGATTAGGAATCGCCTTCATCGGCGGGCCGGGGCATATATCACGAAATCGTGAAATCTGGTCCCGCCCGCGCCCTGCGCCTCCCGCTCCTCTTGATACTGGCGGCCCTGTTGCTGCCGGCCGGCCCGGCCGGCGCCGAGGAGATTCCGGCCACCGGTGGCGATTTCGGTGGCACCGGGGTGATCGAGACGCGCAACGCCCGCTTCCGCGACGATGGCACGCTGGAGGCCGGCGCCAGCCTGCGGCACCAGCGGCGCTTCTGGTTCGTCAATGTCCAGGCCTTGCCCTTCCTGGAGACCACCTTCCGCCTGACCGAGCGGCTGAACGCCACTGCCGGCAGCGGCATGACCACCGACCGTTCCTTCGACCTCAAGCTGCGGCTGCTGCGGGAGGGCGACTACACCCCCGCCCTGGCCGTGGGCCTGCAGGATTTCATCGGCACCGGGCTCTACAGCGGCGAATACATCGTCGCCTCCAAGCGCTGGTGGGGGCTGGATGTCTCGGCCGGGCTGGGCTGGGGGCGGCTCGGCACCGGCGGCGAGGCGCGTAACCCGCTGGGCTACGTGGCCGGTGCCTTCGATACCCGCCCGCGCAATGTCGGCCGCGGCGGCATGCTGCAACGCAACTGGTTCCGTGGCGAGGACGTGGCGCCTTTCGCCGGACTGGAATGGTCATTGCCCGGCATCGATTCCCCCTGGGGCCGCCTGGAGGGCCTGCGCGCCAAGGCTGAATGGTCCGGCGACGCGCTGCGCGACGAACGCGGCGGCTACCCCGCGCGCCGGACCGGCGGGCGGGGCGAGGCGGCCTCGCGGTTCAATTTCGGCCTGCAATGGTCGAACGAGTGGCTGGATGCGGGGCTGTTCTCCACCCATGGAACCGATGTGCTGCTGCGGCTCTCGCTGCGGCTGAACCCGGCCGACCCGCCTTCCCTGCCGCTGCCCGCCCCGCCGCCGCTGCGCCCCCGCCCCGCCGCCACCGCCGCGCCGGTGAGTGAGGAAGCCCTGGCGGAGCAGGTTTTCACCGCGTTGAAACAGGCCGGCTTCCGCCCCGTCGCCTTCCGCCTGGATGGGCAATTGGCGGAGATCGCGGTGGCGGGCGGGCGCTTCGCGGGGCAGCCGCAGGTGGCCGCCCGCGTGCTGCGCGCCACCCAGCCGCTGCTGCCGGCGCAGGCCGAGATGCTGCGCATCCGCTGGTGGCAGGCGGGGGCGGAGGTCGCGGTGCTCGACATCCCGCGCGGCGTGCTGGAGGGCACCACCACCGGCAGCGCCAGCCCCGAGGAAGCCTGGGCCGCCACCCTGCCCCTGCCCGCCACCGGCGATATCCCGCCCGGCAGCCTGACACCCTCGGGCCCCGATTACGAATGGGGGGTCGAGCCCCGCCTCTCGCTGCAACTGGGCGACCCCACCCGCACGCTGCGCTGGCAGGCGGGGGTGGCGGCGGGCGGCCGCGTCGCGCTGGGTGCCGGCATCAGCCTGGCGGGCAGCGTGCAGCAGGCGCTGCTGGGCAACCTGGACGACGGCCCGTCCTCCGACAGCCGGCTGCCCCATGTGCGCACCGACTACGCCCGCTACGCCGCCGCCGGCAGGACCTCCATTCCCGGCCTCTACGCCGAGCGGATCTGGAACCTGGCCCCGGATGTCTTCGCCCGCGCCACGCTGGGCTACCTGGAGCCGATGTTCGGCGGCGCCTCGGGCGAGGTGCTGTGGCGGCCGCATGACCGCGGCTTCGCCATCGGCCTCGACCTGAACTGGGTGCGGCAGCGGGCCTTCGACGGCGGCCTCGGCTTCCGCGACTATGCCACCACTACCGGGCATCTCTCGCTCTATGCCGACCTGCCGTTCTGGAACCTCTACGGCGTGCTGCGCGCCGGGCGTTACCTGGCGGGCGACTGGGGCGGCACGCTGGAACTCGGCCGCCGCTTCGCCTCCGGCATCGAGGTCGGCGGCTTCGCCACGCTGACGAATGTCTCCGCCGCGCAGTTCGGCGAGGGCTCCTTCGACAAGGGCCTGTACGTGCGCATCCCGCTCTCCCTCTTTGGCACCGAGAGCCGCGGGCGCGGCGGCGTGCTGATCCGCCCCATCCAGCGCGATGGCGGCCAGCGCCTGGCGGTGGACAGCCCGCTGTGGGAGACGACGCGGGACGGCAGGACGGGCATGATGCGCGACGGGATCACGGGCTTCGCCCACTGAGGGCAGGGGCCCGCCGCGCCACGCATATCCGGCGCCGCACGGCCGCCAAAGCCCTTGACGTTTCCTCTGCCTGGAACGACCAGGAAGGAAAGACCTCCACCGTGCCGGAGGACAATGGGAGCATAGATAGCCATGCAACGCCGCACCCTCCTGGCCTCGGGCCTGCTCGCCGGGCTCGCCATGCCCGGCATCGCCCGGGGGCAGACCACGCCGCTGCGCCTGATCGTGCCGGCCCCGCCCGGCGGCCCGACCGACATCCTGGCGCGCGCCCTGGCCGACAAGGCGCAGGCGGCGCTGGGTCGTGCGGTGGTGGTGGATAACCGTGCCGGCGCCGGCGGCATCATCGGCACCGAGGCCGTCGCCAACGCGGCGCCCGACGGCAGCACCATCGTGCTGGGCCACAACCAGACCCATGCCAGCAACCAGGCGATGGTGCAGCGCCTGCCCTACCATGTGGTGGACAGCTTCGTTCCGGTCGCCAAGCTGGCCACCGTCCACCATGCGCTGGTGGTGCCGGCCAATTCGCCCTCCGTCACCCTGGCGCAGCTGATCGCGCGCGGAAAGCGGGGGCGGCTGACCTACGCATCCTCGCAGGCGGGCTCGGCCAGCCATGTCATCAGTGAGACGCTGACGCGGCGCGAGGGGCTGGATGCCACCCACGTCCCGTACCGGGGCGCGGCACCCGCCGCCACCGACACCGTGGCCGGGATCGTGGATTTCTACGTGGCCACCTTCCCCTCCGTGGCGCAACTGGTGCGCGAGGGCCGGCTGCGCGCGCTGGAGATCGGCGCCCCCGCCCGCCTGCCCGACTTCCCCGGCGTGCCCACCGCCGCCGAGGCCGCCGCGCCCTATCTGGCGGTCGATGCCTGGTTCGGGCTCTTCGCCCCGGCCGGCACGCCGGAAGCGGCGGTGAAGCAGATCGCCGACGCCATGCTGGCGGCCTTGGCCGAGCCCGATGTCGGCACCCGGCTGGCCGGCGCCGGCTTCACGCGCGATGCGCTGGCCCCCGCCGCCTTCGCCGCCTTCCAGCGCGCGGAAGTGGCCCGCTGGGCGGAGATGATCCGGTTGACCGGGGTGACGATGGAGGGCTGAATTCCAGGCCCCGCCGGAGCAGGCGCGAGCCTTTCCGCGTGCTTCCGCCGGGCTCGCCCCGCGCCGCTGCGGGCTGACGTCAGGCCAGGGTCCGGCATCAGGCCAGAGCCCGGCACGCCGGGGTTTCTGGGCACGCGGATGGGCGGCGGCTCCGGGAGCGATGATATCCTCCCACCGCGTCCGGCATGATCGAGCCGGGGCGATGCGCCACCCGGCGGCGCGCGCCCTGCCCCACCAGGCCGGTTCAGGCCGCCGGGATATCCACGCTCAGGACCGTGCCGCTGTCGCTCTCCGTGATCAGCAGCGTGGTGCCATCGGGGGCCATGCAGAGATTGGTCGGCATGCGGCCGAAGGCGCGGCAGTCGATGGCGAAGAGCGGCGCGCCGAAAGCATCCACCCCCCAGACCATGCCGTGGCCGGGATTGGCGATGAACAGGCGGTCCCGCGCATCCACGGCCAGCCCATCGGGGCCCGAGATGCCGGCGGGGGTGCGGAAGAAGCACTGCGCCTTGGCCACCCACGCATCCTCGCGCAGGGCGAAGCGCCAGACCTCGCAGGAGCGGGTCATGGCGACATAAGCATGGGTGCCGGCGCGGTTCAGCACGATGCCGTTGGGGCTGGGACCATTGCCGATCAGCTTGTCCACCCGCCCATCGGGCCAGAGGCGCCAGACGCGCCCGCTGGGGTCCTGCAGCCCGGTCTGGCCCTGGTCGGTCAGCAGAATCTGGCCGCCCGGGCCGGTGGCGACGTCGTTCAGGCCCTTGAAGCCCTCGCTGCCCACGGTTTCCAGCAGGGGCGCGATGGCGCCGGTGGCGGGGTCCAGGCTGAGCAGGCCGTGGCGGTGGTCAGCCACCAGAAGGCTGTCGGCGGGGCCGGCGGCCAGGCCGTTGGGCCAGCCTTCGTATTCCGCCACGACCGGCCACTGGCTGGGGCCGACGCGGAAGACGCGGCCATAGGGGATGTCCACCACATGCAGGTTGCCGGCGCTGTCGAAGCAGGGGGCTTCCAGGAAACTGTCGATCTCCTGCCCGCCCCGATTCGCGTCCGCCCAGGTGGTGCGGCGGGGGGTGCGGTGGCGGTCCGGCAGGCGGCTGAGCACGCGGGGGGTGAGGTCACGGGGGTTGGGGAACCACATGGGCGCGGAAGCTGCGCCAGCGGCCCGTGCTCCGCAAGCCCGGCGGAAGCAATGGCTGGCGGGCCATCCTGGCCATCCCGCCGCCAGCGCGGACCCGTGGGGAAGCTGGGCGCGCAGGCCGGGCGGGTGTCATCGCAACGCCTCTTTCCTTTTTGGCGTCACTGGGCCGATGATATCGCCCAGAAGAAGACGGGGAACGGAACCAATGGCGAAATTCGGCCTCAGCCAGCCTGTGCGGCGGATCGAAGACCCCCGGCTGTTGAAAGGCAACGGCCGCTATACCGACGACATCTCGGTGCCCGGGCAGTTGCACGGCATCCTGCTGCGCAGCCCGCACGCCCATGCGCGCATCCTGTCTATCGACACGGCGGCGGCCAGTGCCATGCCCGGCGTGCACGCCGTGCTGACAGGCCAGGACTGGCTGGACGAGGGATTGGGGGAAATCCCCTGCGCCATCCCGCTGAAGAACCGCGACGGCACGCCGCGCGCCAATACCCCGCGCTACGGGCTGGCCGTCGGGCGCGTGCGCCATGTCGGCGACCCGGTGGTCTTCATCGTGGCCGAGAGCGTGCAGGCGGCCCGTGACGCGGCCGAGGCCGTGGCGGTCGATTACGACGTCCTGCCCTCCGCCACCGACCTCGGCACGGCGCTGGAGCCTGGCAAGCCGCAGCTCTGGGACGAGGCGCCGAACAACACCTGCTTCGACTGGGCGGCCGGCGACAAGGACAAGACCGACGCGCTGTTCGCCCAGGCAGCGCATGTCACCAAGCTGACGGTGGTGAACAACCGCATCGTCGTGAACAGCTTGGAAGGCCGCGCCGCGCTGGCGGAATACGATGTCGCGCAGCAGAAATTCACCCTCTATGCCGGCACCCAGGGCTCCTGGCTGGTGAAGGACCTGCTGGCCAAGTCCGTCTTCTATTTGCCGCCCGAGAAGTTCCGCGTCGTCACGCCCGATGTGGGCGGCGGCTTCGGCATGAAGCTGTATCTGTACGGCGAATACGCGCTGTGCTGCTGGGCCGCCCGCAAGACCGGCCGCCCGGTGAAATGGACCTCCGAGCGGATGGAGGCCTTCCAGTCCGACACCCAGGGCCGCGCCAACCTCACCACCGGTGAGCTGGCGATGGACAAGGACGGCAGGTTCCTGGCGCTGCGCACCCGCAACCTGGCGGATATGGGTGGCTATCTCTCCACCTTCGCGCCCTTCATCCCCTGCGGGGCGGGCACCAAGGTGCTGGCCAGCGTCTATGGCTTCCAGGCGATCTACGCCAACGTACTGGGCATCCTGACCAATACCGTGCCGGTCGATGCCTATCGCGGCGCCGGCCGCCCCGAGAGCAATTATCTGGTCGAGCGGCTGATCGACGCCGCTGCGCGCGAGACGGGCATCGACCGGGTGGAACTGCGCCGCCGTAACATGGTGCCCGCCAGCGCCATGCCGCACCTGACCCCGGTGGGACAGCGCTACGATTCGGGCGAATTCGCCCAGGTGCTGGACAAGGCGCTGGCCAAGTCGGACTGGGCCGGCTTCCCCGCCCGCCGGGCCGAGGCCGCATCCCGCGGCAAGAAGCGCGGCATCGGCATGGCCTACTACCTGGAGGCCACCGGCGGCGACCCCAGCGAGCGCGCCGAGATGCGCTTCGCGGCCGATGGCTTCGTGGAGGTGCTGGTCGGCACCCAGTCCACCGGCCAGGGGCATGAGACGGCCTATGCCATGATCACCGGCCACCAACTGGGCATCCCGATCGAGAAGATCCGCGTTCTGCAGGGCGATTCGGACGAGATCCCGACCGGTGGCGGCACCGGCGGCGCCCGCAGCCTCTATTCCGAGGGCACCGCGCTGCTCGCCACCGCCACCACGGTGATCGAGAAGGGCAAGCAGGCCGCCAGCGAGGTGCTGGAAGCCGCCGCCGCGGATATCGAGTTCGTGCCGGCCGGCGAAGGGGGCGGGCGCTTCGGCATCGCCGGCACCGACCGCGCCATCGGCATCCTGGAACTGGCCGCGGCCCAACGCGCCCGCGCCGCCCGTGGCGAGACCGCCACCCTGCTGGACGCCGCCGAAGTGGCCGAGGTGCCCTTCGGCACCTACCCCAATGGCTGCCACATCGCGGAGGTCGAGGTAGACCCCGAGACCGGCCATACCGAGATCGCCCGCTATATCGTGGTGGACGATGTCGGCCATGCGCTGAACCCGCTGATCGTGCGCGGCCAGGTGCATGGCGGCGTGGCCCAGGGCATCGGCCAGGCGGTGATGGAACGCACGGCCTATGATTCCGAGACCGGCCAGTTGATCTCCGCCAGCCTGAACGACTACGCCCTGCCGCGCGCGGCGGATCTGCCGGATATCGAAGTCGAGCTGGTGGAAATCCCCTGCGAGACCAACCCGCTGGGCGTGAAGGGCGCGGGCGAGGCCGGCGCGGTGGGCTCGCCGCCCGCGATCATGAACGCGCTGGTGGACGCCCTGACCAGCTCTGGCATCACGCACCTGGACATGCCGGCGACGCCGGAAGTGGTCTGGAAGGCGTTGCGCGCCGCCTGAGGCGGCAGGCCCGGGGCGCTGCCCCTGGAATCCCGCTGGGGGCTTTTGAAGGCAGTGCCTTCAACAGCCCCCAGACCCCGCACTATCAGCTTTTATATTATAAGGTTCCGGGTGCGAGGAGGGCCATGCCCTTCCTCGACCGCGGTTTGACCCGCGTGGCCATTTAAATAATCTTGAGGCAGCGCCGGCCCTTGGGCCGGAAAGCCCCCTGCCACTGGCAGCGGGGCCCGGGGTGGACTTTCCACCCCGGCGGGAGTGTCCGGAGAGGGCAGCGCCCTCTTTGGCCTTCCCTTCAGCTCTCGATCAACTTCACCTTCCGCCCGTCCACTCCCAGGGCCAGCTTGCCGCTTTTCAGCGCCAGCGCGGCCTGCCCGAAGACCAGCCGGCGCCAGCCATGCAGGGCCGGCACCTGGGGCTCGGGTTCGGTCGCCAGCCGTTCCAGCTCGTCGGAACTGGCGATCAGCTTGGGGGCCACGTCATGTTCCTCGGCCTTGGCGGCCAGCAGGACTTTCAGCAATGCGATCAGCGCCGGGGAGGCCGGCGGACCCTGGCGGGGTTCGCGCGGCGGCTCGGGCAGGGCGTCGTCCGGCAGGTCGCGCGCCACGGCCAGGGCGGCGAGCAGCCCGCCGCCGGCCTTGCCCTCGGCGAAGCCCTTGCTGATGCCCCGCGCGCGGGCGAGGTCGTTGGCCGTGGCCGGCTGGGTGGCGGCGATTTCCAGCAGGGTCTCGTCCCGCACAAGCCGCTGGCGGGGGATATTGACGCGCTGCGCCTCACGCTCCCGCCACGCGGCGGCGGCGCGGATGGCGGCCAGGAAGCGGCGGTTGCCGGTGCGCGGCTTCAGGCGCTCCCAGGCCGTCTCGGGGTCCTGGCGGTAGGTGGCGGGGTCGGTCAGCTCCGCCATGTCCTCGGCCACCCAGGACAGGCGGCCATCCTGCGTCAGGCGCTCGACCAGGGCGGTATAGACGCGGCGCAGGTGGGTCACGTCGGCGGCGGCATAGGCGATCTGCGCCGGGGAGAGCGGGCGGGCCGCCCAGTCGCTGAAGCGGTGGGCCTTGTCGATCGAGGCGCCGGCCAGGCCGCGTACCAGGCTGTCATAGCTGGCCTGATCGCCGAAGCCCGCCACCATGGCGGCGATCTGGGTATCGAAGAGCGGCCTGGGCGGAGCCCCGAAGCGGATCAGGCAGATTTCCACGTCCTGACGGGCGGCGTGGAACACTTTCGTCACGGCCGGGTCGGCCAGCAATTCGCCCAGGGGGGCCAGGTCCAGCCCCTCGGCCATGGCGTCGATGACCGCGACCTCATGCTCGCCGCCGAGCTGCACGACGCAGAGTTCGGGCCAATAGGTCCGCTCGCGCATGAACTCGGTATCGACGGTGACGAAAGTCTCGGCGCGCAGCCGGGAACAGAGAGCGGTCAGCTCGTCTGTGGTGGTGATCAGGACAGGGGCGGCGTCCTGGGCCTGATGTCGTCGGCTCATTGTGAGGAAGGTTCTAGCGAAGCCTGGGCGAAGCGCAAAGCGCCCCCCCCGGCGCCCACGCCGCGCTTGACAGGCCAGCCCTTGACAGTTCCACCCTGGCCGCCCCTTCTTCGCCCGTTTTTCCGCCAGCCGGGGTTTTGACCAACGATGCACGCCTACCGGACCCATACCTGCGGCGCATTGCGCGCCACCGACGCCGGTCAGACCGCGCGCCTCTCCGGCTGGGTGCACCGCAAGCGTGACCATGGCGGGCTGCTGTTCATCGACCTGCGCGACCATTACGGCCTGACGCAATGCGTGCTGCCCGCCGGCACCGATGTCTTCGCCACCGCCGAGGGCCTGCGCCCCGAGAGCGTCATCACCGTGACCGGCGAGGTCGTGGCCCGTGAGGGCGGCACGGTGAACGACAGGCTGCCCACCGGTGCCATCGAGCTTCGCGTGGCGCAACTGGAGGTGCAGTCCCGCGCCGACGTGCTGCCGATCCAGGTGGCCGGCGAGCAGGAATTCCCCGAGGACCTGCGGCTGCGCTACCGCTTCCTGGACCTGCGCCGCGAGAAGCAGCACCGCAACATGCTTCTCCGGGCTGGCGTGATCGCGTCGATCCGCCAGCGCATGATCAGCCAGGGTTTCGTCGAGTACCAGACGCCGATCCTGACGGCATCCTCCCCCGAGGGCGCCCGCGACTTCCTGGTGCCCAGCCGCAACCATCCCGGCAGCTTCTACGCCCTGCCCCAGGCGCCGCAGCAGTTCAAGCAGCTGGCGATGGTCGCGGGCTTCGACCGCTACTTCCAGATCGCCCCCTGCTTCCGCGACGAGGCCAGCCGTGCCGACCGCAGCCCGGGCGAGTTCTACCAGCTCGACTTCGAGATGAGTTTTGTGACCCAGGAAGACGTCTTCGCGGCCATCGAGCCGGTCATGGAAGGCGTGTTCGTGGAGTTCGGCGGCGGCCGCAAGGTCACGCCCGCGCCCTTCCCGCGCATCGCCTATGACACCGCCATGCTGGATTACGGCAGCGACAAGCCGGACCTGCGCAACCCGCTAAAGATCACCGATGTCACCGAATCGTTCCGCGACTCGGGCTTCGGCCTGTTCTCCAAGGTCGTGGCGGGCGGCGGCATCGTCCGCGCCATCCCGGCCCCCGGTGCCGCCGACAAGCCGCGCGGCTTCTTCGACAAGCTGAACGAATGGGCGCGCGCCGAGGGCGCCGGCGGCCTGGGCTACATCCAGTTCCCCGCCGAAGGCCCCAAGGGCCCGATCGCCAAGAACCTGGAGGCCGAGCGCGTCGAGGCCATCCGCGCCGCCTGCAACCTGCAACCGGGCGATGCCGTGTTCTTCGCCGCCGGGAAGCGCGACGAGACGCCGAAATTCGCCGGCAAGGTGCGGACGAAACTTGGCGAGGAACTCGGCCTGATCGAGCAGGGCGAATTCCGCTTCTGCTGGATCGTCGACTTCCCGATGTACGAGATGAACGAGGAGACCAGGCAGGTCGATTTCAGCCACAACCCGTTCTCGATGCCCCAGGGGGGGCTGGAGGCGTTGAACACGATGGACCCGCTGGAGATCAAGGCGTTCCAGTACGACATCGTCTGCAACGGCATCGAGCTGTCCTCCGGCGCCATCCGCAACCACCGCCCGGACATCATGATCCGCGCCTTCGAGATCGCGGGTTATTCCGAGCAGACGGTGGAGGAGCGCTTCGGCGGCATGCTGAACGCCTTCCGCTACGGCGCCCCCCCGCATGGCGGCTCGGCCCCCGGCATCGACCGCATGGTCATGCTGCTGGCCGACGAACCCAATATCCGGGAAGTGATTCTGTTCCCGCTGAACCAGCAGGGCCAGGACCTGATGATGGGCGCGCCGGCCCCGGTGGAGCCCGCGCGGCTTAAAGAACTGTCCATCAAGCTCGATCTTGCGCCCGCGAAGGGTGCAGTGGCACCGAAGGCACCCTAACTGTCGGTGTGAGCGGACACAGGTAAGGAGCTAACGGCTATGCGGCTGCGCGACATGCTGGGTACCACCGCCGCGGTGGCCACCCTGGTGCTGGGCCTCGTGGCTCCGGCCGGGGCGCAGGCTCCCGCCACCCCCGCGCCCGCCGCCACCCCCGCCCCGGGGGCGGCCCAGGGGGCGCTGGAAGGCGCCCAGGCCATGGCTGCCCACCGCGCCGCCTACCGGCTGACGCTGGACCGCGCCCGGCAGAACAGCCAGGTGAGCCAGGCCGAGGGCGCCATGCTGTTCGAGGTGCGCGACGCCTGCGACGGCTGGACCACGCGCCAGCGCCTGACCATCACGGTGGTGGACCGCGCGGGCGACACAGTCGAGACCGCCTCCGACTATTCCACCTGGGAGAGCAAGGACGGCCAGCGCCTGCGCTTCACCCTGACCCAGTCAGCCCAGGGCGCCGTGACCCAGCGCATCTCGGGCGAGGCGGTGCTGGACGGCGGCAAGGGCGGCAACGTCAAGTACCAGGAACCTGCGGCCGAGGAGATGACGCTGCCCCCCGGCACCATCCTGCCGATGGCCCATACCATCCGCACTCTGTCCCTGGCCCGCGCCGGGCAGCGCATGCTGGTGACGCCGCTGTTCGACGGCACCACGGCGGAGGGCGCGCAGGACAGCACCACCCTGCTCTCCCCCTGGACGGCGGCGGCCGCCGGCCCGCGCTTCCCGCTGCTGGCCGACCAGGGCAGCGCCCGCATGCGCATCGCCTTCTTCAACCGCGAAGCGGCGGCGGGTGCCGGCACGCCGGAATACGAGGTGGGCCTGCGCTACTTCGCCAATGGCGTCGCCGACGAGATGAAAATGGATTTCGGCGACTTCGTGCTGGACGGCAAAATGGAAAGCCTGGAAGCCCTGCCGCACGACTGCTGAGGGCACGAACCGGGGCGCACGGGTCCGCCGCCGGGTTTGGGCAATGACCAAAGCCAGGGCATCAGGTGCCCTGGCTTTTTTGTGCCCGGACGGGTCGCCCCGGGTGCGCCGGGTTACCCGCCATCGTCGTCGTGCCGGCATTGTCGGCGCCGGTTCGCGCCGGGGTGCGGCGGGTACCCCAGCAACCCCCGGCGGCCCAGGGCTTCGTCGCTGTCACCCGCGCGGGTCGCGCAAAAAAAACGCGGCCTCAGTAAATCTCGAAAATCCGCGCGATCTCCACCGGGTCTTCCGTCACCGTCAGCGCGAGCGCCAGCAGGATACGGGCTTTCTGCGGCGTCAGGTTGTCGGCGGCCAGGAAGCCGTCGCGCATCATCTTCTCCCCCCGCACCACCCGGCCGCTGCCGACGCGGGTGGCCTGCACCACCACCACGCCGTCTTGGGCTGCCTCGCACAGCGCCTCGACCTCGGCGGGCGTGCCGCTGCCCGGGGCGAAGCCGGCGCTGACGATGCCGCGCGCGCCGGCCGCCACGAAGGCGCGGATGGCGGTGCCGTCGGCATCCGCGTGGGAGTAGGCGATGTCGACTCGCGGCAGCGCGCCGAGGTCGCGGATGTCGAATTCGGTATCCGGCGCGCAGCGGCGCAGCGGGCGGCGGTAGAAGGCGACCTTGTCGCCATCCGCATGGCCGAGGGCGCCAAAATCCGGCGTGCGGAAGGTCTGCAGCCGCCAGGTGGAGGTCTTGGAGACGTCACGGGCGGCATGGATCTCGTCATTCAGCAGCACCAGCACGCCGAGGCCGCGCGCCTCCGTGCTGGCCGCCACGCGCACCGCGTTCAGCAGGTTCATGCCCGCGTCGGAGGACAGCGCCGAGGCCGGGCGCTGTGACCCCACCATCACCACGGGAATGGCGACCTTCAGCGTGAGGGAGAGCGCATAGGCCGTCTCCTCCATCGAGGAGGTGCCATGGCCGATGACGATGCCGGCGAGGCCGGGATGCTGAGCCACCAGCCGGTCGCATTCGCGCGCCAGGGCCCGCCAGTCCACGAAGCCGATGCGGGTGGAAATGACGGCGCTGTAGGGAACGGGAAAGACCTCCGCGACTTCCGCCAGTTCCGGCAGGCGGGCCAGGATGGCACCGGCATCCAGCACGGTGCCGGCCACGCCGTAATCCTGGATGTCGCGCGACCCGCGCCCCAGCGAGGCCATGGTCCCCCCGGTTCCGATGAAAGCAATCCGGGGCTTGGGCATGCGGGTTCTCCGGCGCGGTGCGGCCGGAAAGGTCTTAGGACAGTTGCGGCCGCGCCGGAACCATCAGCGCGCGGCGGTGGTCATGCCGGCCATGCCCTGAGACGATGCGGCCTGGGACGATGCAGCCTGGGACGATGCATCCTGGCGGGTCTCGTCCGGGGCGGGTCTGGTTTGGGCGAGCCTGGCTTGGCGGACCGCCTCCTGCCCCGCCGGGCCAGGGCTGGCGAGGCTGGAATGCATCCAGCCCTCGGCCTCCTGCGCGCCCACCCGCAGCCAGCCACCAGGGGCCTCCGCGAAGACGCGCAGCGTATTGCCGCGCGGCACCACCCGCAGCACCGCGCCACCGGCATTCGGGTGCTGGCGCAGGTTGCCGGGCTGCCGCATCGTGATGGCGCCGAGGCCGACGGTGGCCACAGCCTGGGCCTCGGCCTCGATGCGCGCGACCTGCGGCGAGGCGGCGGGGGCCAGCACGGCCAGGTTGGACGGGACGGGTGGCAGCGGCGGCGGCGCGCCCCGGCGCGGCGCGGTATCGCTGGCGGCATCGGCGACGCAGCGGGTGCTGGTCTCGACATAGACGCGGGTGGCCGAGACATTCTCGGTCGCCACATGCTGTTCCACCGCCAGCGCGCCATCCGGCTGGCGCGATACCAGCGAGACGAAGGGCACCGGCCCGGCGGCGCCGGCGGCGCCGACCTGCCCGCAAACCGCGACGGTGCCGGCGGTGGCCTGCGGGAAGACGCGCACGTCCTGGAACGTGAGGTCACCGCGCAGGTCGGCCCGCAGCTTCGCCTGCGCGGCATCGCGCGCCGCGCTGGCCATAGCGGCCTGGGCGTCCCGCGCGGCGGCGGCCTCCGATGTGGTGTCGTCACAGCCGGCCAGGGCGAGCAGCGCCAGCAGGCCGGTCATTCCAGTGAACGGTGCAAATCTCACGAGACGCCTCCCTGCGGGGCGCGGCACAAGCGCCGGCGGGTGTTCAAACCCTGGCACCCGCGCGAGTTGCCTTCCGCCCGCGGCGGCGCGCCCGGCGCCGATCACGTGCGCGCGCAGGGTGGCCCGGCGTGTTAGCCGGATGACAGGGGGAGATGTCGCCGGCCATGCGCGCGCAGGACGGCCGGCCATGGCGTCAAACGCCCCCGCCGCCTGCCGTGCCTGCTCGGCGGATACGCGGGAAGCCGGCGCGACGGACGAAGGTTCACGGTCATCCGGCGCCCGGATACCGGGCAGCGGGCAGCGGGCAGCCGGGCGTTCAGCCGCCCGGCGTGTGGCGGTCCAGCAGGGCATCGGGCAGGGCCATGGCGCGGGCGGTCCAGGTCCAGACCAGCCAGCATTCCACCGGCCGGCCCGGCCAGGCCTGGCGCAGCAGTGCGCGGTAGGCCGCCATCTGCCGCAGGTAGAGCGGCTGCACGCCGGCCAGTTCCTCGGGCGGTGGGCGGTTGGTCTTGTAGTCCAGCACGATGACGCGGTCCGGCCGGATGACCAGCCGGTCCACCTGCCCCACCAGCTTGACCTGCCCCACCATGCCGGCGATCGGCGCCTCGGCCAGCGAGCCGGGGGCGAAGACCTCCGCCAGCGCCGGGTGTTCCAGCAGGCCCAGCACTTCCTCCAGCGCGGCGGCCTGCTCGGCGGGCGGCAGGCCCTGGCCGGGGCGGGCCAGGAAGGTGGCGGCGATGCCGCGGCGCTCGGCCGGGGCGTATTCCGGCAGGTGCTGCAACAGCGCGTGGATCATGCGGCCCCGGCGGAAGCGGCTGCCCGCCGGGTCGGCGGCGCCGTGCGGGGCGGCGACAGGCGTCTCCTCCTCCCCCGGCAGGGCGGAGGGCGACAGGGTGGCCTGCGCGCTTTCCGGCGTGGCGGGATGGTGCACCCAACCGGGCAAGGGCCCTGGCCCGATGGCACCGGCATGGTGGCGGGCGGGCCGGGGCGGCGCGGTCTGCTCGCTGGACAGCCAGCGCAGCGGGCCGTCGAAGACCGCGCCCGGCGGCGCGCCGAAGGAAGCCGGCTCAAAGGCCGCGGACCGGGCGTCGGGCAGCCTGGAGAAGCCCTGGGCGATCAGGTCGTACCAGCAGCCGGGCTTGGGCTCGCCCCAGGCGCAGACCAGCAGCCGGTCTTCCGCCCGCGTCAGCGCGACATAGAGCAGGCGGTTCTCCTCCTCCTCCCGCGCCAGCCCGTCGGCGGCGGCCAGCTCGGTCCACGCGGGGGCGTGGAAATCCTTTCGGCTGCGCGGCGCCCAGAAGGGCAAGGGGGGATCGGCCTCGCTCCAGCGCACCGGGTTCTCGCCGCGCCCGCTGCCGACATCGGGCAGGATGACGACGGGGGCCTGCAACCCCTTGGCGCCATGGGCGGTCAGCAGCCGCACCGCATCGGCACCGCTCTCGGCCTCGCGCTTCACCTCGGCGCCGCCGCGCCGCAGCCATTGCACGAAGCCCTGGAGGCTGGGGGGGTGGCGGGATTCATAGGTCAACGCGGCGTTCAGCACCTCGTCCAGCGGGTCGCCGGCATCGGGGCCGAGCCGCGCCAGCAGCCGGGCGCGGCCGCCATGGATGCCCAGCACCTCGGCCAGCAGGGTATGGGGGGTATGCAGGTCGGCCTGGTCCGCCAGATCTGCCAGCCAGTCGGCGGCGCGGCCCAGCACGCTTTCCTTGCCGCGCTCGGCCAGCACGCGCCACCAGAGCGGCTGCTCGCGGCCATGGGCGACGGCGAAGAGGTCGTCCTCCGGCAGGCCGACCAGCGGGCTCTTGAGCACGGCGGCCAGTTGCAGGTCGTCCTCCGGCAGCAGCAGCACGTCGCAGAGCGCCAGCAGGTCCTGCACCGCGATCTGCTCCACCAGCCGCAGCCGGTCCACGCCGCCGACGGCCACGCCCCGCGCCTTCAGCGCCGCCACCAGCAGGTTGGAGAAGCCGGTGCGGCGGCGCAGCAGTACCAGGATATCACCGGGGCGGATCAGGCGGCCGCCCTGGCTGGGCAGCGTTTCCTCGGCGACCATGCGGGCGATGCGGGCGGCCAGGGCATCGGCCATCAGCGCGGCGGCATCGGCCTCGGCCACCGGTTCCTCCGGCACCAGCCAGGGCTCGGCGCTGCTGTTCGGCGGCTTCACCAGTGGCGGCCAGATCTCGACCAGCCCGGCCTCGCCCAGGCGGTCGGCGCGGTGGGCCAGGGTTGCGCCCTCCCCCACCACGCCGCGGCGGGCGGAGCCCTCGGCGAAGACCGCATCGACCAGCGCCAGCACCGGCTCGGTCGAGCGGAAGGAGACCTGCAGCGGCACCGTCTCGAACCGCGCGCCGGCTTCCGGCACGGTGCGGGCGAAATGCTGCTGCCACCGCGCGAAGCCGGCGGCATCGGCGCCCTGAAAGCCGTAGATGGACTGCTTCTCGTCGCCCACCGCGAAGATGCTGCGGGGCGGCTGGTCCTCCCGCGTCCCCTGCCCCGCGAAAAATTCCTCCGCGAGGCGGGAGGCGATGTCCCATTGCGCCGGGTTGCTGTCCTGCGCCTCGTCCAGCAGCAGGTGGTCCAGGCCGCCATCCAGCTTGTAGAGCACCCAGGCGCTGCCCGGGTCCGTCAGCAGGCGCTGCGCGGCGGCGATCAGGTCGTCGAAATCCACCGCCCCGGCGCGGGCCTTGCGGGCGGCGTAGGCGGCCAGCACCGGCTGCGCCAGGGCCAGCAGGGCCAGGGTGGCCGCGTGCAGGCGCCAGGCGCGGCGGCTGTCCTCGGCGGCGAAAACCCGCTCGGCCTCGGCGCGCAGGATGCCGATGGCCTCGTTGAACGCGTCCTTCAGCCCGCTTTTGGTGGCCAGGGAGCGGTCGGCATAGGGCTTGCCGTCGCCGGTCAGGAACAGCCGCGCCCATTCCTCCCACCGCGCCGGGCGGGCGGCGGGGGGCAGCGCCAGCCAGGCCTTCAGGCTGGCACCGCGGCGGCGGTCATTCTCGTTGCCGCTCTGCGCCAGCAGCGCGGCGGCGCGGTCCAGCGCGGGGGGCACATCTCGCGCGGCGGCCGCCACGGCATCGGTCTCGCCGCCGGTGGCGGGCAGGGCGAGGCGGCGGCGCAGCACGGCATCGCTGCCGGCGATGCCGCCGGCCTGGGCGATGGCGCCGGCCAGCCGGTCGCGGTCCTTCACCATGGCACGCAACGTGTCGG
The DNA here is from genome assembly GCA_028288745.1 of Roseomonas sp. Lineage (GTDB taxonomy): Bacteria > Pseudomonadota > Alphaproteobacteria > Acetobacterales > Acetobacteraceae > Pseudoroseomonas. Next base: position 715 of record JAQGHX010000003.1, on the reverse strand, counting down.
CGAAATCCTCAGGGCTGCCGAGGCCGGCGATGGCCTCGATCGCTTCCTGCGGCAGGCGGCCGGAGGCCAGCGCGGCTTCCCGCGATTCTGCCAGCATCGCGGCGGCGTCGGCTTCCTCGATCAAGGTGAATTGCGGCGGTAGGCCGGCTTCCAGCGGGAAGCTGCGCAGCACCGACTGGCAGAAGGCATGGATGGTGGCGATGCGCATGCCGCCCGGCTGTTCCAGCACTTCCGCGAACAGGGCGCGGGCGCGCACCAGCAGCGCCGCGTCCGGCCGCTGGCCGCTCAGCGATTGCAGGCTGGCGGTGAGCGGCGCGTCCTCCGCCACCGCCCATTCACCGAGGCGCCGGGCCAGCCGCGTGGCCATCTCGGCGGCGGCGGCCTTGGTGAAGGTCAGGCAGAGGATGCGCCCGGGGCGAGTGCCGGGGCGCAGCAGCAGCCGCAGCACCCGGTCCGTCAGCACCTTGGTCTTGCCGGACCCCGCCGAGGCGCCGACCCAGGCAGAGGCGCCAGGGTCCGAGGCGCGGCGCTGGGCGGCCTCGGCTTCCGCGCGGGGGGTCGGCAGGGTGGTGGTGTCGGGCGGTGTCATGGCGCCCGCATGATCGGGGCAGGGAAGGCGGCCGTCCAGGGCGCAGGCATCCTGGCGTGGCGCGGGGGCCCGTATGGGCGGCGGCCAGGGCGCGAGGGCATCGCGCCGGCCCTGCCCGCCCGGCGG
>JAQGHX010000237.1 GCA_028288745.1 Roseomonas sp. | reverse complement strand
CAGGGGGTAACAGAGGCCCGATGATCGACCAGATCTCGCCCGAGATCAGGGGCTTCGCCATGCCCCTCAGATCGCTGCAGCCCTACCCACCTTCCAGGTTTTGAAAAACACATTTAGTCCCGGGATGACGGTACACAGCACGGGCTCGTGCAACTCATGGGCGGCCCGGCCGGGTTAGTGGCGCGGATCAGCGCCATGTGGGAATGGAGGTGCGTGGATGCACCGGTCAGAGCGTGACGGAGATCAGGCTGGCCAAGTCTCTCTGAGAGGCCATGAGCTTCCCTTCCACAAAGGCGCCCGCATCGTCCTGGACACCCGCACCGCTCCACTGGCGATTGCCGGCACGGAACATCGTGCCGGTCCAGTGAGGCCTGTCACCTCGCATGCGCCGGCGGCGGGGCGGGCATCCGCCAGACGGCGTTCATATGCGGCTGGGGCCTACGCAAAGGGCCGGCGGGGTCGTCAGCGTTTGCATAAATATACGACAGCGCAAGTCTGATCCTCGCTACTCTCGCGCAAAAGCCCAAATTGCCTTATCATAAGCCTTTAGCCCAGCGAAAGGGGTGCCAGTCGGCGTCGGATGCGACGCCGGGATGACCGATGGCGGCCTTTTTAATCGGCCTCGCCCAGGGCGAGACCCCAGTGACAGGAAATTCCCGTGGTACAGAACAAGGTGAACGCCGAGAGCACCAGCCCGGCCGCCGCAGTCGATATTGAGGACGAAGTGCTTTACTTGGCCAAGCGCCACCGGGTCTCGCCTGCCATCGTGCGGGAAATCATCCGCCGGGCCGGGTCCAGCGAACGCGGCGCCGTGGAGCGCGAGATCCAGAAGGGCAAGGCGCGGCGCTGATCGCCGGCCGGCCGATAGGGCGGCCCGCCGCCCGACTTTGCCGGCGACGGGCAGGCCGGCACGCCACCGGCTCGCGGATGGCGTGCCTGGGAACCGCGCGGCCTTAGCGGCGGCGCGCCTGACGGGCAGCATAACGGGCGTCGCGGGCAGCCTTCTGCTCGGCTGGGAGAGCGGCGGCACGGACAGCCTCGGCAGCCGCGAGGGCCGTGCGCTCGGCCTCGAGGGCCTTCTCCACGACGGCCTGGGCCTCTTTCTCCGCCGCGAGCTTCGCTGCTTCGGCCTCGCGGGCAACCTTGCGCTCAGCATTGCGAAGGTCGCGTGCTTCGGCGATGGCCTTCCGGGCTGCCTGCTGCTCAAGCACAGCAGGATCGTTCGGCCCCGGCCTCGCCCGGAACCGCTCCAGCATAGCCTCCTTCGCCTTGGCCGCCGTGGTCAGCCGATCGTTGAAGGTGTCGTTCTTCTGAGGATTCATGCCCGCAGTTTACTAAATCGGGCTTCCCGTGCATAGCCCTGGACCATGCCCGGGCGGCGGCCGAAGCCCTCACGGCCCAGCCAACGTCGCCTTGGAAGGCAGCCGGAACAACCCGGTAGCGCGAGCAAAAGCACATCCAGCGGTACAGTGCCTGGCGCGCCCTATGTAACGATCTCCGCTACTTGGCTGGCGCAGGCACGGGATGGGCTGCCGTGACATGGTGATCGGCCGGCCGGCGCAGCCCCAGATTCTTGCGCAGGGTGCGGCCCTGGTATGCGTTACGTGCCGGGCCCCGTCGCTACAATTCAGAGATCACCCGGCCATGAAGCTATCGAGGCCCGCCGGCATCAGGCCAAACATAGTTATGAAGCTGTCCATGCCCGGCCCAGCGGGGCTCCGCCGGCATGGGGCTATGGAGCAAGGGCGCCGGGCATGATCCGCGCCCAGGCCATGACGCGCGCCGGCTGGCACCGGGGCTCCCGATCAGCCCAAGTAGAGCCGCACCGGATTGTCCACCAGGATGCGCGACACGGCATCGTCATCGGCATATTCGAACAACAGATCGGCCAGATCGCCGTCATTCGGCATAGCCGTGCGATGTTCGAATGGGGCCAGTCGGTGCCCCCAGACGGTCCGGCGCCAGCCCCACCAGCGCGGCGGCGAAAGGAATGGCATCGCGGAACGATGCCCCGGGTGACAACCTGTCCCCGCCAGATATCTTCGCCCAGGCATTGGGCCGTTCCAGCAGCCGCATAACCGCCTGGAAGGGTGCCTACCCGAGGCCCGCCGCCGCCGGCACCCGGCCCATATGGTCGATGACGAAGCGGCCCGGCGGGGTGGCGATCCAGGGTTCCAGTTCCGGGATGTCAGGCGCATCCATCCGGGTGCAGTTCCACATGCCAGCCACACTCGGTGATGCGCCCGACAATGCGGCTGGCCTCGGGCAGTTCCGGCCGCTGCGCGAGATGCCGTACAAAGTTCAGGCGGATGGCCCGTACGCCCGCATCATGCAGGGCATCCAGTTCGTTGTCAGGCACATCCATCTCCACCATCGCCACGCCCCGGCAGTGGGCAGGGCCGGCGGCGATGGCGTCCAGCATGGCGCCGTTGTCGTAGCCATGGCAGCTCGCCTGCACCAACACCTCCCGCCCGATGCCGAGCGCCGCACCCGTCGGGCTCCGATCGCGCCATGGATTCGGCGGCGACGATGCCACCGGCGCTGGGCCGGTTGTCTGTGACCAGCGACGGGCCGCCAAGCCCTTCCGCCAGCTTCGGTGCGACGAGCCGCGCGGTGAGATCCCTGACACCACCAGCGCCGAAGCCAAGCACCCAGCGAATGGACCGCGACGGATAAGCTTGCGCGGAGGCATTGCGCGCGGTGAAGGTAACTGCGCCTGCCGCCACCAGCCCGCGCCGGCTAATCATGGACATATTCGTTTCATCTGTCTTTTTACGCGCGGCTTTTTTCACCGCTGGGCTTACCTGGCTGTTTCCTGGAGAAAAATACCCACGTGGCGGGCCAGATAGCCCTCCCGAATCTGTGAACCGGCCAACGCCAAAGGTTGGGTGCCGCGAAGGATGCGCAATGTTTCCTCGGCCGATTCGGCGCTCATCCGACGCCCGCTCTCGTCCGTGCCGCCGGCGATGTGCGGCGTCAGGAACAGGTTGGGAATGGCATGGAACGGATGGTCACCGGCCAGGGGTTCGGGCTCGAACACATCCAGCGGGGCGTGCAGCAGACCATCCTACAGCGCGGCGGCCGATACCCTTTCATTGATCAGCACGCTGCCTGGCTTCATCCGTTCCAGCAGCCGGGAACCCACCATCCGCCGTGTCTCGGGCGTCGATGGCGCGTGCAAGGTGAGGACATCGGCCTCGGCGAAAAGCTGCGCCAGCGGGACCGGCTCAATCAGGCCGAAGAGTCCGAAAAACGAGTGTCGAAGCCAATGACGCGCATGCCGAACGCCCCACGCATCGCCGCCGCGACCGCGCGCCCGATGCCGCCGCAGCCCAGGACGCAGAGGATGCGGCCGACAGATCGAATCCCAGGTGGCGGTCGCGGGAAGCTCAGCCTTCACCACGGAAATCCGCCACCAGCCGGTGCAGGTCCCGCGCCAGCGACACCGCGGTGCCGACCACATATTCCACCACGGTCTGCCGGTTGGCGGCCGGAAGGTTGGCAACGGGAATGCCGGCCCGCGTGGCGGGTTCAACGGGAATGAAATCCAGCCCGACGCGGTGGCGGACGCAGGCCCGCAGCTTCGGCGCATGGCTGAAAATGTCGTCCGGCAGCTGAGCGCGCACGATCAGCGCATCGGCCCCGGCGACCGCCTCGCGCAGGCTGGCGGCACCCCGGGCCACCGGGAAGAACGGCTCGCAATCGCCGGCCAGCAGAATTTCGGCATAGGGGAGCAACCGGCTGCTCGCGAGGACACAGGGCCGCATGGCAGGAGGGCATCTTTCGTGTCAGGGCGGATCATGGCGGGCGTCAGTCGCTGCGCCGCCGGGTGGCGGTCCAGCACGGCATGCAGGGATTCGCCGAGCATTGAAGGCCAATGCCGTGAAGAGGATCGCCAGGCCGGGCGCATACATCTGCTCGGGCGAGATCTCCATGTAGCCATAGGAGCGCGCCAGCATCTGCCCCCAGCTCGGCTGCGGCTGCGGCGGCTGCACGCCGAGGGCAAGAAAGCTGAGGCTGGCCTTCGCGAGCAAAGCCGCCGCCGGTAGGAGTGTGACCTGCACGATGAAGGGCTGAATCGCATTGGGCAGGATATGCCGTAGCACGATGCGCCAGGGGGACATGCGGAAGGCCCTGCCGCCTCGACATACAATTCATTCTTGACAACGATGGTCTGCACACGGATCAGCCGTGCCAAGCCGGGCGAAAAGACGGCTCCGACAGCGATCATGCTGTTGGTGAGGCCGATGCCAAGCGCGCCCGTCACCGCTATGGCCAGCACGATGCTGGGGAAGGAGAGCAGCGCGTCGATGATTCGCCCGGTCAGCCTTTCCACCCAGCCACCCAGGTAGCCGGCAAGGATGCCAACCGGCAGGCCGATCAGCGTCCCATGCGCACGGCCAGGAAGCTGGCATAGAGCGTCATGGGTGCGCCATGGATCAACCGGCTGAAGACATCCCGCCCGAGGTCGTCGGTGCCGAGCCAGTGCAGCGCACCGGGCGGCGCGAGCATGTCCATGCTCTGCTCGATGGGCGAAATGCGGGCTAGCACATTCGCGAAGTTGGACAACGAGGTCTGCGCTAGCAGATAGGCGAGGCTGACGGCCGCGCGCAGGTCCGACCGTAACCACAGGATGAAGCGCCAGAGGCCGGATGTGCGGCCCGCCGGGCGCGTGTCCGTGGCAGCAATCATCGCTTGTTCACCCGCGGGTCCAGAAACGAATAAAGAAGGTCGATGATCAGGTTGAGGGCGATGACGATCAGCACCAGCGCGAAGACCACGCCCTGCACCACGGGAAAGTCCTTGTTCGTGGCTGGAGTCACGACAAGGTCTCCCGGTGCCGGGAATGGCGAAGACCGCCTCGATCGCCACGGTCGCGCGTTTGGACACCAAGCCGATCACGGTCAGCAGGGTCAGCGATACATTCTCGAGCCCGTGCTGCCACAGGATGCGCCCGCGTGACAGACCCTTGGCATGCAGCGTGCGCACGTATTGGGATGACAGCACATCGATCAGCGCGCTGCACAACTGGCGTGTGATCTCGGCGATGCCGCCCGTAGCCAACGCCAACGCCGCGCGGGAAAGCGCGCGCAAATGGTCCTGCGTGAGCGGCGCCGCCCCTGTCGTCGGGACCAGCCGAGCCCGAGAGCGAAGAAGCCGACCAGGATCATGCCCAGACAGAAA
>JAQGHX010000228.1 GCA_028288745.1 Roseomonas sp. | reverse complement strand
GCGGAATCCGCCAGGCGGTAGCCCTGGATCACCGGCACATGCCGGTATTCCAGCCCCAGTTCCTTCGCCAGCCACACGGTGCGGGACGCGCGCGAGCGCAGGACGCCATAGATGGTCAGAGACATGGATCGCTTGTTTCCTGGAAAGCAGGCTCAGCCGAGCAGCCGGCCGATCACCTGGGCCGTGTAGTCCACCACCGGGATCACCCGGCCGTAGTTGATGCGGGTGGGTCCGATGACGCCGATAGCGCCGACGATCTTCTCTTCCCCGTTACGGAAGGGCGCGACGACAATGGACAGGCCCGCGCTGTCGAACAGCCCGCTCTCGGCACCGATGAAAATCTGCACGCCCTGGCCGCGCTGGGCCATTTCCAGCAGGCGCAGCATGGTCTCCTGCGTCTCCAGCCGCTCGAACAGCGCCTGGATGTCCTGCACGCGCTTCAACTCGTCCAGGTTCTCCAGCAGCTTGGACTGCCCGCGCAGGATCAGGGAACCGCCGCCGCCGCCGGCCCAGGTCGCCAGCCCGGCCTTGATCACCTGCTGGCTCAAGGCGTCCAGCGCGGTGCGGTTGGCCTGGATCTCCTCGGCCACCAGGCTGCGGGTTTCCTCCAGCGTCCGGCCGGAAAGGCGGGAGTTCAGGAAATTGGAGGCCTGGGTGAAGGCGCTGAGCGGCAGCCCGGCGGGCACGTCCATGACGCGGTTCTCGACCTGCCCATGGGCATTGACCAGCACCACCAGGGCCCGCCCGGGCGAGAGTGCCACGAACTCGATATGGCGGATCGGGGCCTCGGTCTTGGGCGCGACCACCAGCCCGGCGGCGCCGGCCAGGCCGGAGAGCATCTGCCCGGCCTCGCCCAGCGTTTCTTCATAGCTGCGGCCGGTGGCGGCGCAGCGCAGCGCGATGGCCTCGCGCTCCGCCTCCGTCAGGTCGCCGAATTCCAGCAGGCCGTCGACGAAGAGCCGCAGCCCCTGCTCGGTCGGCAGGCGGCCCGCCGAGGTGTGCGGGGCATAGAGCAGCCCGGCTTCCTCCAGGTCGGCCATGGCGTTGCGGATGGTGGCGGGGGAGAGCGCCAACGGCAGGCGGCGGGAGAGGGTGCGGGAGCCCACCGGCTCACCGGTTTCCACATACAGTTCCACGACCTGCCGCAGGATGGCGGCCCCGCGGCTGTCAAGCCCTGGCAGCAGGGCCGCGCCGCCGAGGTCGCGCGGCAGCGTGCCGCGGGAGAAGCCGGCGCGGGAGAATGGCGGTGGACCCACCTGGAACAACTCCCTTTATGGCGAAACGACAAGGCTAGGCATGGTGCCCCCAGGGCGTCAAGCCGCGCCATGCGGGCGGCCTGGGAGCACCTCTATCACCGCTTTGTGCAAACTCTGAAGTCATGACGGCAACTCCTTGTCACACCATCGCCATGATAGTGTTTCATGGTGAGTATAAGACGCCGCATCGCGCGAAAACGGAACAGGAGGTTGCATGACGGAAACCCCGCCGAACCGCCTCTGGCCCCTGGCGCTGATGGGCTGGCTGGCCGCTTTCCCCCCCGCTGGGCGCGAAGCCGCCGCGCAGCCGGCCACCGGCCCCGCCGGGGTGGAGGCCGCCCGTGCCCCCGGCGCCCGTACCGCGTGGCTGCGCAGCGCCCGTGCCCTCTATGCGCCGCTCTCCGCGATGGAGCGGGCGGCGATCCGCCGCCAGCGCCGCAGACACCGCGCATGAGCCTGCCCGCCTTCAATGTCCTGATGTCCGCCTTCCTGCTGTTCTCGCTGCTGGCGGGACTGGCCGGATTGCTGCTGGACCGCGCCGCCCGCGCACCCGGGCTGGCCACGGCCGCCGTGGTGGTGGCGCTGTTCGGGCTGTCCTGGGGCGGGGTTCTGCTGCTGGGGGAATGAGGGCGGAGGCCGGGCGGGATTCCGTCCCGCCCCGTTTCAGGCCAAGCATGTTGGATGGCCGGAAACCCAGCCATGGCCCCGCCCCTGGCGGAGCGCCCGGCCCCTTCGCCGCACCAACAGGCCAGGGGCTTTGCCGGAACCACACCTTCGCCCGGCAAAGCCTTCCGGCGGATCAGAGCCCCGCGATCAGCGCTTCCGCGATGGTCGAGACCTGCCCTTCATCCAGGTAGGGATGCATGGGCAGGGACAGCACGCGGCCGCACAGGGCCTCGCTCACGCTCAGCGCCGGCCCGCCCGGGATGCCGGCCGCATGGGCGGCGGCATAGGCCGGCTGGTGGTGCAGCGGCTTCGGGTAATAGATGGCGCTGGGCACGGCGCGCTCGCGCATCGCGCCCTGCACGCGCTCGCGCGTCGCGGCATCGGGCAGCAGCACGGTATAGAGGCCCCAGGCGCTCTGCGCACCGGCACGCTCGCGCGGCACCACCACATGGTTGCCCAGCCGCTCGGCATACCAGCCGGCGATGCGGGCGCGGGAGGCGAGTTCCTGCTCCATCAGCGGCAGCTTGCAGAGCAGGATGGCCGCCTGGAGCGTGTCCAGCCGCCCGTTCATGCCGGTGCGCTGCACCTCGTAGCGGGTCTTACCCTCGCCATGGGTGCGCAGCGACCGATAGAGCTCCGCGCGGTCGGCATCGTCGGTCAGCAGGGCGCCGCCATCGCCGTAACACCCCAGCGTCTTGGTGGGGTAGAAGCTGAGCGCCGTGGCATGGCCCCAGACGCCCAGGCGCCTGCCATCCAGCGCGCCGCCAAAGGCCTGGGCGGCGTCGTCCAGCGCGAACATGCCCTCCTCGCGGCAGATCTCCAGGATGGCGGGCCAGTCGGCGGGCAGGCCGTAAAGGTCGACACCCACCACAGCACGCGGGCGGAGCCTGCCCCCGGCCTTGACCAGGGCGATACGGCGCTTCAGGTCGGCGATGTCGATATTGAAGCCGTCCTCCGCGACATCCACGAAGACCGGCGTGGCGCCCAGCACCAGTGGCACCTCGGCGGTGGCCGTATAGGTGAAGGCGGGCAGGAAGACGGCGTCGCCCCGGCCTATATTCTCGGCCATCATGGCGATCTGCAAGGCATCGGTGCCGGAGGAGACGCCGACGGCGTGCTTCGCCCCGGCGAAGGCGGCCAGCTTTTCCTCGACCTCGCGCACTTCAGGGCCGTTCACGAAGGCGCCGCTGTCCAGCACATGGGCGATGCGGGTGTTCATCTCCGCGCGGATCAGCGCCTGCTGCGCCTGCATGTCGAACAGGGAAATCGGGCGCGCGGTCGTCTCGGCATTCATAGGCGGATCGCTCCGGTCACTCGGGGTCGGCCTGGGAAGGCTCAGGCCTGGATGACGCGGTGATAGGCCGGGTAGGGGCCGGCTGGGAAATCACCGGGCGTTTCAAGGTGCAATCTGCCCGCGCCGTCAAGTGGCGACCCGCCCGCGCCGCCAGGCGGCAGGCTGCCCACGCCGGCAAACGTCGGCCCATACGCGCCGGCAAATTGCAGCACCGCCGCATCGTCATGCGGCGGCAGGCTGTTCAACCGTTCCGGCAGGCTGCCCCGCGCCGGGCCGGCATCCAGCCGCACGGCGGCATCGCGGTACACGCCGCGCGTATCCACCACCAGCGCCGCATGGGCGCGCACCAGGGCGAAGTCGATGCCCGGCTGCGGCGTGATGACCACCACGGCATCCTGCGCGGCCAGCAGGTCAGGCGTCAGCGGCTGGCTTTCCAGCAGCGGGGCCTGGCCGTGCAGCCGGCGGGTGGCGGGAAAGCGCGGCACCAGCGGGTCATGATAGGAGACGCGCGCCCGCTTCTCGTCCAGCAGGCGGAAGATCTCGATGGCGGGGCTCTCCCGCGTGTCGGGCACGCCGGGCTTGTAGGCCAGCCCCAGCAGCAGGATGCGCGCGCCACGCAGCGCCACACCGCGCGCATCCAGCGCATCGCGCAGCCGCCCCACCACATAAGACGGCATGGCGTCGTTCACCCGGCCGGCGAGTTCCACGAAGTCGCTCGGCACGCCCAGCTCGCGCGCCTTCCAGGCCAGGTAATAAGGATCCACCGGGATGCAGTGGCCCCCCAGGCCCGGGCCGGGGCGGAAGGGCATGAAGCCGAAGGGTTTCGTCTGTGCCGCGTCGATCACCTCGTGCACGTCGATCTCCAGCGCGTGGCTGATGCGCTTGATCTCGTTCACCAGCCCGATATTCACGGCGCGGAAGACGTTCTCGTAAAGCTTGGTCAGTTCGGCGGCGGCCAGCGACGACATCGGCACCAGGTGCGGCGTGGCGGCACCATAGAGCGCCATTCCCACCTCCAGGCAGGCGGGCGTCGCGCCGGCAACCAGCTTGGGCACACGCCCGAACGTGCCCTCGGGGTTGCCGGGGTCCTCGCGCTCGGGGCTGTAGAGGGCGAAGGCGTCGATGCCCACGCGCAGCCCGGCTTCCGCCAGGGCGGGCAGGACGAAATCCCCGGTGGTACCGGGATAGGTGGTGCTTTCCAGCGCGATGGCCTGCCCGGGGCGCAAATGCGGCGCCAGCGATGCCAGCGTCTGCCGCACCGGCTCCAGGATCGGCTCCTTGTGCGGGCCGAGCGGGGTGGGCACGCAGATCAGGATGGCGTCGCAATCGCGCGCCGGGGCGAAATCCCCATGCGCCGTGAGGCCGGCGGCGGCCACCCGCGCATCGGCGATGCCGTGCACCGGGCTGCGGCCGGCATTGATCGTGTCGACCTTCGCGGCGTCGATATCGAAGCCACGGACGGCGAAGCCGCATTCGGCGAAGCGCAGCGCCAGCGGCAGCCCGGCATAGCCCAGCCCCACCACGCCGATCCGTGCGGAACGGCCCTGGATGCGGCCGATCAGCACCCGGGCCATCGTCATGCGTTATCCCGCCCCTGTGTTGTGGTCGAATTCCGGCACCAGCCGGGCCAGTTGCGCGAGCGCCGCGCGGGTGTCCCCGGCACGGGCGCTGGCCGCGATCTCGTCGATGGCGGCGCCCATCAGCGCGGCGTCGGTGGTGCGCGGCGTCGCCATCAGCAGGCCCGGGAATCGGGTGGGGCGCGGCGGCTCCTGCCCGTGGAACAATTCCTCGAACAGCTTCTCGCCGGGGCGGAGGCCGGTGAAACGGATTTCCACGTCGTCATCCGGCCGCAGCCCGGCGAGGCGGATCATGCGCCGGGCCATGTCCACGATCTTCACCGGCTTGCCCATGTCGAGGACGAAAATGCCACCATCGGACAGTTCCGGCAGCGGGTCCTGCTCGCCCGCCGCGGCCTGGCTGATCGCGTCGGCGGCGCCGACAACGCTGGCCTGCAGCACCAGTCCCACCGCTTCCCGCACCGTCATGAAGTAGCGGCGCATATCGGGGTGGGTGACGGTCAGCGGCCCGCCGCGTTCCAGTTGCCGGCGGAACAGCGGCACCACGCTGCCGGTCGAGCCCAGCACATTGCCGAAGCGCACCGTCACGCAGCGCATGCCGCCCTGCCCGTGCCGCGCCTGCATATCCAGCGCCTGGCAGTACATTTCCGCGAGCCGCTTGGACGCGCCCATCACGCTGGTCGGGTTCACCGCCTTGTCGGTGCTGATGAACACCATGGCGCGGCAGCCGATGGCGCGGGCGGCATCGGCGATGATGCGGGTGCCCTGAGCATTGGTCAGCAAGCCTTCCAGCGGGTCATTCTCCACCATCGGCACATGCTTCAGGGCGGCGGCGTGGAAGACCAGCTCGGGCCGCACCTGCCGCATCAGGTTAGCGATGCGGGCATGGTCGCGCACATCGGCCAGCATGGCGCGGCGCGGCACGCCAGGGTGGTTCTCCGCCAGTTCCAGATCGATGGAGTAGAGGGCGAACTCGCCATGGTCGAGCAGCGTCAGCTGCGCCGGGCCCAGCGCCGCCACCTGCCGCGCCAGTTCCCCGCCGATGGTGCCGCCGGCCCCCGTCACCAGCACGCGGCGGCCCTGCACGAGGCGCGCCATGCCCTCCCGGTCCAGCGGCACCTGGGGGCGGTCGAGCAGTTCCTCGATCGCCACCGGGCGCAGGTCGACGCGGCGCGCGGCGCCGGGGTCCTCCCGTTTGGCAGGGTCCAGGCGCGTCAGGCGGGGCGCGCGGCTGACCGTCACGCCGTGGCGGTCGGCCGCGTCCAGCACGTCCTCCAGCGCCTCGCCCTGCAGGTCGGGATCGGCGAGCACCAGGCCGGCGGGCAGGCGTTCCTCGGCGCGCAGCCGGTCCAGCAGGGTGCCCACATCCTCGATGGCGCCCAGGATGGGGTAGCCATGGATCCGGCGGCCGGCGGCGCGCGAGCGTGGCGCCAGGATGCCCATGACCTGGTAGCCCGGCGCCCGCTGCTGGATCAGGGCACGGATGAAGAGGTCGGCCGCGTCCCCGGTGCCGAGCAGTAGGACGGGCTGGGCCGGTGCCTCGCTCAGGCGCCCCACACGGTGGGTCTGGCGCAGCCGGCCCAGCACGCGCGGCACCAGCAGCGCGGCCGTCAGGGTGCCGGCATGCAGCAGCGGGAAGGCGGGGTTGGGCGGCACCCAGGCGCCCAGCGCGTGCGCGACCAGCGCGAAGAGCACCGCGCCGCCGATGCCGGCGCCCAGCACGCCGATCAGGTCCCGCAGCGCCACGAAGCGCAGGTACTGCTGCGGCAGGCGGAACGGCAGCCCGGCCAGCAGCAGTGCCGCGACCGCCCCCGGCACCGCGATGGCCCACCACTGGGGCGGCGGCCAGGCGCCGGGCGACGCCACCCAGACCGCGACAGGCAAGGACACGGCCGCGAGCAATGCGTCGAGGCCGAGATTCATCAGGATGCGTTGGGGGGCCATGGAGGCCGCGTATAGGCGCAGCGGGCCGCAGGGTGAAGCGGCAGTGCTCACCCGGTGCCCCTGGGCCCGGAATCCCGCAGATCCGCGTGACCCAGAACGATATTTTCCAGGCCGGTATTCCCCAGACCGGTATTCCCCAGGCCCGCATTTCCGGGGCCGGCTTTCCACGGGCCTGGATGTCCCCGCCCGGCATCCCAGCGGGCGATATCCCGCCCGAGGCTGCCCTGGATGCCGGCCACCCGTGTCTCCGCCGCCAGGGCGGGCGTGCCGCCCTGCGGTGCCAGCCGGTGGTAGAGCCGCACCAGCCGCGCGGCCTCCGCCGGCCAGGCGAAGCGCCCGAGCGCCGCGGCACGGCCGCGCGCGCCCATTTCCGCCCGCAGCGCCGGGTCCCGCAGCCGCGCGATGGCGGCGGCGATGGCGGCGGCATCGGCGGTATCCACCAGCAGGCCGCAGCCGGCCTCGCGCACCACGGCGGCCACTTCCTCGGCGAAGGCGGGGGCGATGATCGGCAGGCCGGCCAGCATGCAGTCGAACAGCTTGTGCGGCAGCGCCAGCCGGTGGTTCTCCACCCCCGGCTGGAACAGCACCAGCCCGATATCGGCCGCCGCCGCCGCGTCCAGCGCCGCGTCATGCGGCATCCAGCCCAGATGCTCCACCCGCCCCGCCAGCCCCAGCGCCACCGCGAGGGCCTGGAACGCCGCGTCAGAGCCGTCGGTGAAGCGGCCCACCAGCCGCAGCCGCGTGTCCGGCGGGCAGAGCGCCAGGGCGCCCAGCATCTCCAGCGCCCCGCGCGCGCGGCCCAGCGCGCCCAGGTGCACCAGCCGCAGCGGCCCGGCGCCATGCACCCGTGGCACGACGGCGGCCGGGCTGGCATAGTTGCGTACCGCGATGGTCCGGTGTGGCGCGGCGAAATCGCGGTCCAGCCCGTCCTTCGCCACCACCACCGCGTCGGCCGACCGCGCCGAGGCGCGGCAGGCCAGGCGAATGGCGGCCCGTGCCAGCGGCCGCAGCGGCGCCGGCAGCCGGGCATCGAGGCGGGAGGGGTAATGTTCATGCACGTCCAGCACCACCCGCGCGCCACAGCGCCGCGCGGCCAGGATGGCGGCGATCCAGGCATCGGGCTCGCTGGCATGCAGCACGGCGGCGCCGGTGGCGGCGGCATGGCGGGCCAGCGCCGGAATGCCCAGCACCCGCCCGCGCCAGCCGGGAGCGCGGCGGTAGGTGCGGATGGCGACGCCCGCATGGCTCTCCGGCGCGCCGCCCATCCCGCCGCCGCCCGGTTCTTCCCGCAGCGGGGCCGAGGCATCCTGGCCGGACGGCGCGGGGCAGAGGTGCAGCACCCGCCAGCCGGCCCCGGCCAGGGCCGCACCCTCCTTGCCGACAACCCTGACATCGGCGGGCGGATGCGCGGCGGAGAGCATGCAGACCAGGGGGGCGGTCATCGTCAGGCGGCCCTGTTCCAGTTGCCGGGGTTCCAGTTATCGGGGGCCAGCAGTTCGGCCAGATGGGCCACCATGCGGGTGCCGACCTCAGCGTCCCACAGCGGGATGGGCCGCGCGGGCGGCCAGCCCCCGGCCAGGACCGTCTCGCAGGCGGCCGGCAGGTCCGCAGCGGCCACCAGCCGGTTGGCGCCGGATTCCAGCGTCACCGGCCGTTCGGTGGAAGGGCGGAGCGTGAGGCAGGGGATGTTCAGTCCCGCCGCTTCCTCCTGCACCCCGCCGCTATCGGTCGCGACGAGGCGCGCGGTGGCCAGCAGCCGGAGGAAATTCAGGTAGCCCAGCGGCGGCAGCACCGTGACCCCCGCCGGCATGGCCAGGCCGAATTCCGCCATGCGCCCCGCCGTGCGGGGGTGCAGCGGCCAGGCCAGCGGCAGCAGCCGCGCGGCCCGCGCCACCGCCGCCAGCAGACCGGCCAGCGCCCCGCACTGGTCCACATTGGCGGGGCGGTGCAGCGTCACCACGCCATAGCCGCCCGGCACCAGCCCGGCCGGCAGCGGCCGCGCCCGGGCGGCCGGCAGGCGGCGCGTGAGCGTGTCGATCATGCTGTTGCCGACCGCCCGCACGCTGGCGGGCGCATGGCCCTCGGCCAGCAGGCGGGCGGCGGTGGCATGGTCCGGCGCCCAGAGCAGGTCGGCGATGGCATCCACGGCCCGGCGGTTGATCTCTTCCGGCATGTCGCGGTCGCCGCAGCGCAGCCCGGCTTCCAGATGCGCGACCGGGATGCCCAGCTTGCGCGCGGCCAGGGCGGCGGCCAGCGTGCCGTCCACATCGCCCGCCACCACCACCAGGGCGGGGCGGCGCGCCTGCCAAAGCGCCTCGCAGGCCATCATGGTGCGGCCGGTCAGCGCAGCATGGCCGCCGCCGGAAATGCCCAGCGCCACCTCCGGCGCCGGCAGGCCAAGATCATCCAGATGCGCGTGGAACATCGCGGCATCATGGTGCTGGCCGGTATGCACCAGCACCGGCCGGCAGAAGGGCGCCGCCGCAGCCAGGGCGTGCCACAGCGCGGCCAGCTTCGGCAGGTTGGGCCGCGCGGCGGCGACCAGGTGCAGTTCAGGCCAGTCCTTTTCGCCCGTGCCGGGCCCGGCCGGTATGACGTCCGGCCGATGCGGAGCCAGGGCGGGCGGCATCACGCGGCCGCCAGTAGTTGCCGGGCGGGGTCCAGCCCACCGGCCGCCTCCACCGCGCGCACGAAATCAGCGGCCAGCAGGCGGCGGTCCCAGCGGCGCTGGGCCTGGGCGCGGCTGGCCTGGCCCATGCCGGCGCGCAGGCCGGGATGATCCGCCATCCAGACCAGCGCATCGGCCAGGGCGGCGATATCGCCCGGCGGGGTGGCGATGCCGCAGGGGGTGCCGCCATGCTCCCCCGCCAGCAGCCGGGCAGCCCGGCCGGAGAGGTTGGCCACCACCGGCAGCCCCGCCGCGAGGTAGTCCATCAGCTTGTTCGGCGCCGTCCATTCGGCGAATTCCGGCACCGGCGCCAAGCATTGCACCCCCACCTGCGCGCCGGCCAGCAGCGCCGCCAGTTGCCGCTTGGGCAGGCTGTCCAGGAAGGTGAGGTTGGCCAGCCCGCGCGCCGCAGCGGCCGCCCGCAGGTCAGGCTTTTCCGAACCCTCGCCCACCAGCAGCAGGCGGATGCGGCGCTCGCCCCGGCGTTGCAGCGCCTCGGCGGTGTCCAGCAACTGGTTTAGCCCGTTGGCCCGGCCATGGGCGCCGGCATAGACGGCCAGCACCTCCCACGGGGCGGCCTGGGGCGGCCGCCAGGGCGCCACATGCGGGCCGAACAGGTCGAGGTCGCAGCCATTCGGCACCACGCTCACCCGGCCAGGGTCGGCGCCGCGCGCCAGGGCGGTGCCGGCCATACCCTCGCTGAGCGCCACCACGCCGGCGGCCTGGCGGCAGGCGGCGGTGGCCATCGGCTCCATCGCGGCCAGGGCCAGGGGCGGGGCGGCCCCCATGGCGCGGGGCAGTTCCGGCCAGGGGTCGCGGATCTCGAACAGAAAGGGCGTGCCGCGCAGCCGCCTGGCCACCAGCGCCGGCACCACGACGGTCAGCGGCGTGGAACTGGCGATGATGAGATCCCAGGGCTGCGCCAGCGCCAGCTTGGTGGCGGCGGCCGCGAACCGCCCGAAGGCCAGAGTGCGGGCCGCAAAACCCTGGTGGTTGCCGCAGGGGATGGCGAATTCCACCAGCCTCACGCCGCGCAGCACGCCCTCCCGCCGCCCGGCGCGGAACTCGCCCGCCAACCCGGTGACCGCCCCGGCATATTGCCCGCAGGCGATGGTCACATCGTGCCCGGCGCCCACCAGGGCGCGGGCCATGGCGTGGCTGCGGGTGGCCGTGGCGCCGGCCGGGCCGGAATAATGCTGGTGCAGGTACAGGATGCGCACGCGCTCAGCCCCGGCAGCACGCGCGGATGGTATCGATCACCCGGTCCTGTTCCTCGGCCGTCATGGCGCCGGATGGCAGGCAGAGCCCACGGTCGAACAGCTGGCTGGAGATGCCGGCACCATGGAAGGGCGCGCCCCGGAAGGCCGGTTGCAGGTGCAGCGGCTTCCAGACGGGGCGGCTTTCCACCCCGGCTTCCTCCAGCGCCTGCCGGACCTGGTCGCGGGAGGCGCCGAAGCGCGCCGCGTCGAGCAGCATGACGCTGAGCCAGCGGGAGGAGCGGCCCCAGGCGGGTTCCGGCATGAAGGACAGGCCGGGCAGGTCCGACAGCCGCAGCGCGTAGCGGGCGAAGACGGCGCGCCGTGCCGCCACCCGCTCCCGCAGCACGCCGATCTGCGCCAGGCCGACCGCCGCCAGCACCGAGGAGAGGCCGTAGGAATACCCCGTCGTCTCATGCTGGTAATGCGGCGCGGCCTCCTTCGCCTGGGTGGAGAGGTGGCGCGCGCGGGCGATCAGCGCCGCGTCGTCCGATACCAGCGCCCCGCCGCCGCCGGCGGTGATGATCTTGTTGCCGTTGAAGGAGAAGGCGGCCAGCGCCGCGCCCTTGCCCACCGGGCGGCCCCGGTACTCGGCCCCCAGCGCCTCGGCGCTGTCGCAGAGCACCGGCACGCCCCAGCGGCCGCAGAGCGCGGTGATGGTGTCGAGGTCGCAGGACTGGCCATAAAGATCCACCGGCACCACGGCACGTGGCAGCCTGCCCTTGGTGGCGGCGCGGCGCAGGCGGGATTCCAGGATGTCGGGGTCCAGCGTCCAGCTTTCGGCGGTGGCGTCCAGGAAGCGCGGGCGCGCGCCCATCTGCACCGCCGGCGCGATGGTGGCGACGAATGTCAGGCTGGAGGTCCAGACCTCGTCCCCCCGTTCCACCCCCAGCACCCGGAAGCCCAGATGCAGCGCGGCGGTGCCGGAGGACACGGCGAGGCCCTGGCTGGTACCCGTGACGGCCTGCACCGCGGCCTCGAACGCCTCCGGCACCGGGCCGGCGGGGGCGATCCAGCCGGCGGCCAGCGTATGGTCCAGCGAAGCGAGCTCGCCCCCCGCCAGTTGCGGCGGCGAGAGCAGGATGCGTTGCCGTGGTCGTGCCGACGCCGCGGGGCGGGCCGGGAAGAGACGAATATTCTCGCCCAGCGCGCTGTCGCCAGCCGCGTTGAGCTTCAGGGCCAAGGCCATCTAATGCTCACTTTTTTGTGAACGAAGCGCCACGGAAACAGGTCCGTTCGCTTTATACAAGGAAAACCTCACCAAAAAGTGTTTAAACCAGAAATCATTCGTCCGCAGGTTGAGGGGCAGGGCCGGTGAAGGCAGGCATGGTGGCATGGCCGGGGCCTGTCACACCCCTGCGTTTCAGAAGGATGGCCAGCGTGCCCGCCATCGCCCGTAGGTCCCGCGACAGGCTCGCCTGGGGCGCGGCGGCATAGACGGCATCCAGTTCCAGCCGCAGGTCCCAGGGCACGCCGTTGCGCCCTGCGGCCTGCGCCACGCCGGCCAGACCCGGCCGCACCACCAGCCGCAGCCGCTGCCGCGCCGAATAGAGGGCGGTGTAGGCCATGGGCAGCGGGCGGGGGCCGACCAGGCTCATCTCGCCCCGCAGCACGTTCACGATCTGCGGCAGCTCATCCAGCGCGCTGGCGCGCAACGCGCGGCCAAAGCGCGTCAGCCGCGCCGCGTCATCCCCCGGCCCGTCGCGCATGCTGCGGAATTTTAGCAGCGTGAAGGGCTGGCCGCCCCGCCCCGCGCGTTCCTGGCGGAACAGCACGGGGCGCCCCAGGGCCACCGCCACCGCCAATGCCACGACCACGAAAAAGGGCGAGAGCAGCAGCAGCGCCGCCGCCGCGCCCAGGATATCGAGCCCACGCTTGCCGAACCGGTCATACACGTCGCGCCACCACCCCCGTCGAAAGCACCAGCCCCAGCGCGAACCAGACCATCCGGTTGCCGAGGTCGGTGGACACCATCGCCGCCATCGCCACCGGCAGGACCAGCGCCGCGATGCGCGCCACCCGCCCTGGCTCCAGCCGCCGCAGCCGCAGCAGCGGCACCAGGGCCGCGCCGCCGAAGCACAGCAGCCAGAACAGCAAACCCGGCAGCCCCCCCTCCGCCCAGGCTTCCAGCAGGTGGTTGTGCGGGTAGAGCCCGCGCCGCTCGCCATAGCCGGCGGCGATGGTGAAGCCGCCGGTGCCCAGCCCCAGCGGCAGGGTCTCGCCGCCCCAGTCCAGCGCCGCCCGCCACAGCGCCGGCCGGGCGGAGGATTCCACATCGCCCTGCGTGAACCGCTCCAGCGTGCGCAGCCCTTCCGCCTGCTCCGGGTTCAGCAGCAGCGCCGCCATCGCCAGCAGCCCCCCCGCCGCGACCAGCCCGAGCCAGAGCAGCGCCGCGCGTGGCCGGGCTCCCGCCCAGCAGCGCAGGGCCGGCACCAGCGCCACGCAGAGGCCCAGCGAGAGCAGTGCCGTGCGCCCGCCCGGCAGCAGAGCCGCCGCCGCCAGCGCCGCCACGAACCCCAGCCAGAACACGCGGCGCGGCCAGGTCGGGGCCTCGATCGCCCGCACGCCGCCCAGCCCCGCCGCGACGGCGATGGCGAGGCCCGCCAACTGGTACTGCACCCGCACCAGTTCCGGGTTCGCGCCCACCGCGCCGCCCAGCACCACCGTCCCGGAGGCCAGCCCCCAGGCGACCGAGGCCCCCACGAAGGGCCCGCTGAACAGCGCCACCGCCACCATCCAGCGCCGTGCCCCGGCATCGGCGCCGACCGCCAGCCCGGCCAGCAGCATCAGCGGACCGAGCAGCACCACCTCCGGCAGTTTGGCGGCCAGGATGTCATGGCTGGCGCTCCAGGTGCCGGCCAGCACCAGCCAGAGCCAGAGCAGCGCCGCGCCCATCAGGGACGGCGCGATCAGCGGATGCACCCACCAGCGCCGCGTCAGCAGCAACAGCGCCAGCAGGGGCGGCAGGGCCAGCAGGGCCAGCACCGTGACGTCGAAGGGCAGCGCCGCCACCAGCGGCGAGGATTTCAGCGCGCCCGCGAATTGCAGCACCGCCGCCGTGGCGCCGGCCAGCGAAGCGATGGTGGCGGTGTCGATGCGCACCCTGTTCATGGCGCCAGCCGGAAGCGCCGCCGCGCCGGGAGGGGCTGCGGCGTCCGGGGTGGCCTTCGCCGTCATGCCCGCGCACCCCCGCGCAGCAGCACCACGCAGGCGCCCCCGAACAGGCAGGCCAGCGGCGCCGTCACCAGCAGCAGCACCAGCAGCAGTGGCCGGTTGGGCAGGGAAGGCTTCATTTCCACACCGGGGCCGGAGACCAGGCGGGCCGCGACCACTTCATCCGCCGCCAGCACCATGGCGGCGCGCTGGTGCTGGGCCAGCAGCTCGAAAATCGGCGTACGCAGATAGATGTCGCGCTCGGTGGCCAGGCGCGCCTCCAGCACTTTGACGCGCCGGGTCACGAGGTCCAGCAGGTCGCCGCGCACCTTGGCCTCGGCGAAGGCATGCAGGCGGCCCAGCACCTCCAGCGCCAGGTCGCGCTCGGCCATCGCGATCTCCAGCGTCCAGGTGACCGAGGCGAGGGATTGCGTCACCGCCAGGCTGCGTTCCAGCCAATTCCTGGCATCGTCCTGGTCGGCGTCCAGCCGCAGGCCGAGCAGGTGGCGCAGTTCGCCGGCCGGGCCACCGGCGCGGCGGGCTTCCAGCGCCGCCATCAGCCTGGTGTCGCGCGCCAGCATCGCCGCCGCTTCCGGGCTGCGCAGCGCCGCGAGATAGACGGCGAAATTGCCGCTGGGCCGCGTGTCCAGCAGGCTGCCGGGCGAGAGCGCGCTGGCGGAAATCAGGGTGGAGGTGGCGAGGCCGGTGGTCTCCGCCGGGGCGATCACCGCCTGGGCCTGATAGGCGCGCGGCCAGGACAGCACGAGCGTGCCGCCCAGCCCCAGCAGCAGCAGCATGCAGGCCCCCAGCCAGTAACGGAGCGCCCAGACCCCGCGCAGCAGCACGTCCAGCGGCATCAGCGCACCGGCGGCATCAAGGCAGCGTCACGCGGGTATCGATCCACCGCACCCGGGCGCCGGCACGGGCCACCAGCACGGCGCAGGCGCGCACCTCGCCATAGGCCGGGCTTTCCCAACCCTGTTCCAGTGCCAGGGTAAGGGGAGCATCGGCGGCGATGGCGATCTCCGCCGGGCCGGTGACGCCGGCCGCGGTGAGCGACCAGTCGCCAGGGCCCAGCCGCCAGCGCAGGGCCACGGCGCCGAAGCCGCCCGCCACCGCGTCCCGCACCCGCCAGAGGCGGCCTTCGGCACTGACGCGGCGGCTATGGCGGTGGCCATTGGCGTCGCGCAGCGCGGCGCCGTCCGGCAGCGCGGCAAGGCGCGGCCAGCGGGCGTGCAGGAAGCGCGAAGCGCGTGGCATGGGCTCCCGCCCATCGAATATAATGGTGTTGTGCGCGGCGGCGGCGGGGAAATAATCCAGCCACCAGCGGTCGGCGGGGGCGGGGTTGTAGGCGCCGGTACCGCCATCCGCGAGGATGGGGGTGGTGCCGTCCCATAAATCGAAATGCAGCAGGTCGGCCTGGCCGGGGCGGAAGCGCAGGGGACCGGTGCGCAGCAGGGCGCGGGCGCCGCCGCCGGCCCAGCCCATGCTGCCGGTGGCGCGCCAGTGCGGCTCCTCCGGCAGGGCGGGGGCGGTGGGCAGGTCCAGCCACCGGCAGCCGGCATCCCCCCCGAAGCCGGCGGAGGCGGCGGCGAACAGGCGCATCGCCCGCTCCACGCTGCCGCGCGCATCGGCGGGGCCGGCCAGCGAAAGGTCGGCGAAGGCCGAGTCGTCCTGGTGGCCGAGGCGCGGCGTGGCACCATCCGCCGCCACCAGCCGCGCCAGCCAGTGCGACGCCGCCGCCGCGCGCTGCGCGAAAGGGGCCGGGAAGGGGCGCGCGCCATGCCGCCGCCGCAACCATTCCACGACGGAAAGCACGTCCAGCAGCAGGCGGTGGTAGCCGGTGGAGACCTGCGCGAAGCCGCCATCCGCCGCCACCAGCCGGGCCAGGGCGGCCGAAAGCCCGCGCGCGCCCCGCTCGCGCCAGCCATCCTCGCCCAGCAGCAATCCGCAGGCGAAGAGGCCGGCGGGCTCGCTGATGCCGTGGTTGTTGTCCTGCGCGCGGGCGTAGTGGGCGGTGGCCAGGATGCGGCGGGCATGCAGCGCCAGGAAGGCCCGCGCGCCCGGGCCCGGCGCATGGTCCCGCCCCAGCAGCGCCAGCGACAGGCCAAGATGCAGCGCCCGCAGCGCCGCTTCCTGCCCGCAGGCCCAGTGCGGCCCCTGGAAGGGCGGGTTGGCGGCGCACCATTCCGCCAGCCGCGCCTCCAGCCTGGCCAAATGGCCTTCCCCCGGCCAGAGCAGCGCGGCCTGGGCCAGTACCGGCAGGCAGGCCAGCCGGCCGGCTTCCCAGACCGGGCGGATATCGCCGGGGCGGAACAGGTCCATCCCCAGCGCCGGGGCGGCGGCGTCGAAGGGGCCGTGGTGCCGCGCCGGGGGCAGCATGGCCAGACGGCCGCGCAGGCGCTCCGCCCATGGGGCGGGCAGCGCGGGGGGGGAGGCAGGGCTGCCCGGCGTGGCGGGGCGCTGCGGCCAAGCCTGGGGCGGGGGCAGGGCCCGGGATTCCTGCAAAGGCGTGGGCGTGGGCGTGGGCGTGGGCGTGGGCGTGGGCGTGGGCGTGGGGTTTTGCGTCAATGCCGGGCGCGCCAGCGCGGCCAGGCCACCGAAAAAACCTCCCTCCGGCACGCCGGCGCCCGCCAGCCGGCGGCCCGCCTGGCCCGAGGACAGCGCCAGGCGGTGGCACGCATAATGCCCCAATGCCCATGGGCCCAGGCGCCAGGCGGCATCGGCCAGCAACAGCGTCCTCGGGATGCGCGCTTGGATCGGCATGGCAAGGATGATAAGAGCTTGATCACGATTTAGCGAGCGGATCGTCGCGCTCCGAATGACCCACCAGGAAACACGCGGCTGACCGTGTCCTTTTTCCCTCCCGGCCGTGGCCTGCGCACCGCCGGCCTGCCCGTGGCGCTGGTGGCGGCGCTGCTGGGCGCCATGCCGCCGGGCATGGCCCAGATGCCGCCGGGCGGCACGACGCCCAGCCCGCTGCTCTCGCCGCCCGCCCTGCCATCGATGCTGCCGGGCGGCATCCCGGTGCCGGCGCTGCCGCCTTCGGTGCAGCAGGACATTCTGCAACGCATTCTGGATGCGTCCGGCAGCGGCAGGCCCGGCCCGGCCAGTCCGGTGCCGCAGCCCGCCATGCCGCCACGGCCCCTGGCCATGCCTTCCCCGGCCAGCCCCGCGCCCGCCGAGATGGCGCTGTCCAATACCGAGGCCTTCTACGCCGCTCGGCTGGACCTGCCGCTGCGCCAGTTCGGCTACGACACCTTCCACGAATTGTCGCCGATGGGCCCGGCCCCCGCCACGCTGGGCACGCTGCCCGACAATTACGTGCTGGGCCGCGACGACGAGGTGATGATCGCCATCCGCGGCCGCACCCGCCAGAGCGTCACGCTGCGCGTCAACCGCGACGGCACGCTGCTGCTGCCGGACCTGCTGCCCTTCCCCGCCGCCGGCCGCACGCTGCGGGAGCTGCGCGCCGATATCGGGGCCCGCGTGGCGCAGGAACTCGGCGGGTCGGAAGCCTTCGTGTCGGTCGGGCAGGTGCGGCAGATCGGCGTCTTCGTGGCGGGGGAGGTGGTGCGGCCGGGCATGCAGTCGCTCCCCGCCCTGGCCTCCGCGCTGGACGCGCTGGCGCTGGCGGGGGGCGTGCGCAAGACCGGCTCCCTCCGCGCCATCCGCATCGAGGGGCCGAACGGCCGCCGCATCATCGACCTCTACAGCGTCATCGCCGGCGAGGACGGCAACCCCGACCTGATGCTGCGCGAGGGCGAGCGGCTGGTGGTGCCGGCGCTCGGCGCCACGGTGGCCATGGCGGGCGAGGTGACGCGCCCCGGCATTTATGAACTCGCCGCCGGGCAGGCGC
>JAQGHX010000144.1 GCA_028288745.1 Roseomonas sp. | reverse complement strand
AGGAGGCCCGGGCGCTGGGCATCCCGGCCATCGCGGTCTTCCCGCATATCGACGGGGCGAAGAAGGACGCCGCCGGCACCCTCGCCCACGACCCCGACGGCCTGATCGCCCGCGCCGTCAAGGCCATGAAGGACGCCGCCCCCGAGGTCGGGATCATGTGCGACGTGGCGCTGGACCCCTTCACCGACCACGGCCACGACGGCCTGATCGAGAACGGCCGCATCCTCAACGACGCCACCATCGAGCGGCTGGTCGAGCAGGCGCTGATGCAGGCGCGCGCCGGCTGCGACATCCTCGCGCCGTCCGACATGATGGACGGCCGCTGCGGCGCGCTGCGCACCGCGCTGGAGGCCGAGGGCCTGCAGGACGTGATGATCATGTCCTATGCGGCCAAGTACGCCTCGGCCTTCTACGGTCCCTATCGCGACGCGATCGGCTCGGGAAAGCTGGGTTCCGGCCCGCAGGCCAACCCCGGCGACAAGAAGACCTACCAGATGGACCCGGCCAATTCCGACGAGGCCCTGCGCGAGGTCGCGATGGACCTGGCCGAAGGCGCCGATATGGTGATGGTCAAGCCTGGCATGCCGTATCTCGACATCGTCCAGCGGGTGAAGCAGCGCTTCGCGGTGCCGACCTTCGCCTACCAGGTCAGCGGCGAGTACGCGATGATCATGGCCGCCGTGCGCAACGGCTGGCTGGACCACGAGAAGGCGATGCTCGAAAGCCTTATGGCCTTCAAGCGCGCCGGGGCCGATGGCGTGCTGACCTATTTCGCCGTGGATGCCGCCAGGGCGCTGAAGGACCGCTAAGCGGCCTTTTTCCCGACCTGCGCTTCATCTTTGAAGGGCACCCCAACTGCGGCGGCTGACCAGTTCCGCACCTCGCGGGCAGGATCGCTTAAATCAGCGCCGCTTCAGGCGGCCGGCCCGGGCAGGGGCGCACCCCTGCCCGCACCCGCTCAGCTCCTCGGCACGCGGGGCCCGCGCGGCGGTTGCGGCGGCACCACGGCGGCGGCAGGGGCCATGAAGGCCATCCGCAATTCGCCCGCCATGAAATGCTGGGCGTCGCCGGCCTTCGCCAGCACCGCCGGGTCCACGCCGAAGAATTCATGCGTGACGCCGGTATAGTCGCGTGCGGCGACCTGCACCCCGGCGGCCTGCAGCTTCTGCGCCAATATCATGCCATCGCTCCGCAGCGGGTCGATCTCGGCGGTGACGATGATGGCCTTGGGCAGGCCGCGCAGTTCCGCGCCATTATAGACGTTCAGGCGCGGGTCGCGCAGATCGGCCGGGCTGCTGGCGTAATGATCGACGAACCAGCGGAGCATCGCGGCGTTCAGCGGCTTCGCCATCGCGTTCTCGCGGTAGGATGGCGTGGTCATGTCGGTGCCGGCCAGCGGGTAGATCAGGCCCATCGCCACCGGCAAGGGCGCGCGGGCCTCGCGTGCCATCATGGCGACGTTGATGGCCAGGTTGCCGCCGGCGCTCTCGCCCACCACCGCCACGCGGGACAGGTCTCCGCCGATCTGGGCCGCGTTCTGTACCGCCCAGATATAGGTGGCATAGGCATCGTCATGCGCGGCGGGGAAGCGGCTTTCCGGCCCCTGGCGATAATGCACCGCGACCACGATGGCGCCGGTATCGGCCGCCAGCGCGCGGGGCGAGGCATCGTAGGTGTCGAGGTCGGCGATCACGAAGCCGCCCCCGTGGTAATAGACGATGATCGGCAGGCGCGGCAGCGGCTGGCCGCGCGGCGGGGGCGGCGCGGGGCTGTAGACGCGCGCCATCAGCGGGCCGGCGGAGCCCGGGATCTCGATATCGCGCACCTGCGGCAGCGCACGCGGCGCGGTCGGCAGCCCCAGCATGCGCTGCCGTGCCTTCACGGCATCGGCCATCGTCGGCTGGCGCCGCGCCTCGGCCGGGGTCAGCAGCTCGATCGGCTTGCCGTTGAGGGAGGCGAGGCTTTCCAGCAGCGCCCGCATGTCGGGGTCGGCACGGCCGGTGGGGTCGGGCGGGGATGTCGGCGTCATATCGGTGGCGCAGGCCGAAAGGGCTGCCAGGCCGAAAGGCAGCAGCAGGCTCGCGCGGCGGGTCAGTGTTCGCATGGGGGGCTCCTTGCTGGGGCCCCGGCCGTCACGACATGCCGGGGCGCTTGCACAGCACGAACGCCCCCGCGCAGTCCCAGGTTGCCACTTCAGCCCCGCAGGAAGCCGCGGATGATGCCGGTCTGCACCGAATCCATCAGGGCCGGCGCATGGCCGCAATCCGGAATGGTGGACAGGACGACGTTGGGCTTCGCCGCCATGCGGGCGGCGGTCGCGGCACTCAGCAACGGGCTTTCGGCGCCGCGCAGCAGCAGGATGGGCAGGTTCAGTGTGTCCCAGAGCGGCCACATCTGTACCCCCTCGGCCGGCGGCGGCGCCTGCAGCGGCGTGGCGATGGCGGGGTCGTAATGCAGCGCCACCCGCCCCTGCGGCGTCATCCGCGCGGAGGTTTCCGCCAGATGCCGCCACTCAGCGGGCGAGAGCGCGCCGAAGCCGGCATGAATGACGCGCAGATGCGCCTCCAGCGCCGCGACATCGTCGAAATCCTGATGGATGCCGACATAGGTGGCGAGTTGCGCCAGGGCGGCGGCCGGAATCTCGGCGCCCACGTCATTCAGCACCATGCGGCGCGGGCCGTGGCCCGGCATGCTGGCCAGTCCCATGCCGATCAGCCCGCCCATGGAGGTGCCGACCCAATCATACTGGCCCAGCCCCGCCAGCAGCGGCATGAGGGTGCCGATATAGGTTGGCACCGCATAGAGATTGCCATCCGGCAACCAGGAGGACAGGCCGCGCCCCGGGATATCCGGGCAGATCACGCGGCGCCCGTCGCTGGCGAGGTCCCGGGCCAGGGTGTCGAAATCCCGCCCCGTGCGCGTCAGGCCATGGGCGCACACCACTGGCATGCCGTGCACCGGGCCCCATTCGGCCCAGCGCAGGTCCACCGGGCCGAAGGGCAGCGCGACTCGCAGCGCCCCAAGCCTTGGCCCGCCGGCGGTGCCGGGGTCAGACAACGCCATTCGCCTTGAGCGCCGCGATTTCTTCCGCGCCCAGGCCGAGGGAGCCCAGCACCTCATTCGTATGCTGCCCCAGCAAGGGCGCGGCGGAGCGGTAGTCGGGCGGGGTGGCGGAGAGCTTCACCGGGTTGGCGATAACCGTCATGTCCTGTCCGGAAGCATGCGGCATGGTCACCAGCATCTCGCGCGCCTTCACATGCGGGTCGGCGAAGACCTTCTCCAGCGTGTTGATCGGACCGCAGCCGATCTTCAGCGCCTCCAGCTTCGCGATCCAATCGTCGGTCGGCATGGTCCTGGTCACGGCTGTCAGCGTCTCCGTCACCAAGGCGCGGTTGCCGACGCGGGCGGCGTTGGTGGCGTAGCGCTCGTCGGCCAGCAGGTGCTCCAGGCCGAAATTCCTGCAGAACCGCTCGAAGGTCGGGTCATTGGCGATGGAGAGCACCATGTAGCCGTCGGCGGTCGGGAAGACCTGGTACGGCACGATATTGGGGTGCTGGTTGCTCAGGCGCGGCGGGTTCTGCCCGGTGGCCAGGTAGTTCATGCCCTGGTTCGCCAGCCATGCCACGCTGGTGTCCAGCATGCCGATATCGATCTGCTGCCCCTGCCCCGTCGCCTGCTTGTGCCGCAACGCCGCCAGGATGCCGATGGTGCCGTAGAGGCCCGCGAACAGGTCGGCCACGGGCACGCCCACCTTCTGCGGCTCGCCCTCGATCTCGCCGGTCAGCGACATGACGCCGCCCATCGCCTGGATCAGCGCGTCATAGCCGGGGCGCGGCGCATAGGGGCCGGTCTGGCCGAAGCCGGTGATCGAGCAGTAGATCAGGCCAGGATACTTCTCCTTCAGTTCGGCATAGCCCAGGCCGTATTTGGCCAGGGCGCCGACCTTGAAGTTCTCAACCAGGATATCGCTGTCAGCCAGCAGCTTATGGATGATCGCCTGCCCCTCGGGTTTGGCGATATCGACTGTCACGGACTTCTTGTTGCGGTTCACGCCGACGAAATAGGCGCTCTCCCGCGTGTTCGGCATGAAGGGCGGCGCGAAGCCGCGGGTGTCGTCGCCGGCTTCGGGGCGCTCGATCTTGATCACCTCGGCGCCGAGGTCGCCAAGCATCTGGGTACAGGTCGGCCCTGCCAGGACCCGGGTGAGATCGAGGACCCGCAAGCCCCGCAGCGGCCCACTCGGCGCCTTCTCCATGTCGTTATAGTCCTCTCCCAGTGTCGCGGCCCAGTGGATAGCATTGCCGTGGGACGGCGGCCGACGCATCTTGCGGCCCGCGCTTATAGTGCCGTGGTACCACGGGAGGAAA
>JAQGHX010000128.1 GCA_028288745.1 Roseomonas sp. | reverse complement strand
GCGGTTCATACTCCCCGCATGACGGCCGCCTGTCGCTTTCGGGGCCAGAGCCTCGCATCGGTCATTGCAGCAAGACCCAATCAGCCGGCGCGGCCACAGGCGCCGCTTGTTCGTCTCCAGAAGCGCTCGTTCGTCGGAAATCGAACCCTCAACGGCAGCAAACTTAACCCATTATAGAGCGCGAACAGGCGCACCCGCCTAAAGACAGAGAGACTGGTGACCGCGCGGAGCAGGAATAAGGAGGCGGATTTGATCCCCGTTTTCCAGCCGCCCCTGTGGGCCTGCTTTGCACGGCCAGGGTTCTGGGATTCCAGCAGATCCATAAATTCGACGGGAGGGCCTGCGATGAACTCTGGGGTAAAACGCCTCCCTGTCATTGGCTCGTTGGTACCGGTTGTGGGGTCCGCAACGTTTCCTCCCCGCAACCGGCTGCTTGCAGGGCTGACGCAGAGCGATTTCATGCGCCTGAAGCCGCACCTGACCCAGGTGAGGCTGGTGGCAAACCAGACTTTGTTCGGGCCCGGCGAACTGGTCGAGCACGTCTACTTCATCGAAGATG
This sequence comes from Roseomonas sp., assembly GCA_028288745.1. Taxonomy (GTDB): domain Bacteria; phylum Pseudomonadota; class Alphaproteobacteria; order Acetobacterales; family Acetobacteraceae; genus Pseudoroseomonas. Next base: position 4,039 of record JAQGHX010000128.1, on the reverse strand, counting down.
GCATGGTGTCGCTGACCGCTGATACCGGCGCCGACGATCCGGGCATCAGTATCGGCATGATCGGGCCAGAGGGCATGGCGGGATTCGCGGCTCTGCTCGGCGGCCGTCCGGTCGCTTTCCATCACACGATGGTACAGATACCCGGCTCTGCGCTGCGCATGCCGGTTGCGCGGCTTCAGGCCTCCCTGGACAGCGTGCCCGCCCTGCGCGCGCGCTGCCTGCGTTACCTGGACGCACTTGCCATCCAGATCTCCCAGATCGGAGCGTGCAACGGCCGCCATCGCCTGCCCGAGCGGTGCGCTTACTGGCTGCTGGCGGCCTTCGACTGCACCAAGGGTCATGAGTTGCCGCTCACCCAGGATGGCTTGTCGATGCTCCTGGGCGTGCACCGCCCGGGCGTCACCATCGCGATCGGCGCGCTGCAGGACGCCGGGCTCATTCGCTCCGCGCGCGGCAAGATCGAGATTCTGGACCATGCCGGGCTCGAGCGAACCGCTTGTGGCTGCTACAGGCTGGTGCGCGACCAGTTCGACCGGTTGCTGGCATGCGGGTAATGCTCCCGGCCGCCTCGCGCCCTGTACGCCGGCTGGCGACCTGACCGGCATGGAGCTGCCATTCAAGCCAATCCGGTCACTCCCCGCCGAGGGCCGGGCGGGATGGCCGAAATTCTCCAGAGCGTGATCTTGCCACTCAGTGGCTCGAAATGATGCGCCCGCCCGCCAGGCACGAACAGAACATCACCGACCGTACATTCCAGGGCCGTGTCGCCCCAGTGCAGCATGCCGTACCCGGACACCACCACATAGACAGCGTCGTCCAACTCGTCGTGCTGGTGTTGGCCAGCCATGTGCTCCATCCCGCATATCTCAAGCGCGCCGCCATCCGCGCCACCATGAACGCGGAGCGACCGTCTGACTTCTTCCCACTTCATCCGCTCCGCGGCTGCGGTCAGGTTGAACGGTGCGCGCTGAGGCCGGGGTGGAAGCATGGCCAATCTCGGTTGGATTAGGGTGGCAATTGTCGCCGCTGGTCAGATGAGGCCCTTGAGCCGCTTGGCGACGTTGCTGTCCGGCTCGGCCTGAGCTCGGTCGAGATGCAGGTAGTTCGGGTTGAAGTGTGCCGCTTCCCGCAGCCCTGCGGGGTCGAGCACGGTCCAGCGCTTGCCTTCGTTGGCGATCAGCTTTTCCTCACGCAGCCTCTGTATCATGCGGTTAACATGCACGGGCGTCAGCCCGGTGGCATCGGCCAGATCGGCCTGGGTGACCGGGAATTCGAAATGCTGGTCTTCTATGACGCCCACCGCCCGCATGCGGAGGAGCATTTCGTAGATAAGGAACGCGATCCGCGAATAGGCGTCGCGGCGGCCATGGTCGACAATTCGTTCGCGCAAGACGCTTTCATCCTGCAGCGTTCCCCACCAGAGGGCGAGGGCGATGCCGGGACGGTTGAGCAGGAGGTCTCTCATGATGCCCCCGGAAATTGATGCGATCACACTCGGTGCCAGGGTGCAGATGCTGTGATCCATTTCCTTGAGAATGAAAATCTCGGAATCGCAAGGGTCGCCCGCGACCAGGAAGGCCAGGATCTGACGCCTGCCGTCTTCCAGGATTTTATAGCGGCAGGCGAGGCCCGAAAGGACCAGGTGAATGTCGGAAGAGTGCTCACCTTCCCGAATGATGTCCTCGCCCGCCCCGTATTGCCGCTGCCGCTTAAAGGCGAGTTCATTCAGCAGCTTCCGGTCCTCCTCCGAGAAGGAGGTGAACTGTTCCATTTTCCGGATCCACGGATTGTCCAATGGAGTTTCCTCAGTCCCGGTTCAGCGGCTCACGCCCCGGCTGCATCAATGCCAACAGCAGCGGCAGGCATTGGTTTCCGGCCCCAATGATTCAGGCGTGGAGGATGGTTACTATCGGGGCGGGCAGGCGGGGGCGCCTGCTCCGCGACATCCGCTACAGCGCGTTCCGCGTCGCCAGGGGAAATACGAGCCGCGAGAACTGCCTGCGTGGCTCGTGTTTCATCCTGTCAGGCCGCGATAGTGGCGGCGGTGGTGATCAGATGAGCGATTTTCCTGGGATGCGGGATCAGGAGAGTTGGCTCAAGGCGGTCTCGGCAGTGGTGGTGTTCATCCGCCTGACCAGGAAATGCTTCAGCTCGGGGTGGAGACCGCGTAGGCGAGGGCCTGGACCACCATGCCGCGACCGTCTTCTTCCCCTGAGAAGAGCGCGTCGGCGAGGAATTGCCGGGTGCATCCGGAAAGACCTTAAACTTCGCCTCTTCAGGTTGCTGAACGGTCGACGTACCAATTATTTGGGGCCGAACCACGCTTCTCTGGACCCGGCGCAATCTGCGGCGTCACAATTTTAGGCAATGCAGTTTCGTGCGGCGAAACCTGTTTTCCGGAGCGCGCGTTAATCGAGCGCTATCCATTGTTTGGGAGACAAGTCATGGGCCGCGGAATCCTGCTTTGGCTACTGGGTGTGCCCATCCCTATTATCATCATCCTCGCTCTCTTCTGGCATTGAATGCCGTAGGGGAGCATTGGGCATGGCATTAGCACCAATCGGCACACCTCATTCATACGGGGGCGAAGCCAACCTTCACGAATCGCAGTCAGCGGTATCGTGGGGCGCGATCATTGCCGGCGCGTTTGCGGCGGCTTCCATTTCCCTGATCCTTGTCGCTCTCGGCTCCGGCCTGGGTCTGGCGTCGGTGTCACCCTGGGCCGGTGCGGGCAGTTCCGGCACCACGATCGGCGTGATGACGCTGATCTGGTTCATCGTGATGCAATGGCTGTCCTCCGGCGTCGGCGGCTACATGGCCGGGCGCCTGCGGACGAAATGGGCCGGAATCCATACTGACGAAGCCTTCTTCCGGGATACGGCGCATGGCTTCCTGGCCTGGGCGCTGGCGACGGTCCTGACGGTCGGGCTGCTGGCCTCGGCGGCAACCTCGGCCATCGGCACGGGCGTGCAGGCAGCCGCCAGCGTGGGTGCCGGTGCCGTGCAGGGCGCCGTGAACGCCGCGGGGCCGGCGATGGCCGGTGGCTATGATATCGATGCCCTGTTCCGGCGGGCTCAACCGGATGCGGCATCCAGTTCCGGCGACGCCCAGGCGGAAGCCGGCCGCATCATTGCCAACGGGATTTCCAGTGGCGACGTCCCGGAAGCCGACCGTGCCTATCTGGCACAGATGGTGGCCGCGCGGGCCGGCATCTCGGCCGCTGATGCACGTGGCCGGGTCGATACGGCAATTACCCGTGCACGCGAGGCCGCGGACCAGGCAAAGGCCGCCGCTGATTCGGCGCGCAAGGTGGCATCGACGATCTCGATCTTTACCGCGCTGTCCATGCTGGTCGGCGCCTTCATTGCTTCGGCCGCGGCAGCCTTCGGTGGAAGGCTGCGGGACGAGTAACCGCTTTGGCTGCCGGTCAGTCCCGGCAGCCATCTTCCGCCATGGCGTTTCACGAACGGCAAAGGCGCGAGCCGGCAGCCGTTGCCAGCGGCAGGTTTGTTGCGGAAGGCGGATTACTCCGCCAGGCGTTTTCTCTCTGGCCTCCGCCTGGGCTTGCGATCGTCATGGGAAGCGCATGATATCGCAGCTGCCACCTCCGGCAGATCCATCAGGGGCGTACCGGCGGAGAGAAACGTTCCGTGCGAATGAATTGGATGCGGGGCGGGCAATTTGGCAATATGGGTGACCTGTTCGGCCCCATCATCGTATCCGCCCATACGGGCCAGCCTGTCGGATATGTCAGTAACACGTCACTGCGGGGCAGGATCATATCGGTCGCCGCCATTGGGCAGAAGCGGCGCTTTGGCCAAGTCGCTATCACGAACACCGTTGTCGAGCGCGATATTTCTCAGCTGCGTGCCAGGATCGACGATATCCTTGCCTGCCGCCGGATTCTCAGCACCAGCCTGCATGCGCTGGTCGTCGCGGAGGCCTACGGTATTCCCTGCGCGACCTTCGATATCCACGCTGGCCCTTCCGGCCGCTTCGCGGCGGATGACGAAAGCGTCCCATCGACCACCGGGTCCGC
>JAQGHX010000126.1 GCA_028288745.1 Roseomonas sp. | reverse complement strand
CTGCGCGACCGCGCCATCGCCAGCGCGCCGGACCGCCGCGCCGAATTCGCCGACATGTATTTCGGCCTAGGCTACGCCTTCCTGAAGGCCGGGCAGATGGCTGAGGCGGAGCGCACCTTCCAGAGTGTACTGGACAAGCAGCCGGACGATGCCGGCTCGCTGGCCGGGCTGGGGCTGGTACGGATACGGCAGGGCCGCCTGGCCGAAGCGCGCGAGCTGCGCACCCGCGCCCTGGCGCATGCGGGCGAGCGGCAGCGTGAGATCGCGAGCATCGTCAACGGGATGGACAGCGCCCAGCGGGGCGGCACGGCCGGGCCCAGCCCCTCGGTGCTGGCCCGTCAGGCGCTCGCCCGGGGCAACCTGGACCGTGCCGATGAACTGGCCCGCCGTGCCGCGCGTGGCAACCCGTCCGAGCAGGTGGCGGCCGAGACGCTGCTGGGGCAGATCGCGCTGCGCCGGGGCGACCTGACGACCGCCGAGGCGCGTTTCCGCGGCGTCCTGGCCCGCCGGCCGCGCCTGCCCGAGGCGATGGGCGGATTATACGACGTTCTGCTACGGCAGAACCGCTTCGCGGAGGCGGACGCCTTGCAGCAGGAGGCCGGGTTCGACCCCGCCGCCGCCGGTGGCCCCGGGCAGCGCGCCTTCGCCCTGCGCGACGAGGCCGCCCGCAGCGAGGACCCTGCCCAGGCGGCGGAGTTGCTGTCCCGCGCCAGGGCGGTGGACCCGCGAAACCCATGGGTGCGGCTGGATCTGGTGCGCCTGCTGCGCAACCAGGGCCGCGAGGCCGACGCGGCGCGCGAGGAAGCGGAACTGGTGGGGCTCGGCAATGCCGATTCCATCTATGCCTCCGCACTGCTGGCGGCCGAGGAAGAACGCTACGACGATGTGATCGCCCGGCTGGAGGCCATTCCCAACCGGGTGCGCAGCGCCGATGCCACCCGCCTGCTGGCGCAAGGCCGCCAGCAGCAGGGCATCGCCCGGCTGGAGGAGATGGCCCGCACCGCGCCGCGTTCCGATGCGGTGCAGCGGCTGGTGGCCCTGGCCGCGCGACCCGACCCCGGTGGCACGACAGTGGCCGGCGTGGTGCGCGCGCTGGGCCGGCTGCGGCAGGAGGCGGCTGCCTCGCAGGCGGCGCGCGTCGCCCTGGGCGCCAACCGCAACGCCTCGCCCGATTTCCGCATCCAGTTGGCCGGCGCCCTGCTGGGCGCCAACCGGCTGGAGGATTCCCGGGAAATCACGGAAAGCCTCATGGCCGAGGCGAGCCTGACCGACGAGCAGCGCCGCCAGATCGCCGCGCTGACCGCCGGCACGGCTGTCGTGCAATCCGGGCAGCTCAGCGCGCAGGGCTACCATCAGGCGGCGCTGGCGGAATTGCAGCCGGCCCTACAGAAGTCGCCTGACGACGCCTCGCTCAACCTGGCGCTGGCGCGGGTGTACCTGGCCAGCAACCGCGCGGCCGAGGCGCAGGGCGTCGCCGATGCCTTGCTGACCCGGAACCCCGGCAATCTGGAGGCGCTGACGGTCGCGACCGATGCGGCCCTGCAGCGCCGCGACTGGAACCGGGCGGAGGCCCTGTTGCAGGAAGCCCGTGGCCGTTATCCCGCCGACCCGCAGATCATGCTGCTGGATGCGCGGCTGGCCCGTGCCTCGGGCGACAATCATCGCGCGCTCCGGTCGCTGGAGAGCGCCGGGGTCAGGCGTTACGCGCAGCTGGGTGCCAGCGGCGGGCGGGGTGCCACCGATGCCGGCCTGCTGGCGGCGCGCCTGCGCGGCACCAGCGCCGGTGAGGCCGGTGGCATGGAGATCGTGGACCCTGTGGCCGCGCAGATCGCCAGTGAGCTGACCGCCGCGCGGCAGGAGACGGCGACGTGGTTGCAGGCCGGGCTCGGGCTGCGCAGCCGCTCGGGGCAGGGTGGCCTCAGCCGGTTGAACGAGGTGACGGCGCCGGTTGAGTTCTCGGCACCCGTGCCGGGCCTGGGCGGCCGGGTGACGGCGCGGGCCGAGACGGTGATGCTGAATGCCGGCAACCTGTCCAACGACGTCACCAGCCTGCGGAATTTCGGCGCCAACCCGCTGGCCGGCAATACCACCGCCGGCATGGCCCGCCCCGGCGGCCGCGCCACGGGCGAGGCGCTGAACATCGCTTACGCCTATGGGAACGTGACAGCCGATATCGGCTCCAGCCCGCTCGGCTTCCGCGTCGAGAATGTCGTGGGTGGCATCGAATACGCGCCCGCGCTGACCAGGAACCTGCGCCTGCGTGTGACGGCCGAGCGCCGTGCCGTCAGCGACAGCCTGCTCTCCTATGGCGGGATGCATGACAACAGCACCGGCACCACCTGGGGCGGCGTGACCCGCAGCGGCGCGCGGGCCCAACTGGAATTCAACGTCGGCGACGCGACGCTGTATGGTGGCGGCGGCTATGCATCGCTCGATGGCCGTGGCGTGGCGGGCAATACGCGGTTCGACCTGGGCGGCGGCATTGCCTGGACGGTGCTGCGCCAGCCGGACCAGGAAGTGATTCTGGGCTTCGACACACGCTACTCCTCCCATGACCGCAATCTGCGTTACTTCACCCTCGGCCAGGGCGGCTATTTCAGCCCGCAGTCGCAATTGGCGGCGGTGGTGCAGGCGGATTGGCGCAAGCGCATCGGCGACCTGCGCCTGCGCCTGGGCGGAGCCATCGGCTGGCAGACCTATCATGAGGATGACAGCCCGATCTTCCCGAACAGCCCGGGCCTGCAGGCACAGTTGATCTCCGCGGCCGCCTTCGATCCCACCCTCAGAACATCCTATGACGGCCAGTCCGGCAGTGGCGTCGTGGGCGGGGTGCGGGCGGAAGCCGAGTACGACATCACGCCGCGACTGCGTATCGGTGCGGCGGCCACCTACGACCGCAGCGGCAACTGGGACCAGGCCACCGGCCTGGTGCGCCTGCGTTACTCCTTCGACCAATCGGGGCCGGACGTGATGGCGGGTGGCCTGCCGTACCCGTGAAGGCAGCGAGCGTGCCGGCTGCCGCGTGCATGGGCCATCATGCGGCGCATGACGGCCCATGCGCGGGGATGCCTGCGCGCGCACGGCCCGTGGCCGTGCTCCTCACCGCCGGGAGAACGTCATGACCTGTTTTGCATCGGCCAACCGCCCATGAGCGGTTCCTTCCGCCGCTTCCTGTCCGTCTCCGCGCTGGCGTTGCTGGCGGGGTTCATGGCCGTTCCGGTGGCTCGGGCGCAGGTGGCCTGCCCCGCCATCCCGCCCCGTGCCGCGCCGCCCGCCGAGGCGGTGCCGGGCCTGGTGCCCGTGCCGTACTGGCACCAGCGGATGGAGGTCCTGGGCCGTACCTCCGCCACCACGGATCTGCCCCGCGTGCGGCTGCTGTTCCTCGGCGATTCCATCACCGAGGGCTGGACGCCGCTGATCTTCCAGCAATTCTATGGGCATCGCGGTGCGCTCAACATGGGTGTGGGCAGCGACACGACGCAGGGGCTGCTGTGGCGGCTGGCGCGTTCGCCGCTTGGCACCACCTTGCGGCCGCAACTTGTGGTGCTGATGATCGGCACCAACAACACCCATAATCCCAAATCCGACGAAGTGGCGCTGGGTATCGCGGAGACCATCCGCCTGATCCGCCAGCGGTCGCCCGGCAGCCGCATCCTGGTGGTGGGTATCCCGCCGCGCGGGGCGACGGCGCTGGACCCGGTGCGGGGCTCGGTGGCGCGCGTCAATGCGCTGGTGTCACGCTGCGCAGACAATACGGCTGTGTTCTACACCGATCCGGGCGCGATGATGGTGGATCACGCCGGCAACCTCTCGAACCAGGTGGCCACCGACCTGCTGCACCCGACGGTCATCGGCTACGCCATCCTCTCCGCCGCGCTGGAACCGCTCATCCACTCCCTGCTGGGCAAGCCGTAGCTCACCAGCGGTCCAGGAAGGCCCGCTCCGCCGGGTCGACCGGCTGCCCCACCATGCGTTCGGGAATTTCCCAGACGACCAGCCGGGGCGGCGTCTCGCGGAAGGCCTGACCGGTGAAATAGCTGTTGGCGGCACGGAAGAAGCCGCCGCCGGCCTCGGCGAAATTGGCCACCGGATTGCCCACGGCCTCTTGCAGCCGGCCATGGAAATTGGCGTTCACCGAATAGGACGAACCGACCAGCGCCACGGGCGGCACCGGCGCATCGTCCAGCAGGCCGCCGGCGGCCCCGGCGGGTTGCGCGGCCTCGGTGGTGTCCTTGTGCTGGCGGTCGGGGGCGGGGCGCAGCCAGTCGGGCACGCGGTCCAGGCTCATCAGCCGCAGCAGGTCGCCCGGGCCATCGGTTTCCATGGGCGCGGCGGTGGTGCGGAAGGCCTCTGCCGGGGCGATGCCCAGGTCGCGCACCACGGGCGCGATGGCGGCGGCGGCGGCGGCGGCGCCATGCTGGCTCCAGTGCGTATCGGTGCGATAGAAGGCGGGCGCGTCGCGCTTCGCGGCTTCCAGCGCCGGCAGCAGGCCCAGGTGGCGCAGTCCCGCCACCTCCAGCGCCGCCGTGAAACCGGCATAGCGGCCCCGCGACTGCGCCGAATAGGGCGCGCCGCAGAGTTCCTCGCCACGGACCCGCGCCTTGTCCGGCACCACGGCGATCAGCAACTGGATGTTCCGGCCCGCCAGATGGTCGGCAATGCGGCGCAGGGCCGCCACACGCTCAGCCTGGTGTACCGCCGCATCGGGCCATGGGCGCAGTTCCTCGGTCAGAAACAGCCAGTCGTCGCAGCCGGCCCGCACCTGCGGCCCGGCGGCGCCGAACAGCGCCCAGCGCAACACGCCGCCCGCCGCGCGGAATTGCGGGTCCACCGGCAGGTTATGCGCCATGGCATGGTTCACAGCCGCCGCCGTCTCGCCCTTCAGCAAGGCCTGGAAGGTGAGCGCCTGCCGGATGCGGCCCAGCGCCTCGGGGTTCGACATGGCGGTGATGCCCTGCCAGAAGCCCCAGCCCAGCAGGGCGATGACGGCGACGCCCTGGCCGATGGCGGCGGTGTGTCGGAAGCGGCTGTCCGGCTGGGTCATCGCGGCCTCAGAACTGGAAGTACAGGAAGGGCACGGCGGCGCGGCTGTAGAGCAGCACGAGGCTGAGCACGAAGCCGATGAACGGCGCCGCGGCCCAGCCGGCGCGCCAGAGCGGGCCGTTCTGTTCGGGCGGCCGGAAGAGGGCCGTTCGGCCCGCGATCATCGGCAGGTAGACCAGCAGTGCCGCGATGCCGACGGTCCACCACTGGTCCGGCGTGACCTGCCACGCGATGGCGTCGGTCAGCCCATAGCCGTTCAGCCCCAGCATGCCGCGATACATACCGAAGGTGCCGTGAATATCCGGCGCGCGGAAGGTGACCCAGCCGATGACGACGCAGAGCATCAGCAGCGCGTTGGCGGCCAGGTAGGGCATGCTGAAGCCGGCGCGGTTCCACCACCGGTGCAACGCCAGCATCCCGCCATGCCAGACGCCCCAGAGGATGAACGTCCAGTTGGCGCCATGCCAGAGGCCGCCGATCACCATCGTCAGGAACAGGTTGAGGTAGGTGCGGAACGCCCCGCGCCGGTTGCCGCCCATGGAGATGTAGAGGTAGTCGCGCAGGAACCGGCCCAGCGTCATGTGCCAGCGGTTCCAGAAATCCTGGATATTGGCGGAGAGATAGGGGCGGTTGAAATTCTCCGGGAAGTGGAAGCCGCACATCAGCGCCAGCCCGATGGCCATGGCGGAATAGCCGGCGAAATCGAAGAACAATTGCAGCGTATAGGCGATGGCGCCGGACCAGGCTTCCAGCAGCGTCGGTGCCGGCAGCGCGAAGATCGCGTCGGCCATCGGGCTGAGCGTATCGGCGAGCGCCACCTTCATGGCGAAGCCGATCATGAAGCGCCGCGCCCCGGTGCCGAAGATGGCGAGGCTGTGCTGGCGCTGCCGCAGGTCCTGCGCGATCTCGGCATAGCGGACGATAGGCCCGGCGATGAGCTGGCTGAAGATCGCCTTGTAGGTGGCATAGGCGATGAAGTCGCGGCTGACCGGCACATGGCCGCGGCGCAGGTCTATCAGGTAGCTGACGGATTGCAGCACGTAGAAGGACAGGCCGATCGGCAGCAGGATCTCATTCCACGCCATCGGCGCGAAGCCGATCCCGGTGAGCGCGTCGTTGAAGGTGGCGACGCCGAAATTCGCGTATTTGAAATAGCCCAGCACGCCCAGATTGCCGAGGATGCCCAGCATGAACAGCCGCTTGCCGCGCGCGGAGGCCACGCCCGACGCATCCATCAGCCGCGCCACCATGAAGGTGAAGACCGTGACGCCGACCAGCAGGGCCAGGAAATCCACCCGCCACCACGCATAGAACAGCCAGGACAGGATCAGGACGGGCCAGTTGCGCCACTTCGCCGGCGTCAGGAAGTAGAGCGCGAAATAGACCGGCAGGAACAGGAAGACGAATTCGAACGAGGCGAAGATCATCTGGCCACGCCCGGGCCGGTGGGACCTGGGAAGGGCCGTGGAGAGAAGGGGGCCACGTTCGATGCTCCGTTGCAGCAGGCTCCAGCTGGCCAAGTTGGAGCTTTATAAATTTACCAGGAGCAAAAGACGAGCGTTTAGCGCAATAATTGCTCGCTGAGCATTATTTTCGGCCTGCCGGCAAGGCGTCCCGGGGCGCCGCCGGGGCACGGTGCAGCCGGCGGGCCACCCATTGCTCCAGCCCGTCCATGTAGGAATACGCCACCGGCACGAAGACCAGGCTGAGCAGGGTGGATGTCACCAGCCCGCCGATCACCACCAGCGCCATGGGCGAGCGGAACTCGCTGTCGGCGCCCAGGCCCAGCGCGATATGGGCCATGCCGGCGCACATGGCGATAGTGGTCATCACGATCGGCCGGGCACGTTTCCGCGCGGCTTCCATGATGGCCTCGTCGCGGCCCAGCCCGTGTTCGCGCCGCGCCAGGATGGCGTATTCCACCAGCAGGATGGAATTCTTGGCGACGATGCCCATCAGCATCAGCACCCCGATCACCGCCGAGACGCCCAGCGATTTCTGCGCGATCAGCAGCGCGATCAGCGCGCCGCCCAGCGAGAGCGGCAGGGCCGACATGATGGTCAGCGGTTGCAGGAAGCCGCCGAACAGCAGCACCAGCACCAGATAGACGATCAGCACGCCCGCCCCCAGCGCCATGCCGAAGCCGGAGAACAACTCCCGCATCACCTCGGTATCGCCCACTTCCTTCTGGCGGATGCCGGGCGGCAGGTCGCGCAGGATGGGCAGGGCATTGACCAGCTTGGTGGCGGCGCCGAGCGGCAGGCCGTTCAGCTCCGCCTCCACCGTCGCCTTGCGCACACGATCCAGCCGGTCGATCTGCGCGGGCCCGGCGCCATGGCGGAATTCCGCCACGCTGCCCAGCGGCACGGCGCCGGCGCGGCCTTCCACCCGTAGCGCGCGCAACTGCTCCACATCGCCGCGCAGCCGCTCGTCCAGCATGACGCGGATCGGGATCTGCCGGTCCGGCAGGTTGAAGCGCGCCAGGTTCTGGTCGATGTCGCCCGTGGTCGCGATGCGCACGGTGGCGGCGATGGCGGCGGCGGAGACACCGGCATCGGCCGCGCGGCCCGCCATGGGCAGGATCTGGATCTCCGGCCGGGCCAGGCTGGCGGTCGAGCGCGCGCCGGCCAGTTGCGGCAGGCCACGCATCTGCCGCTCCAGCTCCTGCGCCGTGGCGTTCAGCGCATCGCCATCGTCGCCCACCAGCGTGACCTGCAGGCGGGAGCCGCTCTGGCCATCGGCGCCGAAGCGGACGCGCGCGCCGGGCAGCTTCTCAAGGTCGGGCCGCAGCAGGGCCTCGTAGCGCTGCTGCGTGATGCTGCGCTGGCCGCGCGGCACCATGGTGACGATCAGGTTGGCCTGTCGCGGGTCGCCGGAATGGGTGCTGCTGCCCAGCGCCATCTGCCCGCTGGTGCTGGTGCCCAGCGAGGCGAAGACCTTGTCCGTCTCCGGCCGCGCCTTCAGGATGCGCGTGGCGGCCTGTACCACGGCCTCGGTCTCGGCCAGGGTCGAGCCGGGCGGCAGCTCGATGGACAGGGCGGTGCGGCCACGGTCGGCGCTGGGGACGAAATCCTGCGGGATATAGGGCACCAGCATGATCGAGAACGCCAGGAAGCCAATTCCCGCCGCGACCGCGACCGGCCGGTGCCGTAGGCACCAGGCGAGCAGCGGCAGGTAGCGCCGGCCGAACCAGCCCCTCCCATCCTCGCCCGGCGCGCCGCCATGGCCGCCACGCCGGTCCACCTTCAGGAAATACGCGCCCAGCAGCGGCGTGAGCAGCCGCGCCACCACCAGGGAGAAGGCGACGGCCGCCGCGACCGTGAGGCCGAACTCGCGAAAGAACTGGCCAGGGATGCCGGGCATGAAGGCGACCGGCACGAAGACCGCCAGGATGGTGGCGGTGGTGGCCACGACCGCCAGCCCGATCTCGGCCGAGGCATCCAGCGCCGCCCGCATGATGCCGCGTTCGGGGTTGGCGCGCAGGTGGCGGACGATGTTCTCGATTTCGACGATGGCGTCGTCCACCAGCACGCCCACCACCAGGGTCAGCCCGAGCAGAGTGACGTTGTTCAGCGAGAAACCCAGCAGCCACATCACGCAAAAGGTCGGGATCAGCGAGAAGGGCATGGCGACGGAGGCGATCCAGGTCGCGCGCCAGTCGCGCAGGAACAGCCAGACCACCAGCATCGCCAGCGCCGAGCCGACCAGCAGGGCCTCGATCGCCGCGTGGTAGCCGGCGACGACGAAGGTGGCGGTGGAGGCCACGAGGCGGAGTTCCACCCCCTCATGCTCCGCCATCAGAAGCTGCGCGCGGGCGGCGACGGCCTCGGCCACCGCGACCTCGGAGGAACCCTTGGTGCGCATCACCTCGAACGCCACGACCGGGCGGCCGTCGAGGCGGGCGGCGGTGCGCACCTCGGCCGTGCCGTCGCTGACATCGGCGACGTCGGTGAGGCGCGCGACCCGCCCGTTCGGCAGCACGATGCTGCGGGCGCGCAGCGCCTCCACACTGGGCGCGGTGCCCAGGGTGCGGATGGCCTGCTCGGCGCCACCCAGCGTGCCGCGGCCGCCGGGCAGGTCGATATTCAGGTCGCGCAACTGGTTGTTCACCTGCGCGGCGGTGATGCCCAGCGCCAGCATACGGTCCGGGCGCAGCGCCACGCGGATCTCGCGCTCCACACCACCGACGCGGCTGATCTCGGCCACGCCACGCACGGAGAGCAGCGCCTTGGCCACCACATCATCGACGAACCAGCTCAGTTCCGTCTCGCTCATCCGGGGCGAGGCGACGGTATAGGTCAGGATGGCGCCGCCGGTGGCTTCCACCCGCGTCACCACCGGGTCACGGATGGCGGCGGGCAGGTCGGCGCGGATTTGCGCCACGCGGTCGCGCACGTCATTGGTGGCGCGGTCGATATTCTTGCCCAGGGTGAACTCGACGACGGTGGTCGAGGTGCCGTCCACCACGGTCGAGGTGATGTGGCGCACGTCGCCGAGGCCGGAGACCGCGTCCTCCACCCGCCGTGTCACCTGTGTCTCAAGTTCCGATGGCGCGGCGCCGGGCTGGGCGATGGTGACGACCACCACGGGCAGGTCCAGGTCCGGCGTGTTGTTGATGCGCAGCAGCGGATAGGCCACCAGCCCGGCCACCGTCAGCAGCAGGAACAGCACGGCGGTGGCCACCGGGTTGCGGATGGCCCAGGCGGAGATGTTGCGGTGTTCGGCCTGCGGCCCGGAAGCGGACATGGTTCAGCGCTCCAGCGGCTGCATGACGCGGACGTGGTCGCCATCGGCCAGGAAGCCGGCGCCGGCGGTGACAACCTGGTCGCCGGGGGCCAGGCCCTCCAGCACTTCCACCATGCCATTGAGCCGGGCGCCGGTGGTGAGCCGGCGCAGCGCCACCTGCCCGCCCTTCAGGATGAAGGCGGAAGGGGCGCCGTCACGGAACACCACGCTTTCCTGCGGGATGGCGATGCGGGAGGCGGCCTCGCCCCGGATCTCGGCGCGGGCGAACATCCCCGGCAGCAGGCCGGCATCGGCGGGCAGGGCGATATGCACGGTGCCCAGCCGGCTCTCCGGCGTCACCCCGGGGGCGATGGCGCGCACCGTCGCCGCGATCTCCCGAGACCCGTGCAGCACCCGCACCGGCTGGCCGGGCGCGATGGTGGCGAGGTCGAGTTCCGGCACCCGCGCGTCCAGCTCCAGCCGGCCATCGCGCAGCAGCCGCAGCATCTCCTGCCCCACGCCGAGTACGGCGCCGGGAAGGGCGGTGCGCTTCAGCACGATACCATCGGCGGGGGCGCGCAGCTGGGTCTGCGCCAGCCGCGCCCGCGCCTCGTCCCGCGCCGCGCGGGCAGAGGCGAGCCGGGCCTCGGCCTGCCGGGTGGCGGATTGCCGCTGGTCCAGCACCTGGCGCGGCGTGTTCTGGGTGCGGGAGAGTTCGGTGGCGCGGCCGAGGTCGAGGCGGGCCATGGCGAGGGCGGCCTCGGCCTCCGCCACGGCGGCCTCGGCCTGGGCCAATTGGGCGGCGGGCACGGCATCGTTCAGGCGCAGCAGCACCTGGCCGGCGCGCACCGTGTCGCCTTCCTCCACGGCGAGTTCCATAACGCGCAGCCCGCTGGTCTCGGCCCCCAGCACCAGTTCCTGCCACGCCACCACCGAGCCGTCGCCCGCGACCACGCGGGCCAGGGTGCGCGGCGCGGCCGGCATGACGGAGACCGTGAGCGCGGGCGGCGGTGCGGGCGGAGCAGCCACGGCCGGGGGCTGCGACTGCGGCCGCGCCAGCATCCACCAACCGGCCGCCCCGGCGCCCAGCACCAGCAGGACCAGAACCGCCCGGAGCCAGGGGCGGCGGCGGCGCTGCACCGTCATGATTTCGTTCGGGGGCCGGGCGAGGGGGGGCGGGTTGTCGAGCATGGACGTGGGCGCGCCTTCCTGCCATGCCGGCAGCAGCCGGCGATGAAGCCCCTATATTGTTGGTGTTGACCAAATGGTCAATAAGCAGCGAAGTGTAGAATGACCGATCCCTTTCCCGACCCCGCGACCCCGCCAGCCCGCGCCGCACGGCTCCCTTCCGCCGAACGGCATTCGCAGATCCTGGATGCGGCGGTGGAGGAATTCGCCGGCCGCGGCTATGCCGGCGCCCGCATGGCCGCCGTCGCCACCCGTGCCGACGTCACCAAGGGGCTGCTGTACCACTACTTTCCCGGCGGCAAGGTGGACCTGTTCAAGGCCGCGATCGAAAGCTGCGTGGACCCCGTTTTGCAGGAGGCCGAGCGTGTCTCGGCCGGCTTCCAGGGAAGCGGCCACGACCTGCTCGCCGCCCTGCTGGACCTCGGCTACGGCCGGCTGGCCTCGGAACGGCGCGAGCACATTCTGTTGAGGCTGCTGCTGACCGAGGCTGACCGCTTCCCGGAACTGGCGACCCTCTACCGCACCGCTATCCTGGAGCCATCGCTGGCGCTGATCGGCAGTGTCATCCGCACGGGGATCGCGGCTGGCGAGTTCCGCGCGGGTGCGGCCGATGAACCGGGACTCGCGCATGTGCTGATGGCGCCGGTCGTCATGGGCTCGATCTGGCGCATGACGCTGGGGGCGGAGCAGGCGCCGGCGCTGCCGATGCTGCGTGACGCGCATCTCGCCTTCGCGCTGCGCGCCCTGGCCCCCTGAAGCGTGCATCACCCGAGAAACAACATGCTGGAGCGGGTGTAGTGAGCCCCTGCGACCGAAACCCGCTCTAGCGCCGGGGCGGGGTCTGGTCCGGCCGC
This sequence comes from Roseomonas sp., assembly GCA_028288745.1. Taxonomy (GTDB): domain Bacteria; phylum Pseudomonadota; class Alphaproteobacteria; order Acetobacterales; family Acetobacteraceae; genus Pseudoroseomonas. The sequence continues at coordinate 41,104 of JAQGHX010000126.1, read as the reverse complement.
TGATCGGGCCCGACCTGGCGCATTTCCAGCGAAGGCGCTTCCGTCGTTCGGGCCGAGGGGTCGGCACTGCCACCGCGCTGCTGCTCGGGCATCGAGGAGGAATTGCCGGCATTCGGGCCCGGCCGCGTGACGCCGGCGCTGGAATTGGCGGTGCCGCTGGATGGGTTGGGCACGTTGGGGGTCGGAGGCTGCGGCTGGGTCATGAGGTTGCGTGGCTGGTCCTGCGCCAGCACGGGCCCGGCCAGAGCCAGCAGGGCAGCGGTGGTAATGGTCATGGCGATGTGTCGCATGGCGGCGTCCTCGGCTTGGCGCCCGTGTGGCGCTCTTCCTGAATGGAACCCACGACGCGGGGGCTGGGTTGCCGCGCCAGGCGCCGTCAGGCCACGCGCGGCGGCGCCGGCCCGGCCAGCCGGTGGCCCGGCCCCGCATGAGCCACTGCCCTGGCGCGGCGCGGGTTCAGATAGGCGGCACCATCAGCGTGGCCCGGCCGCCATGCGCGGCCGACCACGCGACGGGGTCGGCCAGGAAGCGCGCCAGTTCCTCGCGGTCCGGCGCCGCCAGGTCGGCCGTGTCGCCCAGTGCCAGCACGTCGCTCCAGGTGGCCAGCGGGTGCAGCGCGAGGCCCAGCCGTTCCAGCCGCTCCGCGCTGCCGGGAAAGGCGCCGTGATAGAAGATGGACAGCGCCTGCGTGACCTCGGCCCCCGCCGCGCGCAGGCCACGGGTAAAGGCCATCTTGCTGCCGCCGTCGGTGGTCAGGTCGTCCACCAGCAGCACCCGGCGGCCCTCGACGCCGCCACCTTCCACCTGGGCGTTGCGGCCGATGCCCAGCGGGCGCTTGCGCACGTAGCGCAGCGGCATGTCCAGCGCGTCGGCCAGCCACGCGGCCCAGGGGATGCCGGCGGTTTCGGCCCCCGCGATGATGTCGAACCGCGAGGCATCCAGGCTGCCGGCGGCCAGCCGCACGATGGCGCGGCGCCATTCCGGCCGGTCGATCAGCCGGCGGCAGTCGACATAGACCGGGCTGGCCCAGCCGGCGGCCAGGACGAAGGGCTGCCCATGGCTGACCTGGATGGCGCCTGCTTCCAGCAGCAGGCGCGCCGTGGCGGCACCGGTCGTGGTCATGCCGCGATCTCCCGCAGGGTGCGGGCCATCAACTCGGCGCCCAGGAGGAAATCGTCCATGTCCATCGCCTCCTTCGGGTTGTGCGACCCGTGCTCGTTGCGGACGAAGATCATGCCGCTCGGGATGCCCGCCTGGGCGAAGACCGCCGCGTCGTGCCCGGCGCCGCTGGGGATCGGCTCGTCCGCCAGTCCCATCCCGCGCAGCCCGGCGCGCAGCCGGGCGGCCAGCCCTTCATCCATCCGGGCGGGCGCCGTGTCCAGCCTGCGGTCGAAGCTGAACCGCACGCCCCGCTCCTCCCCGATGCCGGCGCATTCGGAGAGGAACAGGTCGTAGAAGGCTTCCAGCACCTCGGCATTCTGGCTGCGCGCCTCGAAGGAGAAGCGCACCAGGCCGGGGATGCGGGCGAGGGCGTGCTCGGCCGGGTCGGTGCCGATGATGCCGCAGGTGACCACCAGGTCCCGGCCGCGTTCCAGCAGGGTGCGCCAGTGGCGGTCCAGCCGCGTGATCAGCTCGGCGGCGGCGAAGACGGCATCGCGGCGCAGCCAGCGGGGCACGGCGCCGGAATGCCCGGCCTCCCCCAGGCATTCCACCGCGCGATGACGGATGTTGCCACGGATGCCGGTGACGACCGCCACCGGGTTCTTGCGCGCCACCAATACCGGCCCCTGCTCGATATGCAGTTCCAGCCAGGAGGCGATGCGGGCGGGGTCCAGCAGCTTCTCGCCCCGCGCCACGCGGCCGGCATCGACGCCGGCCTCGCGCATACAGTCCAGCAGCGGGCGGCCGGTGACGACATGCGGCGTGCCGAGGTCTTCCGCCGAGAGCCGGCCGAACAGGGCGGAGGACCCCATATAGGCGCGGCCGAACCAGGCGCTCTCCTCGCCGCGCAGCGCGTAGAGCACGATGCCGCGGCGGGGCGCGAAGCCATCCGCCTTGAAGCGGGCCAGGGCCATCAGCCCGGCGATGACCCCCGCCGCGCCGTCGAAATTGCCGCCCTGCGGTACGGAATCGAGATGCGAGCCGCAGGCCACCAGCGGCAGCGCAGGGTCGGTGCCCGGCAGGGTGACCACGAGGTTGGCGCCGGCATCGCGCGCCACCTCCAGCCCCAGCGCCCGCGCCTCGGCCTCCACGATGTCGAGCGCCATGGATTCGCCGGCGCCGAAGCTCTCGCGGGTGATGCCGATGCCGTCATCGCCCGCCTGCCGCAGCCGGTCGAACAGGCGGGTGGCGAGGTCGTGTTCCAGGCTCATGCGGGGTTGGGTTCCAAGGCGGGTGGTTTCATGGCGGGAAATTCTGGGGCGGGAAATTCTGGAGTGAGGGATTCTGGAGTGAGGGATTCTGGGGTGAGGGATTCTGGGGTGGGAGATTCTGGGGCGGGTGGCTGCGGGGCATCCGCCGGCCGCGGGGCGGGCGTGGCCGGGTGGGAACCTCCGGCCGGGCGCAGCGCGCCGGTCAGTTCCGCGACGCGGGCAATGCGGTGGGCGGCGCAGAAGCTGTCCAGCCCGTCGATCACCCCGGTCATGGCATGCGGGTCCAGGAATGTGGCGGTGCCGACCTGCACGGCGGCGGCGCCGGCCAGCATGTATTCCGCCGCGTCCGCCGCCGAGGCGATGCCGCCGCAGCCGATCACCGCCACCCGCACCGCGCGCGCGCATTGGTAGACCTGGCGCAGCACGATCGGCTTCAGGGCCGGGCCGGACAGGCCGCCCATCACATTGCCCAGGCTGGGGCGGAAGGTCGCCAGGTCGATCGACATGGCCAGCATGGTATTGGCCACCACCAGCGCATCGGCGCCGGCGGCCTCGGCCGCCTGGGCCACCTCCGCGATCTCGCCCGTATTCGGGCTGAGCTTGACCCAGAGGGGCAGGTGGGTGGCGGCGCGCAACCGCCGCACCACGGCCTCGGTCGAGCCCGCCCGCATAGCGAAGGCGCGCCCGTCCTCCTCGATATTGGGGCAGGAGATATTGGCCTCGATGGCGGCGACGCCCGCCACGCCGATCTCGGCGGCGAGGCTGGCGAAGCCCTCGGCGGTGGGGGCCGAGATGCTGACCACCAGCGGCACCCCCCAGGCGCGGTAGAGCGGCAGCGTCGTCCCCAGGAAATGCGCCACGCCCTTGGAGGGGATGCCGATGGCGTTCAGCATGCCGCCGCGCACTTCCGCCACGCGGGGCAGGGCGTTGCCCTCGCGCAGCTCCCGCGTGATGGTCTTGGTGACGATGGCGCCGAGGCGGGAGAGATCCACCACCCGGTCCAGCCCCTCGGCGAAGGTGCCGGAGGCCGGCATGACCGGGTTGGCCAGGTCCAGCCCGCCGACCCGCACGCGCATGTCCGTGCCCGTGGCGCCAGGGGTCATGCCACGGCTTCCAGCATGTCGAAGACCGGCCCGTCCCAGCAGACCCGCTTGTGCACGGTCCTGCCGCCCACCTCGAAGTCGCGCACGCAGCAGAAGCACATGCCCAGGCCGCAGGCCATCTGCTGTTCCAGCGCCACCTGCCCCGGCAGGCCGAATTCCCGCGCCAGCCGCTGCTGCAGCCGCAGCAGCCGGGCGGAGCCGCAGGTGAAGAAGGCATCGCAGCGGCCCGCGGCGATCAGCCGGCGCAGCATCGCCTCGACCGCCCCGGGCGCGCTGGTGCCGTCATGGTCATGCACCGCCAGCACCTCGGCCCCATGGCGGCGGAACAGCATGTCGGAGAGCATCAGCTCCGGCCGCCGCGCGCTGAGGATGGCGGTGACGCCGATGCCCATGCCGCGCGCCTGCTGCGCCAGCGGCCCCAGCGTGGCGAGGCCGACGCCCCGCCCCACCGCCACGACATGCCGCCAGGCCGGGTTCAGCACGAAGCCGTGCCCGAGCGGCCCCAGCATGTCCAGCCGCCCCCCTACCGGCAGCGTCGCAAGCCCGCGCGTTCCGGCGCCGGTGACCTTGTAGAGGAACTCGACGGTGCCGGCGGCGGGGTCCGCGCCATAGAGGCTCATGGGCCGGCGCAGGAAGGGGGCCTCGCCGGGCGGGGCGGGGCAGAGCAACTGGAAGAACTGGCCGGGGGCGGCGCCGGCCGCAATCGCGTCGGTCCGCAGCACCAGGTGGCGGTACTCGGCATTGACCAGGTCATGCGTCAGCACGAGGGCGGCCTGCCGGGACACCGGCTTCGGCAGCATGGGCGGCTTCGGCGCCGTGGGCGGGAGGGCGGTGGCAGACATCCGGCTACCTCTGGCTTAAGTCCATGGCTTAAGCCGATCCGGCCGCGCTAGAAAGCAGAAGAATGCGCGCAGACCGATGCCGATTCGGCATCAGACGGAGACGACCGATTGCCAAGGGAAAACCGCCCCCGGATCCACGCCGCCGGCATCCATTATTTCGATGCCGTCCGCCGCGCGCGCTCCATCCGCGAGGCGGCGCGGCGGCTGAACGTCGCCTCCTCGGCGGTCAACCGGCAGATCCTGAAACTGGAGGCCGAGATCGGCACGCTTTTGTTCGAGCGGCTTTCCACCGGCCTGCGGCTGACGGCGGCGGGTGAGGTGCTGGCGCGCCACGTCGTCACCGTGCTGCGGGACGTGGAGCGGGTGCGCTTCGACCTGGAGGCGCTGGAAGGGCTGCGGGCGGGCCATGTGGAACTGGTGACGCTGGAAGGCTTCTGCCACCGCATCGTCCCCGCCGCGATCGGCGCGCTGCTGCGCAGCCACCCCCGCATCAGCATCGGCACCACGCTGATGGACAGCGCCGCCATCCCCGCCGCGCTGATCGCGGGCGACGCGCATCTCGGCCTGGCCTTCGAGGTGAAGCGGCGGCCGGAGTTGCGGCAATTGGCCATGGCGCGCCTGCCGCTGGGCGCCGTGATGCGGCCCGACTCACCTCTGGCGGGGCGGCCCTGGGTGGCGCTGCGCGATTGCGCGGGGCTGCCGCTGGTGCTGCCGAAGGAGAATTTCGCCAACCGCGACCAGTTGCAGCCGCTGCTCTACCAGGCCGGGCTCGGCGCCCAGGGGCAGTTCGAGGCCGGCTCGGTGGAGCTGATGCGGCAATTGGCGCTGGGCGGGCTCGGCGTCGCCTTCATGACGCGGGTGGGGCTGGAGGCGGAGCTGGAGGCCGGCCGGCTGGTGCATGTGCCGTTGCGCCACAACCAGAAGCCGGTGGTCAGCGAACTGGGCCTCTATGCCCGCGCCGGCCATGCGCGGTCCGGCGCGGTGGAGGCCTTCGCGGAACGGGTCGTGGACCAGCTTGGCCTCCATATGGCGCCGGGGCATTGAACTTTGCTATCAGCGCCGGCGGCCCGCTGGATGGCGGCCGATTCCCGTGCTTCACCGACCGGACGACCCCACCCGCCGCCTTCGCTCTCCTCCGCCGCACTGACCTGGCCGAGACCTGATATGATATCCGCTGACGATACCGAGCCCTCTACACCGGCCAGCCCCGGGTTTCCCGCCGGCGGCACCGGCATGGCCGCGCTAATTCGCGATTTCGACTGGCCGGCCACCGCGCTGGGGCCCATTGAGGGCTGGTCCGGCACGCTGCGCGCCACGCTGGCCCTGGTGCTGGAAGCCCCGCTGCCAATGGCACTGCTCTGGGGCCCCGACGGGCTGCTGCTCTACAACGACGCTTACGCCGCCTTCGGGGCGCGCCAGCACCCCGCCATGCTCGGCCGCCGCGTCGTGGATGTCTGGCCGGAGGCCGCCGCCTTCAACCGCAACGTGCTGCGGCAGGGGCTGGCGGGGAAGACGCTGTCCTATACCGACCAGCCTTTTGAGCTGCACCTGCGGGAGGCGCCGGAGAAGGTCTGGCTGGACCTGCATTACAGCGCGGTGCGGGACAAGCGGAACCGGCCGGTGGGCGTGCTGGCGGTGGTGACGGAGACGACCCAGCGCGTGCTGCTGGAGCAGCGGCGACAGGCCGCCAGCAATGCCCTGCGCCATAGCGAGGCGCAGCTCCGGGCCCTGACCGCCGCGCTGCCGCAACTGATCTGGACCGCTGACGCGGCCGGGCGGTACGATTTCTTCAACGAGCGATGGCATGAACTGACCGGCCTGCGCCCCGGGCAGACGGATATGGCCGGCTGGCTGGCCGTCGTGCACCCGGAGGACCAGGACAGCGCCGCGCTCAACTGGCGCCGCGCGGTGGAAACCGGCACCGGGTACCAGAGCGAGTACCGGCTGCTGCGGCAGGATGGCGCCTCGCGCTGGTTCCTGCGCCGCGCCGTGCCGGTGCGGGATGAGGCGACGGGGGAGGTGGTCCGCTGGCTCGGCACCTGCACGGATATCGAGCATACGGTGCGGGCCCGCGACATGCTGCGCCAGAGCGCCCGCGACCTGGAGGCACGGGTGCAGGAGCGCACGCGCCAGTTGGAGGAGGAGCAGCAGGAACGCCAGCGGACCGAGGCCAAGCTGCGGCAGGCGCAGAAGATGGAGGCGATCGGCAACCTCACCGGCGGTATCGCGCATGACTTTAACAACCTGTTGCAGGTGATCCATGGCAGCCTGGAGCTGCTGGGGCGCGACCTGGCCGGCAAGCCCAGCGCCACGCGACGGATCGAGAACGCGCTGATGGCCGTCAACCGCGGCTCGCGCCTGGCCTCGCAACTGCTGGCCTTCGGGCGGCGGCAGCCGTTGCAGCCCAGGGTGGTGAATATCGGCCGCTTCGTGCGGGGGCTGGACGACATGCTGCGGCGCAGCCTGGGCGAACAGGTCGAGATCGAGACCATCATTTCCGCCGGGCTGTGGAACACCATCGTCGACCCGGGGCAGGTGGAGAACGCGCTGCTCAACCTGGCCATCAACGCCCGCGATGCGATGGGCGGGCAGGGCCGGCTGACCATCGAGGCCGTCAACGCCATCCTCGATGGCACCTATGCCCGCGAGCATCCCGAGGTCGTGCCGGGCCAGTACGTGATGCTGGCGGTGACCGATACCGGCAGCGGCATGACCCCGGCCGTGATGGAAAAGGTGTTCGAGCCCTTTTTCACCACCAAGCCGGAGGGCAAGGGCACCGGGCTCGGCCTGTCCATGGTGCATGGCTTCGTCCACCAGTCCGGCGGCCACGTGAAGATCTACAGCGAGGTCGGCCACGGTACGACCATCAAGCTCTACCTGCCCCGCGCGCATGAGGCGGAGGAAGAGGCCACTCAGGCGCCGGGCGGTCCAGTCACCGGCGGCATCGAGACGGTGCTGGTGGTGGAGGATGACGACGCGGTGCGCGACGTGGTGGTCGAGACGCTGACGGAGCTTGAGTACAAGGTGCTGCGCGCGCGAGATGCCCAAAGCGCGCTGGTGATCATGGAAAGCGGACTGCGGGTCGACCTGCTCTTCACCGACGTGGTGATGCCCGGGCCGTTGCGAAGCACCGAGCTGGTTCGCCGGGCGCGCGAGTTGCAGCCGCGCGTCGCGGTGCTGTTCACCTCGGGCTATACCGAGAATTCCATCGTCCATGGCGGCCGGCTGGACGCGGGCGTCGAGCTGTTGAGCAAGCCCTACACGCGGGAGGCGCTGGCACAGAAGTTCCGCCACGTGCTGTCCAACCAGGCGCAGCGCAACAGCGCGGCGGCGACCGGCGCGCGGCCTGTCACGGCCGCCGCCGCGCCGCCCCCGTTGGAGACGGCCGGGGCAGTCGGCGCCCTGGCCGTGCTGCTGGTCGAGGACGACCCTTTGATCCGGGAAGGCACCCGCGATATCCTGGAGCAGGCCGGCCACCGGGTCACGGCGGTGAGCGACGGCCCGGCGGCGCTGGCCGCGCTGCAGGGCGGCTTCGACATCCTGATGACCGATATTGGCCTGCCTGGCATGTCAGGCAGCGATCTGGCGGCGCGGGCCCGGGCGCTGGCGCCGGACATGGCGGTGGTCTTCGCCACCGGCTACCAGCATGTCCCGGACCTGCACGAGAGCCTGCGTGACCGTTCCGTCCTGCTGCCGAAGCCCTATGATTCGGGCAGCGTGATGGAGGCGCTGCGACGCGCCATCCAGCTGCGCGGAAGCTGAGCCGGCCGGGGGATGGTCCCGGAGGCGGCCTGGCCATAACGGGGGGGCAGCGATAGACCTTTGACCGCACCGCCCGATCGGTGCAGGAGAAGGGTGCGCCATCCCGCCAGGCCACCTCATTCGCCCTTTCTTGTTGAGGCTTCGTCCTACATTGGAACAACTTGCACGTCTGCAAAGCGGGATCGAAGGTCTTGATACCCTTTTGGAAGGCGGCTTCGTCGCCGGTGCCTCCTATATCGTCCAGGGGCGTCCCGGCTCGGGCAAGACCATCCTCGCCAATCAGATCGCCTTTCATCATGCCAAAGGCGGGGGCCGCGTACTCTTCGCCACGCTGCTCTCCGAATCGCATGAGCGGTTGTTCCAGTTCCTCTCCACCATGACCTTCTTCGACCGGGAGCGGGTGGGCGACGAATTGCAGTTCGTCAGCGCCTTCGACACGCTGGAAAGCGAAGGGCTGGACGAGGTGGTCAAGCTGCTGCGGCGAGAGATTGTCCGGCAGAAGGCGTCGCTGCTGGTGGTGGACGGGCTGCTCAACGCCCGCTCGCGCGCCGAGAGCCCCCTGGATACCAAAAAATTCATCGCGGAACTGCAGGGCCATGCCGCCTTCGCCGGGTGCACCGTGCTGTTCCTGACCAGTTCCCGCCTGGATGACGGCAGCCCGGAACACACCATGGTCGATGGGGTGATCGAGCTGGGAGAGGAACTGATCGGCAGCCGTTCCATCCGCCGTCTGAACCTGCGCAAGACCCGGGGCAGTAGCGCGGTGGCCGGGCAGCACGAGTTCCAGATCACCGGTCGCGGCATCGTGGTCCACCCGCGGCTGGAGGCGGTGCTGGGACGGCCCGCGAATGCCGACAGCTTCGGCACCAGCCAGATCCCCAGCGGCGTGGCGGACCTGGACGACATGATCGGCGGTGGCTTGCAGCGCACCTCCGTGACACTCGTCATCGGGCCTTCCGGCAGCGGCAAGACGACGCTGGGGCTGAACTTCCTGGCCCAGTCCACACCGGAGGAGCCCGGCCTGCATTTCGGCTTCTATGAGACCGAGGAACGGCTGAAGCGCAAGGCGGAGGCGTTGGGGCTGGACCTGCGCGGCAAGATCGGGTCCGGCGCGGTGCGCGTCCAGTGGCAGCCGACGACGGAATTGTGGCTGGACGCGATGGGCCACCAACTGCTGCGCCAAGTGCGGGAGGGCAAGATCCGCCGCGTGCTGATCGACAGCCTGGGCGGCATGGCGCGGGCCTCCACCAACCCGGGCCGGCATGTCGAGTTCTTTACCGCGCTGATCAACGAATTGCGCGCCCTGGGTGCCACCGTGATGGCGACGTGGGAAATCCGCGACATGTTGGGCACCAACGCTCATGCGCCGGCGATGGAACTGTCCAGTCTGTTCGACAATCTTTTCCTGCTGCGATTTGTCGAGGCCGAGGCTGAACTCCGGCGTTTCCTGTCCGTTATCAAAATCCGGGACAGTCAATACGACCCGTCGGTTCGCGAACTGGTGATCACCAGCCGCGGGATCCATCTGACCAGGGCAGTCAAGAACATGGCGACGGTCGCGACGACCACCTTTACCCATCCGTCCGGGAGCTGATCGCGCAGCGTTCAGGCAGGTCCGCAGCATGACAACGATCCTGGTGGTCGATGACGAGTTCCTGATCGCTGACGTCCTGACCTTCGCTCTGGAGGACGAAGGCTTCATTGTCGTCCGTGCCAGCAATGGGCGTAAGGGGCTGGATGCCTTTCAGCGTGACCGTCCGGCGCTGGTGATCACTGATTTCATGATGCCCGTCATGAACGGGCTAGAATTCGCGCGCGCCGTGAAGGCCCGCGCGGAGGGTACCGCATTGCCCATCATCCTCATGAGTGGCGCGCAGGCCGACATCGCCCGGCAGAACCGCCATCTTTTCGCGGCCGTGTTCGACAAGCCGTTCAGTGTGGCGAGGATCGTTGAATCGGTCATCGGGTTGGTCGGCCGCCCCGGCTGAGCGGGTGGGGGTGCGGTGGCTGGCCATGACCGGATGGCCGCGCATACTATTGTGGTCTGTGGGCTTCAGCCGCGATGTGGCGGCCCACGAGAGTATCGGGTCGCGCGCTCCCGGCCTGATCTGGCGTGAGCTTCCGGCCGGGCGCATTGCGCCTGTGTCCCGCCTGGCCTCTCACCGTGCCGCTGGTTGAAGCTGGCGGGGTTGAAGCTGGTCTGGGCGCGCAACCGCATGGCCCCGCCCGTGGGCAGGGGCCATGCCTGCCTGCATCCGGCGTTCAGGCGACCTGAGGCACCTGCACCGTGCTGGTCCAGCCATGCGTGTCCGGCGCCGTGCCGTACTGGATCGCGATGATCGCGTCATAGAGCTTCTTCGTCAGCGTGCCGGTCTGGCCATTGCCGATGCTGATCTTCTCGCCCTTATAGCCAAGCTCGCCCACCGGCGAGACGACGGCGGCCGTGCCGGTGCCCCACATCTCGCGCAGCATGCCGTCGCGGCCGGCCTGCATCACCTCGTCGATGCTGATGCGGCGCTCGGACACCCGCAGGCCCCAGTCGCGCAGCAGGGTCAGGATGGAGTTGCGCGTCACGCCGTCCAGGATGGTGCCGGCCAGCGGCGGGGTGATTACCTCGTCGCCGATCCGCATCATGATGTTCATGGTGCCGACCTCGTCGATATAACGACGCTCGACACCGTCCAGCCACAGCACCTGGGTATAGCCCTGGCGCTCGGCCTCCTGCTGGGCGGAGAGCGAGGCAGCGTAGTTCGCCGCTGTCTTGGCCTCGCCCAGGCCGCCCTGCACAGCGCGGACATGCTTGTCGGTGGCCAGGATGCGCACCGGCTTCACGCCTTCCTTGTAATAGGCGCCGACCGGCGAGCAGATGACGAAATACGTGTAGCTGTGCGCGGGGTGGACGCCCAGCATCACATCCGTCGCGATCACCGTCGGCCGGATATAGAGCGAGGTGCCGGGGGTGGAGGGCACCCATTCATGATCGGCGGCGACGATGGCCTCGAAGGAGCGGCGCACCAGGCCGGCATCCAACTCTGGGATGCAGAGCGCGGCGCAGGATTTGTTCAACCGCTCGGCATGGCGCTGGGCGCGGAACAGGCGGATCGTGCCATCGGTGCCGCGAAAGGCTTTTAGGCCGTCGAACACCGCCTGGCCGTAATGCAGCACCGAGGTGGCGGGGTCGATCGTCAGGGGCGCATAAGGCACCACGCGCGGGTCATGCCAGCCTTTGCCTTCCACATAGTTCATCAGGAACATGTGGTCGGTGAAGACTTTACCAAAGGACAGCGAGGCATCGGCTGGCCTGGCATGCGGCGCACGGGTCCGGGTGAGGCTGATCGGGGTCTCGTTCGAAGAGGTCACGGTGCTCATGCTCGCAGTTTTGTTACGTTTTCCCGGACTTTAGCGCAATAGCCGTTCGGGGGAGGCCCCTGTGGATGGGCATTCCACCCATGCGCCTGGGTTCTGATAGGCCAAATTCATGGCCGGTTACAGGCGTCATTCGCCATGGCCGGATCTCGGCCGGATGCCATGTGCCGTTAAGATGTCGCTGAAAATTGCGACTCATTGTTAATATCATATAGTGTCGTGGTGGCAGCGCCCGCCCGCAGGACCCCGTCCATCAAACCTGTGTTGGAAAGACCACGATGCATATCAATCTTGTGGGCAGGGGCCGCTATGTCGCGCTGCCGCCGAGCGCCATCGCCGATGGCAGCGCGGTCAACCCGGCCTGGCTGGCCGGCGTGCAGACGGTGGGGCTGACGGCCGGCGCCTCGGCCCCGGAGGAATTGATCCTCGACGTCATTGCGGCGCTGCGGCGGCATAACGACATCGAAGTCAGCCAGTTGCCCGGCATCCGCGAGGATATTGAGTTCCGCCTGCCCCCTGAACTCAGGACGTCTTCCAGCGAGACGTCAGTGCCGCCAGCACAATAGAGGATCAGCGCCTTGGGAATTCCCGCCATGCAGGCGGTCCGGATCGGGGCCTACCTGCTTCGCCGGCATCTTTCAGGCCGCAAGCGCTATCCGCTGGTGCTGATGCTGGAACCGCTGTTCCGCTGCAACCTGGCCTGCGCCGGCTGCGGCAAGATCGATTACCCGGACGAGATCCTGAACCAGCGCCTGTCCTACGACGATTGCATGTCCGCGATCGACGAATGTGGCGCGCCGGTCATCTCGATCGCGGGCGGCGAGCCGCTGCTGCACCGGGAGATGCCGGAGATCGTCAAAGGTTGCCTGGCGCGCAAGAAGTTCGTGATCCTCTGCACCAATTCGCTGCTGCTGGCCAAGAAGATCGACGACTACAAGCCGCATGATTCCTTCACCTGGTCCATCCACCTGGATGGCAACGAGGCGATGCACGACAAGTCGGTCTGCCAGCGCGGCGTCTATGACAAGGCGGTGGAGGCCATCCGGCTCGCCAAGGCCCGTGGCTTCCACGTCAGCATCAATTGTACGCTGTTCCATGGCGCCGACCCGGAGCAGGTCGCGGATTTCTTCGACGACATGACGACGCTGGGCCTGGATGGCATCACGGTGTCGCCCGGCTATGCCTATGAGCGGGCGCCGGACCAGCAGCATTTCCTGAACCGCACCCGGACCAAGGAATTGTTCCGTGGCATCCTGGCGCGCAGCAGGGGCGGCAAACAGTGGCCCTTCAGCCAGTCCATCATGTTCCTGAACTCCCTGGCCGGGAACGTGGCCTATAAATGCACGCCCTGGGGTAACCCGACGCGCACCGTCTTCGGTTGGCAGAAGCCCTGCTACCTGCTGGGCGAAGGTTACGCGAAGACCTTTCGCGAATTGATGGACGACACCGAATGGGACAAGTACGGCGTCGGCAATTATGAAAAATGCGCCGATTGCATGGTGCATTCCGGCTTCGAGGCTTCGGCCGTGCAGGACATGGTGCGGCATCCGCTGAAGACGATGGCCGTGGCGCTGCGCGGCGTCCGCACCGGGGGCGCCATGGCGGAGGACATTCCGCTCGACAATCAGCGCCCGGCGGAATTCGTCTTCTCAGGGCATGTCCAGAAAAAGCTGGCTGAGATCCGCACCACCCGCGGCGGGCCCGGCAAGCCCGGCACCAAGACCACGGTGGCCGCGGAGTAAGGCGCGAAAGCCCCGCTCCGCCTCCAGCCCCGTGCGGATCAGCGCGGGAAGCTGGGATGGGCGGGCGAGAAGGGCGCGCAGCACGGCGGGCAGGTCCATTTCGCCATCCGGCCGCATCCCGGCACGGGCCGCCGGCGGCAGCGTGCGGTCCGCCGCATCGGAAATCACCCGGGCGGCGGCGAAGGGCAGGCGGTGCCGCCATGCCACCCGTGCCGCGACATGCGATTCCATGTCCACGGCCGCCGCGCCGGTCGAACGGTGCAGCGCCGCCTTCTGCGCCGCCTCCGCCACCATCGTATCCGTGCCGAGCAGCATTCCCCGGGTCGCGCCGGGCAGGCGGGCGGCCAGCCGGGCGGCCCAGGCCGGGTCCGCCGGCAGCGGCGTGCCGCTGCCGAGGATAGCGCTGGCCACCACCCAATGGCCCGGGCGCAGGCCCGGCGCCAGCGCCCCGGCAAGGCCGATGCTGATGATGCCGCGCGCCCCGGCGGCGGCCAGCCGATCCAGCGCCGCCTCCAGCCGCGCGGGATCGCCGCCGCCGGCGATGGCCTGGACGCCAGGGCCCGCGAGGATGCGCTGCTCCCGCCGCAGGCCGGTCGCTGCCAGGATCGTCACATGCCGTGCGCCACGCGGCGCAGATTACCGCGCCGCAGGTTGCGGTATCGCGCCAGCGCCCAAAGCGGGAAGAATCGCGGGTAGCCGTGGTAGCGCAGGTAGAAGACGCGGGGAAAACCTCCGCCCGTATAGGCCTCCTGCCGCCACAGCCCGGTTTCGTCCTGGTTCTGCCGCAGCCAGGCGATGCCGCGCGCGACCGCCGGATGGTCGATCTCGCCCGCCGCCATCAGGCCCAGCAGGGCCCAGGCGGTCTGCGAGGCGGTGGAGGCGGCGGGCTCGTAGCCGCGATAATCGAGTTTGTAGCTGGTGCAATCCTCGCCCCAGCCGCCATCCGGGTTCTGGATCGCCAGCAGCCAGTCCGCACCACGGCGCAGGCTGGCCCCGGCGGCATCCGGTCCGGCGGCATTCAGCGCGCAGAGCGCCGACCAGGTGCCGTAGATGTAGTTCACCCCCCAGCGACCGAACCAGCTGCCATCCGGCATCTGCTCGCATTCCAGGTAATCCAGCGCCGCGCGCATGACGGGGTTCGCGGCCGTCTCGCTGAGCTGGGCCAGCATGCTGATGCAACGGGCGCTGACATCCGCCGTGGGGGGGGGCGAGCAGCGCGCCGTGGTCGGCGAAGGGGATGTTGTTCAGGAAGTGGTGGATATTGTCGGCATCGAAGGCGCCCCAGCCGCCATTGCTGCTCTGCAGGCCCACGGTCCATTCGGCGCCGCGCGCGATGGGCTCGTCATCATTCTGTCCCGCATCGGGCTGCCGCCGGGCCCGGTCCATGGCCATCACCACGACAGCGGTGTCGTCCAGGTCGGGGTAATGGGCGTTGCGATACTGGAAGGCCCAGCCGCCGGGGCGCAGATCCGGGCGCTGCACCGCCCAGTCGCCTTTCACCGCCAGTTCCTGCAAGGGCCGCAGCCAGGCGAGGCCGCGCGCGGCGGCGGCCTCCGCCTCGGCCCCACCTGCTTCCATCATCGCATGGCAGGCCAGGGCGGTGTCCCAGACCGGGGATACGCAGGGCTGGCAATAAGCTTCGTCCTTGCGGATCACCAGAAGCTTCTCGATCGCATGGCGGGCGATGGCGCGGTCGGGGTGCTCCGGGGGATAGCCCAGCGCATCGTACATCATCACGGCATTGGCCATGGCGGGGTAGATCGCGCCCAGCCCGTGCACGCCGTTCAGCCGCTCCGTGACGAAGGCGGCGCAGCGCTCGATGGCGCGGCGGCGCGGGCGCCTCGGCCATAAGGGGGTGGCCAGCTTCAGCACGCGGTCGAGCACGCTGAACAGCAGCGCCCAGGCGCGATGTTGGTGCGTGGGCGCCTTGCGTGCGGGCCGCCGCCCCGCCGTGAACAATTCGCGGATGCGGATGCCGCGAGGATTGCGGGCCTGGCGCCGCATGGCCGCCAGGACCAGCAAGGATACGATAACGGTGCGCGCCCAATAGAACATGTGGGAAATATGAACCGGGAACCAGCCGGGTAGCAGGATCATCTCCACCGGGATGCTCGGCACGCGGCCCCAGGACAATTCGCCGAACTGCGCCAGCAGGAAGCGCGTGAAGACATTGGCCTGCCCCGCGCCGCCGTGGGCGAGGATGGCCGCCCTGGCGCGCGCCATGTGCGGCGCATCCGGGCTGTCGCCAATCATCTTCAGGCAGAAATAGGCTTTCACCGATGCGCTGATGTCGAAGGCGCCGCCATGGAACAGCGGCCAGCCGCCATGCCCGCCCTGGATGCGGCGCAGGTAGGCACCGATCTTCCGCTCCAGCTCCGGCGCATCCGGCTCGCCCAGATACTGGCGCAGCAGGATGTATTCGGCGGGAATGGTGGCATCCGCCTCCAGCTCGAAGATCCAGTGCCCGTCCTCGCGCTGCTGGCGCCGCAAGGCTTCGGCGGCGCGGCGGATATCCTGCTCGATCGTTTCGGGGTGATCCTCTCCGGTGGCGGTGGAAACCCGCCGGGTGCATCGTTCATGGGGCAGCAGTCTCGGCTACGGATGGGCTGGAGAAGGCGAGCGCCGCGGCCGCCTCCCCCGAGCGGAGTGCGCCCTCGATCGTGGCGGGTAGCCCCGTATCGGTCCAGTCGCCAGCCAGGAACAGGTTGGCCCAGCGGGTGCGGCAGCCGGGGCGCAGGGCGTCCTGTGCCGGCGTGGCGGCGAAGGTGGCGCGCTTCTCCTTGACGATGCGGCAGGGCGGCACCGGGCCGGGCAGCCCGTGCAGCGCGGCGACATCGCGCCACAGCAGCGCGGCCAGGGCCTCGCTTTCCATGTCCAGCAGGTGGTCGGCGGCGCTGACGGTGACGGAGATCCGGTCGGGGAAGGCGAAGACCCATTCCGCGGTGCCGCCGGTCAGGCCCACCATGGCCGGCGCGCCCTCCGGCGGAGCGATGCGGAAATGTGCGTTGACGATGGCGCGGAAGGCATCGGGTGCCGTCACGCCGGGCAGCATGTCCCGCACCGTCCAGGGCGGCAGGGCCAGGATCACGCGCTCGTGTGGCGCCACGGCTTCCTCGCCTTCGGTGAAGTGCAGCCCGGCCGGCCGGCCACCTTCCAGGCGCAGGCCGCGTAGCCGCCGGCCAAGCCGGATCTCCGACCCCATCTGGCGCAGCCGTTCCAGCGCGGGCTCCACGAAGGCGGCGGCCAGGCTGGGCATGGCGATGCGGGGGCGGGTCCAGTCGCCTCCTTTCCCCAGCGTCTCCCGCAGCACGGCGCCGGCGAGGTCGGCCGAGGCTTCCTCCGGCGCGGTATTGAGGATGGAGACCAGGACGGGCCGTAGCAGCCTGTCCCAGAGCGGGCCCCGGCAGGGGAGCACCTCGTCGATTCGCTGGCCCGGGTGGCGGCGCAGCAGCGCGGCCAGGGCCAGATAGTCGCGGGGCCGCGTGCCGGGCACGCGGCGCCCCCGCGCCAGGACCCACCAGGGGAGCGGACCGGCATTCGGCCGCAGCGTCCAGCCCTGGCCGCTGCCGAGGTCGAAGAAGCGGAACTCCGCGCGGTTCGGCCCCGCCAGCCGGTCCTCCGCCCCGATGGCCCGCAGGTAGCGGCCGACCGCCGCGTTGCCGGACAGCACCAGGTGATTGCCGTTGTCGATCACCATGCCGAGCACACTGTCATGGTAGGAGCGGCAGCGCCCGCCGGCCTGCGGCGCCGCATCCGACAGCACCACGGGCACGCCGCGCCCCGCCAGGGCGACCGCCGCCGACAACCCGGCCAGCCCGGCGCCCACCACATGCACCCGCGGCGGGCGCGCCATTCCCGGGCGTGTCACCCGAAGACGCTGCAGCGCAGGACGAGCCATAGCAGGCGCGGCTTGCCGATCCGCACGCGCTGACGCGGCGGGGCCCAGCCCCGCGCCAGCATGTCCCGCAGGATGGTCTGGTAGACGGCCGACATCAGGCGGGGCGCCAGCAGGCGGCCGGGCGGCCTGGATCGCAGCACCCGGTCGGCGGCCGCGAAATGCGCCAGCGCCTCGGCCGCCAGGGCGCGGCAGACGCCGTCCACCCGCGGGTCGCCGACCGCTACGATCGGCTCGGTGGTGGCGATGCCGGCCCCGGCCAGCAATTCGCGTGGCAGGTAGAGGCGGCCGATCGCGGCATCCTCATCCAGGTCGCGCAGGATGTTGGTCAGTTGCAGGGCGCGGCCCAACTGGTGCGCCAGCTCCAGGCCGGGTGCCTCCGGCATGCCGAAGACACGGGTGGAGAGACGGCCGACCGCGCTGGCGACGCGGTCGCAATAGAGGTCCAGCGTCGCGCGGTCCGGGGCGCGGAGATCCGCCGCGACATCCATGTCCATGCCGTCGATCACCGCCAGGAAATCCGCCTGCCGCAGGCCGAAATCCCGTACCGCCGGGGCCAGGAAAGTGGCGCGCCCCGCCGGCCTCCCGGCATAGAGGGCGCCGAGATCGACGCGCCACCGGTTGAGTTCCGTGGCCCGCACCGGGCGCGGCCGGGTCCCGTCATCGGCGATGTCGTCGACCAGCCGGCAATAGGTATAAATGGCGAACATGGCCGCCCGCTCGGCCTTGGGCATGAGGCGCATGGCGGCATAGAAGGAACTGCCGGAGACCTGTGCCTGGAGCGCCGCCGGATCGGGCCGGGCTTGCGCGGACATGCTCATCTCCGGCTGCCGTCGCGGCCGGGCCGCTTCAGGACACGCCCCAGGCGCCCGGCGGCGACGCCCAGGCCGCCCCGCAGCGCCAGGCCCAGGGCCTCGATGGGGTGGTGATGCACCCGTTGCGACAGGGGGTCGCGGCGCGCCAGACGGGCCGTGAGGCTTTCCGCCAGGGCCTGGATGACGCCCACTTCCAGGGCCAGCCGCCGGTCCGCGATGCGGCCGGCGAAAGGCCGGGACTGGCGGAGCAGCCCGTCGGTGCGCCGGGTCAGGCCCGTGATCACCTGCCGCAGCGCGGGCGAGGACCGCTCGGCGCCCAGCGCCTCCACCCCCGTGCCATGGGCGGCGAGGGTATCCAGCGGGATATAGACCCGGTCGATGGCGCGGTAGTCCTTCGCGCAATCCTGCAGGTGGTTGATCACCTGCAAGGCCGCGCAGAGCGCGTCACTGGCAGGCCAGAGCGCGGGGGATTCGCCATGCAGGTCCAGCATGAACCGCCCGACCGGCGCGGCGGAATAGCGGCAGTAATCCATCAGTCCGGCCCAGTCGGCATAGCGCCGCTGCGTGACGTCGCGGCGGAAGGCTTCCAGCAGGTCCAGCGCATGGCGGTCCGTGAGGCCGCGCGCCCGCAGCACCGCGTGCAGCGCCTCGCCCTCGGGGTTCGCACCGGCCTCGCCGCGCAGCCCCGCCCGCATCCGGGCGAGTTGCGCCAGCTTGTCGGCGGCGGCCGCAGTGGCGTGGTCCGCCACGTCGTCGGCCGCGCGCGCGAAGCGGTAGAAGGCCAGGACCGGCGGCCGCAGTTCCGGCCGGACCAGCCGGGAGGCGACGGGGAAATTCTCGCCGCGGTGGTCCTTGCCGGAGGTGAAATCGGCCACCTCCGTCATGTGCCATCCGCCATGGCCTGGGCGCGCCTTTTCCACATGCCGCCCCGGCCGCGCCAGACCTGCGGGACGGGGTGCGGGGTGAGCAGCGTACAGGCCGTGCCGATGCCCGGCAGCGCGAGGCCCCAGAGCGGCGGGGCCCGGTAGATGCGCAGCATGGGCCGGAAGGCCAGCGCCATCAGCAGCCAGGCGAGGAGCCTGGCGCCACGGGCCAGGCCGCCGCCGGACAGGCTGAGCGCCGGGGGCGCCAGATAGGTCAGGACCATGCCGGCGACCGTACCCGCCAGCAGCAGCGGCGAATAGCCGAGCCGCGCAGAGGCGGCGCGCGTTACCATCCGGCCGATCTCCCCGAAGCCGCCATAGGGTCGCGGGCTGCGGGCCCGCGCCAGCCGGAAGCCGCCGCGCGCCACCAGCAGGGAGAGCGAGACCGCCAAGCCCGCCGGCGCCGCCAGGGTCATGCCAGGTAGCCGGCTTCACGGAACCAGGCCAGCGCATCGGCCACGCCCTCCTGGTAGGGGCGGCTTCGGTAGCCCAACTCGCGTTCGGCTTTGGCCGAGGTGAAGAACATCCGGTAGCGGGACATGCGCAGGCCGTCGACGGTCAGCAGCGGTTCCCTGCCGGTCAGCCGGGCCACGGCCTCGGCCCCGAAGGCCAGGGGAAAGAGCGGGCCGCGCGGCAGCTTCACGCGCGGCGCGCGCCGCCCGGTGAGGCCGGCGATGGTGCCCAGGAAGGCGCGCAAGGACAGGTTCTGCCCCCCCCAGGATATAGCGCTCGCCGGTCCGGCCGCGTTCGAAGGCCTGCAAGTGGCCTTCCGCGATATCATCGACATGCGCGAAATTGAGGCCGGTTTCGACGAAGGCCGGGATTTTGCCGCGCGCGGCGTCCAGGATGATGCGGCCGGTCGGGGTCGGCCGGATGTCGCGGGGGCCAACCGGGGTGGTGGGATTGACGATGACGGCGGGCAGGCCGTCCTGGCGGATCATTTCCTCCACCATGCGTTCCGCCAGGGTCTTGCTGCGCTTGTAGGCGCCAATGGCCTCGTCCGGCGCCAGGGGCGCGGTTTCATCGACCGGGGCCGTGGCGCCCGCGATCTTCAGCGCCGCGACGCTGCTGGTGTAGACGATGCGCTCGACCCCTGCCGCCAGGGCCTCCCGCATCAGGCCGCGGGTGCCCTCGACATTGACGCGCAGGATCACCGACGGATCGGGCGCCCAGAGCCGGTAATCCGCCGCGACATGGAAGAGGTAGCGGGTGCTGTGAAGCGCCGCCTTCAAGGATTCCCGGTCGGTGAGGTCGCCGGCGACGATGTCGCAATCCAGCCCGGCGAGATTGCCGCGCGGGCTGCTGGGGCGGGCCAGCGCGCGCACCCGCAGCCCCCGCGCGACCAGGGCCCGGGCCACCGCCGACCCCAGGAAGCCCGAGCCGCCTGTGACAAGGACCAGGTCGCCGGGCTGTAACTGGTTCATCGTGGACATCCATCTCCGGCGCCGTGGCGACGCATGCCGATCTGTGGGCCGCTTCGCCGGGCGCAGGATGCCAGCATGGGCCCGGCGGGCGAACCTCGTCCAGATCGCAGGCTTGGGTTTCGGGCGCCGGTTTGGCATGGCCCAGGCAGACGCCGAGGCCGTTCCGCAGCCGGGTGGCCATGGCTTTGCCGGCAGAGGAGGCCATGCATCCCATGGCTTAGGCGAGCGGCGCCGCCCTTCCGGCGCGCAACCGGCTTGTGCGGCCTCGCTCCTCATGGGGTGGGGCGGCGCGGATGGTGGCCCCGCTCCGCCGGGGCTGTGCTATGGCGGCGGCGGCGATGCGGATCGTGGGACCATGATTGCCGAACTGGCCCCGTCTCACCGGCCCCTGGGAGCGGATGCGGGACAGGCTGATCCTGGCCGACGCCCGTCCCGCCACCTGGCCTTATCCCCTGGGGCTATCCCCTGGGGCTTATGCAAGGTGCTCGTTGATGGCCTGGAAGGCCCGGCGGAAGGTGCCGTTCTTCACCTGATCCACGATGCGGTCATGGTCGTCGGCGCCGACCTCGAACTCGGCCCACCAGTCGATGAAGGTGTGGTTCGTCTCCGTAATTGGCAGCAGGCGGTAGCCGGCGACATAGCCTGTCACCGGCATCGGGCTGTCCAGGATGCAATAGACGCATTCGTGCTCCCGGTCCGAGAGCTTCAGCAGCTTCTCCCTCAGGTGCCCGCCATTGGCCAGATGGAAGGACCGCACGCAACCCACCGCATCGCTCGGCCGGCCATTCTCGATCTCGCTGTCGCGGATGAAGGGGTGCCATTTCGGCATGCCGTTGAAATCGCGGATCAGGTCCCAGACCACCCCGACCGGGGCCTTGATGACATCGCTGACGTAGATTCGAACCATGCGTTTTTCTCCCTAGAGCGTGATCGTTTCAGGTGAAATCACCGCAAAGCGTGAATCACGCGAAGTAACAACATGCTGGAGCGGGTGCGGTGAGCCCCTGCGAACGGAACCTGCCCTAGCCTTTTACGGAGCCCATGGTGAGGCCGCGCACGAGGTAGCGCTGCATCACGACGGCGAAGACCACCACAGGGGTGGAGATCATCAGGGCGGCCGCCCCGATAGCGCCCCACTGCACGCCATACTCGTTGCGGAACCCGATGATGGACAGCGGCGCCGTGGCGGCATGCGACTGCGTCAGGGCCAGGGCGAACAGGAACTCGTTCCATGCCGCGATGAAGACGAAAACGCCGGTGGCCACGAGCCCGCCGGAGAGCAGCGGCAGCATCATCCGCCAGAAGACCTGAAATTCGGTACAGCCATCGATGATCGCCGCCTCGCGCACTTCCGCCGGGACCTCGGCGAAGAAGCCGCGCAGCAGCCAGATGGCGAAGGGCAGGTTGAAGGCCGTGTAGATCAGGATCAGCGTCGCCCGCGTATCCAGCAGGCCGGCCGAGGACGCCGCGAGATAGACCGGAATCAGGATGGCGATTCCCGGCACCATGCGGGCCACCAGGATGGAGGCCAGAAAAACCTGGCCACGCATCCGGAGCTGCGTCAGCGCATAGGCGGCCGGGGATGCCACCGCGATGACCACCAGGGTCGAGAAGACCGAGACGATGGCGCTGTTCAACAGGTAGTTCTGGAAGCCGATGTCGCGGAAGATGGCCCGGAACCCGTCCAGCGTGGGCACGAACAGGAAGCGCATGGACAGCGTGTCGACGGGCTGCCGGATGCCGGTCAGGATCATCCACGTATAGGGGAACAGGTAGACCCAGGCGATGGCCGCCCACAGGAAGGTCAGCGCCAGTTTCGAGCCTTGCTTGCCCATGGCGAAAGGACGGTGGCGCATCAATGGTCCCTCGTGGCTGTCTTGAACAGGTGACGCAGCAATGGCGCGCTGACCAGCAGCACGATGACCACGAAGATCCAGGCGATGGCGGCCGTGCGGCCGATATCGAAGGCCGAGAAGCCGGTCTTGTAGGTGAAGATGGTCATGGTCGTGGTGCGGTCGCCCGGGCCGCCGGCCGTCAGCAGCCAGATCTTGTCGAAGTCGCCCATGGCGGCGATGCAGCGGAAGGAAGCCGCGACCAGCATGTAGGGCAGCAGGTGCGGCAGCAGGATATGGCGGAACATCTGCCAGCGCGAGGTTCCGTCCACCTTGGCCGCGTCGATCAGGCTTTCGTCGATGGAATGAAGGCCGGCCAGGATCACCAGCATGAAGAAGGGCGTGGTCTGCCACACATCCATGATGATGATCGACGGCAACGCGCCGTTCAGGCTGAGCCAGGGAATGCCAGGCAACCCGATGGCGGCCAGGGCATGGTTGAAGACACCGTTCTCCTGTTCATAGAGCAGCTTCCAGAAGATGCCGATGACAGATGGAGTGATCACCATCGGGATCATCATCACCGAGCGGAAGAAGGTCTTCCAGAAGAACTCCAGGTTGAGCGTCAGCGCGAAGATCGTGCCGAGCGTCAGCCCGAAGGTGATGGAGAACAGTGCATAGATGACGGTGACCTGCACCGCGGACCAGAACTCGCGGCTTTGCAGGACCTCGGAGTAATTCGCCAGGCCGACCCAGTCGTTCTCGCTGCCCGGCATCACCAGGACCCAGCCGGTGAAGGAGGCCCAGAGGGCATAGAGCATCGGCCCGAGATAGACGCCGACCAGGACCAGGATCGCGGGCAGCACGAACCAGATGGCCTGGTTGCGGGAGGTGCGGCGCGTGCCGCCGCGGCGTGCCGGCTTGGCGGGTGCGGAGAGAAGGACGGATTGACTAGCCACGGAGATACCCCCGCCGGCGCATGAAGGTCACGACCTTGTCCTGCATCGCGGCCACCGCCTGCTCGGGCGTTCGGGTGCCCGCGCAGGCGGCGTTCACCTCGTCATAGATGAAGGTATTGATCTGCTCGGAATCGCGGATTGGCATATAGGCGGCCACCTTGCCGGACATTCCTTCCAGCACGGCCGGAAGCTGGGGGTATTTCGCCACGACCTCCGGGTCGCGGAAGGCGGAGATGCGGCAGGGCTGGGCGGCGATCAGCGCCAGCCGCCGGGACACTTCCCGGCTGGTCAGCCATGCGGCCCAGAGCTTGGCGGGCTCCCGCCCACGCGAATTGGCGTTCACCGACATGGCCCAGCCGCCCAGCATCACCGCCTCCGGCGTCGGTGCCCAGCCGAGATCCTTCGACACCACCGAGCGCGAAGGGTCGAGCAGGGTGGAGAAGGCGCCGGCCCACAGGAAGCCCTGCGCCGCCTGTCCGGTCAGCACGGCATTCAGCATCTCGGGCGAATCCCAGGTCAGGTTGCCCGGCGGGCTGATCTTCTGCAGGCGTTCCGCCATGAAGCGGGTGGCGCGCAGCCCAGGCTCGCTGTTGAAGGCCGGCTGCCCGCCGGCATCGCGATAGGCGCCGCCGAAGGCATGGAACAGGGTGATCCAGACGCAGGCGGTCTGGATGCTCTTGCCCGCCGGCATGTTGAAGCCGTAGCGCCGGTCGGCGCGCAGCTTCTCGCCGTTGCTGACAACCTCCTCCCAGCTCCGGGGGGCGCGGTCGGGGTCCAGGCCGGCTTCGCGGTAGGCCTTCTTGTTCCAGACCAGGAAGGTGGCGCTGCCGTTCAGCGGCAGGGCCATCGTCTTGTCGCCGGCGCGGCTGTAGACCTCCAGGGCGCGGGGCGGGAAATCATCCAGCTCCAGCGGCGGCGCGCCGGGCACGTCCTCCGGGATGCGGGCGTGGTCGACCACGTAGGGCGCAAGTTCCTCTTTCCACTGGTAGGCATTGAGATACACGTCGAAGGAATTGGTGCGGCTGGACACGTCCAGCATCATCTTGCGGTAGCGGTCCGCATAGCTGACCTGGGTGAAGTCCATCCGGATGCCCGTGGCATCGGTGAAGGCGGCGGAATAGGTCGCCATGGCCTGGAACACCGGCTCCGGCCCCCACAGCACATTCAGCGTGGTCCCGGCATGGGTGCGGGGCAGGCCCCGGGTCGTCGTGTCGTCCTGCGCCAGCGCGGGGCTTCCCACGCCCGCCAGCAACGCAGCGGCCGTCAGGCCGCGCCGCGTGATCAGCATGAACGTTCTCCCGTGGCCCAGCCGCCGTGGCGCGCAGGGCTCTGTTGTATGCCCGAAGTGAAGCAAGCGCCCGCGGGAGCGGCAACGCCATCGAGGCGGCGCAATGGGTAAAATGGGGTAAGGGAGCCGTCTAGCCGCCCGTCTGGTCCATGCCGCGGCCGTTTGCGCCGACGGCAAGCCCGAGCGCCACCATACGATTGTAAAGGGTCTTGCGCGACACACCGAGGAAGCGGGCGGCCTCCCCACGGCGGAAGCGGTTGCGGCGCAGCCCGTCCAGGATCCAGTCCCGCTCGCTGCCAAAGCGGCTCCGGGTGTCCTGCGCCGGCTCGGCCCCCTGCAGGGCGGCGAGGTGCCCTGCCGTGACCGCGCCCTCGCCGGCCGCCAGCAGGCCGCGTTGCAGCACCTCGGTCAGTTCGCGGAAATTGCCCGGCCAGTCATGTTCCAGCAGCAGGCGGAAGGCGGAGGGGTCGACATCCACGGCGGGACGGCCCAGCCCGAGCGCCAGGCGGTCCAGCACCTGGTGGATGATCGCCGGCAGGTCGTCGAGGCGGTTGCGCAGCGGCTGCAATTCGATGCGGATCTCGCCCAGCAGCCGGGGCGGCAGGGGCGCGAACCAGCCCTGGTCCTGGCCGGGGCGCGGGTGGGTGATGCCGAGCAGGCGCGTGCCCAGCGGCAGGGTCTCGGTCCCGCCATGCCGCGTGAAGCCGCCGCTCTTCAGCGCCGCCTCCAGCCGCTGGCGGGAAACCCGGTCGAGCTGGCCGAACTCGTCGAGCACCAGGGTGGAATCCCGCGCCATCTCCAGCCAGCCCATGCGTCGGCGGACGATGCCGGGCAGCGCCCCCGGCTCGCAGCCGAAGATCTCGACGGCCATGCGTTCCGGCTCGGCCGCGCAGGTCACCCAGGCCAGCTTCCTGGTTCTGGCTGGCCCCGCCGCGTGCAGCGCGCGGGCCAGGTCGCGGCGGCCGGTGCCTTCCTCCCCCAGGATCAGCACGGGAAGCCCACCCTCGATGGCCTGGGCGAAGGCGGCGCGCGCCCGCAGCACGGCGGGAGCGGCCCCCACCAGCGCCAGCGGTTCCCGCCGCGGGTCCACGCGCGGGATGCGCCGCTGGCGCGCCCGGGTGGTCTTGAAGGCGGCGGTCACCAGCTCGATCGCTTCCTCCAGCGGCACACGGTCGATGGTGGAACCGCCGACATAGCCTTGCGCATCGGCGGCGCGGCAGACCTCATCCATCTGCTCCGGCCGCACGATGGGCCCGCCTTCCACGACGCAGAGGGTGTCGCGGGAATGCTGGCGCACGGCGCGCACCATGCGGCATGTCAGTTCGGCGGCTTCCTCGATCCGCATGGGGTTCGTCACGCCCAGCGTGCCGCCGGAGTTCCAGCCGAGGGCGATGTTCACGACGGTCACGCCAGCGACCGCCAGCCGCCGCGCCTCCTCCCGCCGGTGGGCGTAGCCCAGGGTGGCCAGGCCGAGCGCGCGGGCCTGCTCCAGCAGGGCGGCCTCCCGCTCGAATCCATAGCCGCTGGCTTCCAGGAAACGGCGGAAGCGGCCATCCATCAGCGTCACGGTCGGGAAGTTGGTCACGCCCTCGAAGCCCGCGTCGCGCACGCGGCGCAGCAGGGCGCCCGCATCCAGCCTGGGGTCGAAGGCGGCGAGGCCGACAAAGACCGGCAGGCCGGTGCGCGGGCGGATCTCGGCGGAGGCGAAATCCAGCACGAAGTTGTTGGTGTCGCGCAGCGCCAGCAGCGAGGCCACGGAGGGCTCCCCCATGGTGCGCAGCCGGCCCGCGTTCAGCGCCAGCAGGAAATCGGCCCCGCCCCGGGTGGCGGCCTGCGCCGCCATGCCGGTGCCGATCGCGGCCCCCACCAGCAGCGCATCGCTGCGGCCGCGCACGGCGCGCAATCGGTCGGCAACCTGCTCGGCGGGGGTTTCGCTCAAGGCATCATCCGAAGGAAGCGATGTAGTCCTGCACCTTCACCAGCTTGCCATGGGTCGCGCTCTCGATCGAGCCGAAGATGAGCGCCGAGGCCTGGACGTTGTTCTGCACCCGCGTCTCCATCGCGGGGCCGCCGGCCCGCCACTGGGCGAACTGCTCGATCAGCCAGTGGTTGATCCATTTGGGTTGGGTCAACTGGGTCACCTTCTGCCCCTGGCCTTCCCGGCTTTTCTGGCGGGGCACATCCTGGCGGGTGAAGATCTCGATCTCGCGATGGTTCAGGATGGCGGTGCCCAGTTCGCAATCGACCCGGACATATTCCTGGTACCAGTCGTTCAACCCGACCGCGGTGGAAGACGAGCCTTCATAGACGGCGCGCACGCCGTTCTCGAAGACCATGCTGACCAGGCCGTCCGTATCACCGGCATATTCCGCCCAGTCGGGCTTCCAGGTCGAGGCGAACAGCGTCTCGCAGCGGGCCCCCGCCAGGTCCGCCACGATGTCGAGGTGATGGATCGCGCCCTCGATCAGCATGGGGTGCTGCATGGTGTGGCGGAACAGCGCGCCCCAGGCCATGTGCTGCCGCATGTCGGCCTGGTAGCGGCAGGAGATGTTATTGACCCGGCCGAGCCTGCCGGAGCGGATGATGCGGCGCAGCGTCGTCTTGTCCTGGTCGAAGCGGTGGCTCATCGTCACCGCCATCTTGCGCCCGGCCGCCTCGATCTTGCGGGCGATGCGGACCGAGGCTTCCATCGTATCCGCGATGGGCTTCTCGCTGAGCACGTCCACGCCATGCTCGATGGCGATATCGACCACCGCCTCATGGAAGTTGGGCGGCACCACGACGGTGCAGAAATCGGCCGCGACCTTGCCGAAGGCCTCGCGCGGGTCGGTGAAGCAGGCGCTCTCCGGCAGGTTCAGGACGGAGCGGCCATAGGCCAGCGCCTTCGGGTCGACATCCACCAGCGCCACGACCTCGATGGTGCCGTCATCGACATTGGTCTTCAGGAATTCCCGGCACCAGCGCTTGCCGAAGGTGCCGATGCCGACATGGATGACGCGTTGCGCGGCCATCAGACGCGCCCCGGCACGGGCATGGCGGGGCCATGCGTGTGTTCCCAGAGATGGCCGGTACGCTTGCCGCCCTGCAGCGTCGTTTCGAAGAACACAGCCTTGACCTCGCTCTCGGTGATGGGAAAGTCATGATGGTGGCCCATGCCGATGGCGAGGCAGTCGCCCGGGCCCATGCGCGAATGGCGGTCATCGACAACCGCAGTGCCGGCGCCTTCCAGCATGATCCAGTACTCGTCGCAGTCGTGGTAATGCCGGTCGATCCGCGTATGCTTGGGATAAGTCACCGGGTCGCCGTTATTGGGCGCATCGGACCGCGTGACGCGGAACACGCCGCAGCCCGCGATCTCGTCGCCCCAGTGGCCGGCCAGCCAGACAAGCTGGGAAGGGCCGGTCGCCCCGGTGACGGACCATTCGCCATCCGCCGGGTTCAGGTCCAGGAACTGGGCTTCCTTCAGCAACAGGCTGCCGCCGCCACGCTGGATCTGGCAGGTTCCGGCGGTCCCGATCAGCCGTTCGCGGCGGCCGGAAGGGCCGCGGCGCAGCGTCTCGCCCAGGCCGAGAGTGATGATCTCGAAATCGTCCAACTCGCACCACGCGGGCGGAGTGGTCCCGCTGCGGAACACCGTCATGCCTGGATCTCCTTGGTGGCGTGCCGCCTGCCGCCCTTCAGCCGGCGGAACGCGCGTGTCGTCTCGGTCAGGGCCGCCTCGACGGGCAGGCGCTCCATCGAGCTGGCGCCGTAGAAGCCGTCGCAATGCTCGCAGGCATCCAGCACGTATTGCGCGTCCTCGGGCGTGGCGATGGGGCCGCCATGGCAGAGCACCAGCACGTCCGGCCGCACCTTTTTCGCCGCGCGCGCCCAGGCATCGATCATGGCCGGGCATGCCCGCAGCGTCGGCGCCGTCTCCGCGCCGATCGTGCCGCCCGTGGTGAGGCCCATATGCGCGATGATGATGTCCGCTCCCGCGCCCGCCATCGCTGCGGCATCGGCTTCGGAAAAGACATAGGGGGTTGTCAGCAGGTCCATGGCGCGGGCCGTGCGGATCATCTCCACCTCCAGCGCGTAGCTCATGCCGGTCTCCTCCAGGTTCTGGCGGAACACCCCGTCGATCAGCCCCACGGTGGGGAAGTTCTGGATGCCGGCGATGCCCATCGCCTTGAGTTGTTCCAGGAAGTGTTCGGTCAGCATGAAGGGGTCGGTGCCGTTCACGCCGGCCAGAACCGGCGTCTTCTTCACCACCGGCAGCACTTCGCGGGCCATCTGCACCACGATGTCATTGGCATTGCCATAGGCCAGCAGCCCGGCCAGGGAGCCGCGCCCGGCCATGCGGTAGCGGCCGGAATTGTACAGGACGATCAGGTCGATCCCGCCGGCTTCCTCGCACTTGGCCGAGAGGCCGATGCCGGCGCCGCCGCCGATGATGGGCTCGCCGCGCCGCACCATGTCGGTGAAGCGGCGCAGCAGGTCGGTGCGTTCGAAACGCTGCATCCGATTGTCTCCTTGAGAACTTTAGGCGGCGATGTCGCGAAAGGCCCTGGCGAGCGCCGCGGCGAAGGCCGGATCGTTGATCGCATGGGGCAGCCGCTCCACCCGGCGCGCCGGCGTGGCGACGACCCGCGCCTCCAGCGTGTCGAACAGCGCGCGGTCGGCCTCCGGGTCATGGAAGGGCTGGCCGGGCAGGTCGATGGCCGAGACACCCCCCCCGGGCAGCAGCAGGCGGACCGGCCCTTCCATGCGGTTGAGCCGGGCGGCGATCCATTCCGCCATGGCCACGTTCTCGGCGGGCGTCGTGCGCATCAGTGTGATCTGTGGGTTGTGGACATAGAGGTTCCGGCCACGGAAGCGCTCCGGCACCGTGTCCAGCGCCCCGAAATTCACCATGTCCAGCGCACCGCAGGAGAGGACATAGGGGATGCGGGTGCGGATGATCGCCTCGAAACGCGTGTCGTCGGCGGGGAACACCCCGCCTATCAGCATGTCGGCGACCTCGGTGGTGGTGGCGTCGATTACCCCGCCCAGCAGGCCGGAATCGGCGAGTTTCTCCATGGCGCGGCCACCCGTGCCGACGGCGTGGAACACCAGGCAGTCATACTCGGCCTCCAGCGCCGCGGTGACATGCCTCACGCAATCCGTCGTCACGCCGAACATGGTCAGCCCGATCGCGGGCCGCGCCTCGGCGGCTTCGTCCTGGCGGAAGCGGATCATGCCGGCCAGGGCATGCGCCGCGTTCTCCAGGATGCGGCGGGAAATGCGGTTCAGGCCCTGAACGTCGGTGATGGAGGGCATCATGCAGATGTCGGACGGCCCGACATAAGGCGCGACATTGCCGGAGGCGACGGTGGATACCAAAAGCTTCGGCACGCCAACGGGAAGCGCCCGCATGCCCGGTGCCAGCATGGCGGTGCCGCCGGTGCCGCCCGCGCCAAAAATGCCGGCCACATCCCGGCGGGTGGGCAGGAAGTGCTCCAGCGCCAGTGCCATGCCGCCCACGGCCCTGCCACGGTCGCCCAGCCCCAGCACCGCGGCTTCTCCCGCGGGGTGGCACCGGGCCACGTCGCGCGCCGTCACGTCCACGGCGCCGTTATGGGGGAGGGTCGACAGGTCCACCGTGCAGGTCTCGACGCCAGCGGCGCGCAGCCGGGCCGCGACGAAGCCGAGCTCGGCGCCCTTGGTATCGAAGGTGCCGCAGACATAGGCTCTCGGCATACGCTTCCTTCCCCTTATCCTGGCCGCCGTTTCGCCGGTGGCTCTTGACCTCTATGCTGCCGAGGCTAGCAGAGAGCCTGGGGGGCGAAAGGCGGATGCGCGGCGCAAATGGGTAAAGTTGGGCAGCCGGCTATGGCGCCTGCCTTACGGATCGTGCGGAGCCTGGCAGCGGTGGACGACAACCCGGACGAATCCTGGCTGTTCTGCCCCTGGTTGCCTGCCCTACCGCCCGGGCCCGAATTCTGGCTTGCGGCCCTGGCCTGGCACGACAGCAACGGCAGCCTGCTGGACAACCTCCCGGCCCAGCCGCCCCGCCGGAAGGTCTATGCCGGCGTCTTCTGCGTCGACCCGTTCCGGCGGCGGGAGGATATCCTGCACGCCCTGCGCCGTGCCGGGATCAGCGGCATCGTCAACCTGCCCAGCGTCAGCTTCATCGATGGCGAGGTGGGTACGCTGCTGGCGGGCTTCTCGCTGGGCGTGGAGCGGGAGATCGCCTTTTTGCGCGGCGCGAGCGGGGCGGGTTTCCATGTCGCCGGCTGTGCCGCCACGCTGGATGCCGCGCAGGCGATGGCCGGCGCCGGGGCGGAACTGATCATAGCCCATGGCGGCCCGCCCCTGCCGGGCAGCGCCGACCCCGGCCATGCGGTCGCCGCCCGGCTGCGCCGACACCTGCCCGACGCCGTGCCGGTCCTGCCGCTGGGGCGCCTGCTGGCGCAGTCGTGACAAGAAGCGGCCCTTACCCCGCTTTACCCAACTACCAGCAGAGTCAGCTTGCCCGGCCAGTGCGCACCCCGCAGCCTGCGCCCCCAGACGACCGCGCAAAGCGGCACAGGGGAGGGACGGGCATCATGCGTGGACTCACACGACGTGGATTTGGCATCGCCGCCGGCGCGACCGCGCTGCTGGGCAACGGCGCCCTGCTGGAGCAGGCGATGGCGCAGACGGCGGCGGCGGAGGCGACCCGCAACCTGCCGCGTACCTATTCCGGCACCACGCTGCGCATCACCTGGGGCTCCACCCCCAGCTACCAGTTGATGGCTGATTTCAGCAGCCGCTTCACGGAGGCGACGGGCATCCGGCTGGATTTCCAGTTCCTCCAGCAGACCGACCGCTACCAGAAGATGATCCTGGATGCGTCCAGCAACACCAACAGCTTCGACATCTATCTGACGGCCTACCAGTGGAAGGAACAGATCGCGCCGCATGCGCATAATCTGATGCGCCTGGACCAGGAGGTGCGCGGCGTTCCACCCATGGACTGGGACGATTACCCACAGCGCGCACTGGAAGCCTATTCGCGCGTGGACGGCAAGGCCGTGGCCATACCGCTGCTGGGCGACGTATCGATGCTGGTCTGGGACAAGGCGGCTTTGCGCGATGCCGGGCTGGACCCGGATTCTCCCCCCGCCGACTGGGAAGGCGTGCATCGCAACGGCGTGGCATTGAACAAGGGCGGCCGCTACGGCTTCAACATGCCGGCGGGCAAAAGCATCCAGACCGCCTGCACCTGGATCACCTTGTTCCATGCCTTCGGCGGCCAGTATCTCGATGCCGCCGGCCGCCCCACCTTCGGCAGCGATGCCGCGCTGAAGACCTTCACCTTCATGTCTCAGCGCCTGGGGAAGATCAGCCCGCCCGGCAACCTGACCTGGGACTTCCCGGAGATGATCAACAGCCTGGTCAGTGGCCAGTCGGCGCAGGGATATATGTGGGCAGGCGGCTTTTCCACCCTGTTCGACCCATCGAAGTCGAAGATCGCGGGTAGCCTCGGTTGGGCGCCAACGCCCCAGGCGGTGCTGCTTGGCGGCTGGGGGATCGCGGTCAATGCCAAGAGCCGCAGCCTGGATGCGGCCAGGCTCTTCGTGGGCTGGCTGACCTCGAAGGAGATTTCGCGCCAGACCGCGCTGGTGAGCGGCACGCCCTGCCGCATCTCCGCGTTCAAGGACCCGGAGGTGGTGGCACGCTACCCGGTGCTGCCGGCGGTGCTGCAAGGCATGGAAGGCGCCGTCGCGACCTATCCGCCGCTGCGCGATTCCGAGCAGGTGAACATCCTGATCTACGATGAGGCCAATGCGGTCTGCTCCGGCACCAAGACAGCGGAACAGGCTGTCGTGGACCTGCAGGAGAAGGTTTCGACCTTCATGCGGAGAAGAGGCTACCTCCGGTAGCGGCGGGAGACACGGCGGCGCTTTCCCGCCGCCTGTCCCGGCCATGGCCGGGACAGGCGCGCTTACAACCAGGCGCGAATGACCATTCCGGCAGCTCTAGACAAGGATGTCGGCGGGTACGCCCAGGCGCTCCGCCCAGCCGCGCAATGCTCTGGCGGTCTCCGGTGAAACCACGACGCCCAGTGCCTCGGCCTCGGCGATCTTCCGACTGGCCTGCTCGCCCGGCAGGCGCACTGGCCGGCCAGGGTCGATCGGCGCATTCGCATGGCAGCGCTCGGCCAGGAAATCCATCTGGCCGATGAAGGCGTCCCGCCCCGAGAAGGCACCGGGGTCGATCAGTTGCAGATAGACGCTGGCGCCCCATTGCTTCGGCGCGTCCCGCCGGCCGTGCCCGGCCAGGCCCTGGGTCAGTGCCTCCACCATCAGCGCCAGGCCGAAGCCCTTGTGGCCGGCTTCCTGCCCGCCCAGCAGCAGCAGGCTGCCACGATCTGTCGCGCGCTCCATCACCCCGGGGTCGCGTGTCGGCCGGCCTTCGCTGTCCATCAGCCAGGGGTGCTCGAACATCTCGCCCGCCGCCGCCTTTTCCCGCGTCATCGAGACGGTGGTGATGGAGGCGGAGATATCGACCAGCACCGGAAAGTCGGTCGTCGGGAAACCGATGGCGAAGGGATTGGGGCTGAACAGCGCCTCCCGCCCGCCGAAAGGCGCGACGATGCGGCTATGCGGGCCGGAGGAGGCAAGCATGACGAAATAGCCGCGATCCGTCGCCTGCTTCGCCAGGGCCGCCAGACAGCCGATATGGTGGCTTCGGCGCATCGCGAGGGTGACCACGCCGTGCTCTGCGATACGCTCGAAGCCCAGGGCCAGGGCCTGTTCCACCAGCCACAGGCCGGGCAGGTAGCCGCCATCCCAGACGATCGTGGCGCCGGTGTCGCGCAGCACGTCCGGCGCGCCGCCCTTCGCCATGGCACCTTGCGCGATCTGCCCAAGGTAAGCGTGGCACTGCGCCAGCCCATGGGTATGGCGGCCCATCATATCCGTCAGCACCAGGATGCGGCCGACCGTTTCCGCCTTGGCCGGCTCCAGCCCCGCCGCCTCGAACAGCCGGGCCGCGAAGCGGGCGAGGTCCATATGGGGCCGCCGGAACTGGCCCGGCGACGTGGCAATGCTCATGGTCGTCTGTCTCCGCCTGAAGGTATTTTTCGTGGCTCCCGGCAGCCGGGGGGAGGGCCAGAAAAGCTATTCCCCCCGCTCCTGTCCCGATGCCTCATGCCCGGGCCCCGCGAGAAAAGACCGGGGAACGCCATCCCCGATCCGTCTCCGGTAGAGCCCGTCCGCCTATTCAGGCCGGATGTTGTGCTTCTGCACGATGCGGCCATAGGTCTCGGTTGACCGCGCCAGCCACGCGTGGAAGGCGGCGGGGCCATCGGTACGGGGCTCCCCCCCCAGTTCCGCCAGGCGGGCGGTGAAGGCGGGCTGCGCCACCACGGCACGGATCTCGCGCTCCAGGCGTTCCACCAGCGGGCGCGGCGTGGCGCCCTGCACCAGGATGCCCTGCCATGTGCCGGCATCGGCCATCGGCCAGCCCAGTTCACTGAAGGTGGGCACGTCCGGCAGCGCCGGCAGGCGTTTCTCGCCCGAGACGGCGATGCCGCGCATCTGGCCGCTGACCACATAAGATTGCGTGGCCGTGGCGCCGTTGATAATCATGTCGGCCTCGCCGGAGGCCACCGCCAGCAGCGCGGGCGCGCCGCCGCGATAGGGCACCTGGGTGAAGTCGCCACCCAGATGCGCGCCTACTTCCACCGATGTCAGATGGGTCAGGCTGCCCACGCCGGCATTGGCGACATTCACCCCGCCGGGGTGGCTCTTCGCATAGGCGGCGAGCCCGGCGGCATCCTTGACGGGCAGAGCGTTCTTGGTCGCGACCAGATAGGGCGCGTAGATCATCATCGTCACGGGCGCCAGGTCGCGCTGCACGTCGAAGGGCAGGCGCGGGAACAGGGCCGGGTTGATGGCGAGCGTCGCCACATCCATCAGCAGCAGCGTATGGCCGTCCGGCGTGCTCTTGGCCACGGCATCGGCACCGATATTGCCGGCGGCGCCCGTGCGGTTCTCCACCAGCACCGACTGGCCGAGCACCCGCGTCAGCTCCGGCGCCAGCAGGCGGGCCAGGATGTCGCTGGTGCCGCCCGGCGCATTGGGGACGATGATGCGGAGCGAGTGGTCGAAATTCTGCGCCCGCAGCGCCGGGGCGGCCAGGGGGGTGAAGGCCGATGCGGCCAGGGTCGCGCGCAGCAGGCTACGGCGGTGCATAGTGTGTGTTCCTCCCGTTTCTTCTCGCGTCCACGGGGCCGGAGACGGCAGGCCCGCGCGGCGCGCCATCCTGCATAATCCGCGGTTCGGATATCCACCTAAACTTGTTTCGGTATCGCCCGATGCGGATAATGGATCGATGTTCGAATTCAACCAGCTTCGCTGTTTTGTGGCCGTGGCCGAGGAGTTGCACTTTCATCGCGCCGCCGCGCGGCTGAACATGACGCAGCCACCGCTCAGCCGGCAGATCCAGCAACTGGAGCACAAGCTCGGCGTCATGCTGGTGCTGCGGGGCAGCCGCTCCGTCCGGCTGACCCCGGCCGGGGATGCCTTCCTGCGCGATGCCCGGCGCATGCTGCTGATGGCGGAGAGCGCGGCCCTGCACGCCCGCCGCATCGCGCTCGGGCAGGCGGGGCAGGTGACCATCGGCTTCACGGCGGCCTCGGGCTATGGGTTCTTGCCGCGCCTCGTCGCCCTGCTGCGCACCCGCCTGCCGGAGATCGGGCTGGATCTGCGGGAAATGGTGTCCCAGGACCAGATGGAGGCGCTGCAGGCGGGGCAGATCGATTTCGGCCTGCTGCGGCCCACGGCGCGGCGGCCCGGCATTCTCGTCACGCGGGCGCAGCAGGAGCCGCTGCTGCTTGCCCTGGCGCGCACCCACCCGCTTGCCACGCGGCGCGCGGTGCGGATCGCCGATCTGGCGGAAGAACCCCTGATCACCTATCCGCCCGTCGAAGGGCGCTACCTGCACGACCTGGTGGCGGGATTGTTCCAGGTCACGGGCATCGTGCCGCCGCGCGTGCAATATATCAGCCAGACCCATTCCATCCTGGCACTGGTGGGCGCGGGGCTCGGCATCGCGCTGGTGCCGCAGGCGGCCCAGCGGCTGTGCCTGGCGGAGGTCGTATTGCTGCCGCTCTCCGGCCCCGTCGTCGCCACCGTGGACCTGACCTTCGCCTGGCGCGGCGAAAGCGAGAACCCTGCCTGCCTGGTGGTGCTGTCCATGCTGCGGCGGGAATGGCCCGTGCTGTGCCAGGACCTGCGGGGTTCCGGCCCGGCGCCAGGATGAAACGTGGATTCTGGCCTGCCAGAGCAGGTTCCGTTCGCAGGGGCTCACTGCACCCGCTTTAGCGTGTTGTTTCTTCGCGTGATGCACGCTTTGCGGCGATTCCACGTGAAGGGGTCACGCTCTAACCGCTCTTTTATTCACATGGGTGCGGGATCGCACGATCGGCCCAGCCCGCCG
The DNA here is from genome assembly GCA_028288745.1 of Roseomonas sp. Lineage (GTDB taxonomy): Bacteria > Pseudomonadota > Alphaproteobacteria > Acetobacterales > Acetobacteraceae > Pseudoroseomonas. The sequence goes on along the minus strand of JAQGHX010000126.1, from coordinate 5,333 downwards.
CGGCGGTTGCCGGCCGGGCGTTCAGCCCAGCAGCCAGCGCAGGGACCGCCGCAGCGAGGCGGTGCCGTCCTGATCGAACCAGCGGCCATGCGCGAAGACCACACGCTCCGGCCGCAGGTCCAGCAGCCGCGAGGCCGCGCGCATGGCGGCCTCCTGCCGCAGCCTGACCACGGCGCGCAGGTAGGGCGGCGGCATGCCGTCCGGCGCCACGATGCCGAAGAGCCGGGCGACAGGGCGGATCAACGCCGGCAGCTTCCGCTCCTCCAGGTTCAGGACAAGGTCCGTCAGCAGCAGGGTGCGGGAGGGCGCGTGGAACAGCGCGGTCTCGTGGAAGCCCAGGCCGCCCGGGACTGTCGCCACCATGATGGCATCGCCCCAGGGGGAGGGCGCCTCATCCGTCAGGTCATGGTCCAGCCGCAGGCCAGCGCGGCGTACCTGGGCGCGGTCGCGCAGCCCCGGGGCGGCCCAGGTCGTGGCGCCCGGGCAGGCGCGCTGCCAGCCCTGCAGGAAGGTCCAGTGCGCGATGTTGGGCGCGACCAGATGGCGAATCGGCCCGAGCTTTTCCAGCTCGGCCCGCAGGCCCCGGCTGAACCGGGTGGGCGAATGCAGCAGCAGCCCTCCATCGGGCAGGCGAATCACCGTCATGCGCACGGGCAGCACCATGCCGATGGCACCCGGCAGCACGCTGTCGACGATGAAGACATCCTCCGCCACGGGCTTAAGCGTATCGAGCGGCGGATAGGATACCTGTTCCAGGCGGGCATCGCCGGGGTCCAGCAATCGCTCCAGCGGGCCGCTGCCCTGCCCGGGGCCGCTGACCGGCTGGGGGCTGCTCAGGGCGACCACCGCGAGTTCCGCCAACCCGGCGGCCAGCAGGAAGGCGCGGGCGCCGGTGGGCTGGCGGCGCATCAACAGTCCCGCCCCGCACAAGGCCGCGCCGCCCAGCGCATCGAGGGCCAGGTGCTGCCGCATACCGATGCCGGGCCGCAGCCCGGCCTCGTAATCCGTCACCATGGCATAGCTGGCGTGGAAGGCCGCGGCACTGCCGAGCACCTTGCGAACCGGGGGCGGAAAGACGCGACTGAGCGACAGGCCGCCCAATGCCAGGGCTACGGCGTAGTCGATCACGCCATGCAGGCGGGTGGGGATCATCATGTGCGGCCTCCTCGGTCGAGGAACGTGGCAGCCGCGTGATGGATGCCTGCGCGGCTCGATCTTCGAACGGGCGCTGGGGTGGAGTGGAAGCCGAACAAGAGCCGGAGCCGCCATCGCATGAAGGGCTGATGACGCAGGCGAAGCATGGCTTCGGGCGCAAGCCGTTCACAGACTTATCCCCCAAAATTGGGGATAACTTTGTGAGGGGTGATGTGCGCAGTGCCGAGGCCGGCGCGGGCTAAGGCCGATCGGGCCGATATCTCCGCAAGCGTGCTCAGCCTCGGTGCCGGGCCGTGCATGGCTGACCTCGGCGGCAGCAGGCCAGGGGTTCCTGTGGCCGCTTGCCCATGCTGTGCCACTACAGCCTGGGAATGGCGGGCGCAGGAGGCCTTCAATCTGGCCAGGAGGTTGAGGGCGCTTCCCGCAAGCGGCCCTTCCTCCAAATGGCCGACCGAGGCTCGGGGCCTACAAGGCGCCGGCGACGCCTCCCCAGGCCGCCAGCACCGCATCCGCCGGCATGGCATCGTCGAACCACAGGCTGGCGGCGACGCGCGACATGGCGTCGCCGTCGTGGCCGATATGCGGCACCTTCACCAGGCGCCACCGGCAGGCCACGCCGCGCCGCGCCGCCTCGGCCTGCCCGGCCGCCAGGTAATTCGCCGCTCTGGCAAAGCGGTGCGGGCCCTGGGCCGTCGCGGCGGGCTGAGCGGGCAGGCTGGGGCCAGAGGTCTCGATATCCTGCTCGCCTGCCAGGATCAGCAGCGGGTAGGCCAGCAGGCGCAGCAGCTCCGCCTCGCTCAGGCCGATGCCGCCCATTCCCTCGGGGAAGGGCGTGTCGAGCGTCGGCAGCGTGTACCAACCGGGATTGCCGACCGCGATGGCGGCAAAGACGTCCAGCGGCTGGGTGGAGGCCATGCGGTGGCCGAACTGCCCACCGGCCGAATGGCCGAAGAAATGCGCCTGGGTACGACGGGTGACGCCGGCCTGCCGCAGCCAGCCAAACACGCGCTCCGGCACCGCATAACCCCATTCCGCGGGTGGCCGGACGGTGCCGTCGGCCGCCAGGGCATGGCCGTTATTGTAGGTCTCGGCGCCTGGATAGGCCGCGTCGCTGAAGGCGGGGGCGACGATCAGCAGCCCGTGCCTGTCGGCGGCCGGGATCCAGAAGTCGCGATAGTCATCGCCATTGCGCTTCATGCCGTGCTGCACCAGGACGACCGGGCTGTCGGGCGTGAAGCTGGCCGGCCGGTAGGTATGCAGCACCAGGGGGCGCGTGGCATCGCCGGCGGCATCGGTGAAGGGAATGGACTGGCGGCCGGGCGCGGAAAGCGCCTCGGCCAGAACTTCGCTGAAGCTCATCGTGGCATCCTGCTGAACGATCGGGGAGGTCGCTGCGCCGGCTTTGGCGGGCGGCGCCGGAAGGCCGAGCCGGGGCCGGGGCCCCTGGCTCGGTGGGGGCGTCATTCCGCCGGCTTCACCTCGGCGGCGAAGGTGGTCTGGTCGACCCGCCCGCCATAGGACAGGTCCTTACGGAAGGCCCAGACGGCGTTCTCGAAATGAACCGGGATGACCGGCATCTGCTCCAGCGCCACCTGGCTGGCCTGGCGCAGCAGCGTGCCGCGCGCGGCATCGTCCATGGTGATCATGGCCTGCTGCGCCGGGCCATCGAAGCGGGGCTCCGACCAGCCGCCGTAATTACTGGTGCCAACGCCACGGGCGCGGTCCGTGCTCATCAGCCAGTTGCGGAAGAACATCAGCGTCTCCGACGCATCGGCCGACCAGCCGCCCATGGCGACACTGAATTCCCGCTTGCCACGACGGCCGAAGAAGACCGAGCCGGGCATCGCGTCCAGTTGCACCTTCACGCCGATCCGCTGCCAGAACTGCGCCAGCACCTGGGCCAGCCGCGCGTCGTTGATGTAGCGGTTGTTGGTGGCATGGAAGGTGAGGCTGAAGCCGTTAGGGTAGCCCGCTTCCGCCAGCAGGGCGCGGGCCCTGGCGGGGTCATAGGGCAGCACCGGCAGGTCGGGCAGCGTGCCGGCCATGCCGTTTGGCAGGAATTGCGTGGCCGGCAGGGAAATGCCGTCCATCAACCGGTCCTGGATTGTCTTGCGGTCGATCGCCAGGGACAGGGCCTGCCGCACCCGCGCATCCTGCAACGGGTTCTTGCCATCAGCGGCTTCGACGAAGGGGCTGGGCGCGCGGGCGGTGTCGAGTTGCAGGAAGATCAGCCGCGTCGTCGGCTTGGCCGAAATGCGGAAGGCTGCATTCTCCCGCAGGCGGGGCAGGTCGCCCGTGGCGGGGCTCTCGATCACGTCGTAATCGCCGGCCAGCAGGCCCGCGAGGCGTGGGCCCGCGGCGGTCACGGGCGTCATGCGCACGGTCCGCCAATGCGGCCTGGCGCCCCAGTAGCTGTCATTGCGGGCGAGCTCGGTCGTGCTGTTGCGGCTGTAGCTGGTCAGCCGGTAGGGGCCCGTGCCGATGGCGGCCGAGGTGTCGTTGAACTGCGCCGCGCCGGGCCAGGGGCCGGTGAAGCCGCAATTCTCTCCCGCCGCGAAATCCAGCTTCGCCGCCCCAATCAGCGCGCGGGGCAGGATCGACAGGTTGCTGAGGTCATTCAGCAGCAGCGGCTCGGGCTCGCGTGTCGTCAGGCGCAGCGTCCGGTCGTCCACTACCTCCACCTTGGCCAGCCGGCGGACCAGGCGGGAATAGGATTGCACGACCTCGTCGCTGTTGTTCAGCGCGCGGCAATAGGTGAACAGCACATCGGGTGCGCCGAAGGTCTGGCCATTGTGGAAGGTCACCCCCTGGCGCAGGCGGAACTCCCAGGTCAGGTCGTCCTGCCGCGTCCAGCTCTCCGCCAGCGCCGGCTGCACGGCGAGGTCCGCGTCCAGGTCCACCAATGCCTCGAAGACATGCTGGCGGAGCGTGGTATTGGGCGTCAGCGCATAATTGAGCGGATCGGCCGAGGTGGTCTCCGCCGAAAGCGCCACCCGCAGCGTCTGCGCCGTGGCGGGGGCGGCGAGCCCCGCCACCACCAGGGCGGGCAACAGGGCGTTCCGGGCGATCCCCTGGGTCAGGGTCAGGCGCAGGCCGGTCATGGGCGGTGTTTCCTTCAGCACGCGCGTCGAGAGACACCCGTTCATCACAGATTGCAACCACGGCCAAGGCTTCGGCACGGACGGCGCATCCCGGGCCTGCCGACGCGTTCCGGGCCGGGCGAATGGCGGCGCGGGTCCCTGTGCCCGGCGGCCGTGATGGAAGGAGCGGCCGGCGCGCCGGACGCAAGGAGCGGGCCAGCCAGGGCGACCTCGCCGCCGGGTAGAAACCTGGCATCCCGGAAGCTGTCGCCAGCAGGTGGCAGGTCTCGACGCCTGTGGGCGCGCTGCCTGGGCAGGCACGACAGGTCGGGGACGGTATCGGCACGATGGCCGGTACACCGGGCCGGGGGGCAGCGCATCTTCCAGCCGAGGTGAGGGGCCAACGCCTGCGTGCCCCGGAGCAGGGCTCTCCTTAAGGGGGCAGCTTGGAATTTTTTATCGCCGCTTTCAAGTCGTGAAGCCCTTCGATGCGCCGCAACGCGCGCCGTACAGCGATGCGTGGGCCGAGGCGAAAATAAGGTTTCGCCCTGCAGGAGGCCCGGAGACAGTCCCGATGCGGTGCTCGGTCAGAACGGACAGTCCTGTGTCCGGCGCCCGGTCACAAAGCAAGTTGTGAACAGGCGCCGGAAGCAGTCTCCCTGGCGGCACCGGAGGAATCCTCTGGGCCGCGAGGCATCATGGTGATGACGTCAGACGATGCCCCCGCCTGACGTGCTGCCGACCTGCCTGAGGCGAACCCGCCCAACACGTCGGCAGCAGCGGGGGCAAAGTGGCGTCAGACGAAAAGGTAGTCGCCGGCGCCGATCTGAGTCACGCCCGTCAGCGTCACGTGCTCCACCGAACCGTCGGCAGCGGTCACGGAGAATACGCTACCTTTGTTCGACAGGGTTGCCCCGGCACCGAAACCATGCAGTTCCAGCTTGTCTCCGTTGGCACCGCCCCCGCGGACATGGAAGTCGGTGACGGTGTCGTGGCCCTGTCCCTTGGCGATGACGAAGGTATCGTTGCCACCATTGCCGGTGAGCAGGTCGTTGCCGGCCATGCCGTTGATGATGTTATGCGCGTCATTGCCGGTCA
>JAQGHX010000085.1 GCA_028288745.1 Roseomonas sp. | reverse complement strand
GGCGGGAATGGGAACAGCCGGCCGACCTGGTGCTGCTCTGCGCCAATGGCCTGTTCAATGTGCGGCTGCTGATGCTCTCGGGCATCGGCAAACAATATGCCCCCGTCACGGGAGAGGGCACGCTGGGCCGCAACTACGCCTACCAGACCAATGCCGGCAGCGTCGGCTATTTCGACAAAGCACCTACTTCAACAAAGCACCTACTTCAACCATTTCACCCGCGCCGGCTCGCTCGGCATGGTGGCCGACGACTTCAATGGCGACGTGTTCGACCACGGGCCGCTGGGCTGACCTACTGGGCGCTGGATGCCATCAAACCAGTACCTGAAGAATCCCGGCCAGCCGCTGGTGCAGGCATGAGACGCGCGCCCACCCTGCTGGCGGCGGCGCTGGCCGCGGACCTGGCCACCTATATCCGCAACAGTTGGGGCAACGCGGCCCCGGCGATGCCGGCGGATGCCGTGCGCAAGATGCGCGACGTGATGGCTGAACGGCCGCGCTGACGGAGGCGAGCGCCGGGGGGAGCGGCCCCCGGCCTGTGCCGATGCGGCGCCGGCCCTGCCGGGGCCGGCCCGCCGCGCACCCGGCTTTGCCAAAGGCCGTCAGGCAGGCGCGCTTCACGGCCGGCGGTGCCGGAGCGGCCTGGAACGGGTGACCAGTTCCAGGCTTCGTCTGGGCGGGCGGGCGCCTTGACGCGGCCCCGGCGGGGCATGACCCTTGCCGCAGGGAGGCAGGCCGACCGAGAGGCCTGCCAGCATAGCGGAAACCGTTCATGAAAAAGCTGGTCAACGACCCCCGCCACGTCGTCCGCGAGATGCTGGAAGGTTTCGTCGACCTCTGCCCGGGGCAGGCGCTGCTGGAGGGCGAGGATGTCATCCTGCGCGCCGACATGCCGCCTGCGAGCGCGCGGCCGGTGGCCGTCGTCTCCGGTGGCGGCAGCGGGCATGAGCCGGCCCATGCGGGTTATGTCGGCGCGGGCATGCTGGCCGCGGCGGTGGCGGGCGATGTCTTCACCTCGCCCGGCGTGGATGCTGTGCTGGCGGCCATCCGCGCCGTGGGCGGGCCGCGCGGCACCCTTCTGGTGGTCAAGAACTACACGGGCGACCGGCTGAATTTCGGCCTGGCCGCCGAACTGGCCACCGCCGAGGGCCTGCCCACCCGGGTCGTGGTGGTGGCCGATGATGCCGCCCTGCGCGATACCGTGGAACCCGCCCGCCGCCGTGGCATCGCCGGCACCGTGCTGGTGCACAAGGTGGCCGGTGCCGCCGCCGCCGCGGGCCTGGACCTGGATGCCGTGGCGGCCGAGGCGGAAGCCACCGCCGCCGCCCTCTCCAGCATGGGCGTGGCGCTGGGCGCCTGCACCGTGCCCGCCGCCGGCCGGCCCGGCTTCACGCTGGGGGAGGACGAGATCGAGCTCGGCCTCGGCATCCATGGCGAGCAGGGCGTGCGGCGCGTGGCCGCGCAGCCGGCCAATGCCATCGTCGGCACCATCCTGAACACGCTGCTGGCCGATGCAGGGCTGCTCCAGGGGGACCGTGTGGCGCTGCTGGTCAACGGCCTGGGCGGCACGCCGCCGATGGAACTCGCCATCGTGGCGCGGCATGCGCTGGCGGTGCTGCGCGGCAAGGGCATCGTGGTGGAGCGCGCCTGGACCGGCCAGTTCATGACCGCGCTGGAAATGCCCGGCTGCTCGCTGACGCTGCTGCGGGTGGATGATGCCCGCCTGGCGCGGCTGGACGCGGCAACCGGCGCGCCCGCCTGGCCAGGGGAAGGGCGCATCGCCGCCCGCCGCGTCGTCGCGGTGCCGGGGCGGAAGGCCGCGGGCCCCACCCCGGTGGCCCCGGGGCCGCTGGCGCCGCTGCTGCGCGCCACCGCCCTGGCCATCGCCGATGCCTTCGTGGCGCAGGAGGCGGCGCTGACCGAACTGGACAGCCGCGCAGGCGATGGCGACCTCGGCATCAGCATGGTGCGCGGCGCGGCGGCCGTCCGTGCCCTGCCGGACCACGCCTGGGCCAACCCGGCCGTGGCGCTGGCCGCCATGGGCGATGCGATGCGCCGGGCCATCGGCGGCAGTTCCGGCCCCTTCTACGCCACGGCGCTGCTGCGCGCGGCGCGGCGGCTGGGCGAGGCCCCGGACCCCGCCGACTGGGCGGAGGCCTTTGCCGCCGCCGTCGCCTCGGTCGGGGAACTGGGCGGCGCGAAACCCGGTGACCGTACCATGCTGGATGCGCTGCAACCGGCGGCCGATGCCTTCGCCAGCGCTGTCCAGGCCGGCGAGAGCCCCGCCGCCGCCTGGATGGCCGCCCTGCGGGCCGCCGAGGCCGGCACCGCCGCCACGGCCGCGATGCGCCCGCGCCTGGGCCGCGCAGCCTATCTGGGCGAGCGCGTGCTGGGCGTGCCCGACGCCGGGGCCAGCGCCGTGCTGGTCTGGATGAAGGCCGTGGCCGCGCGGCTGGGTTGACCGGGTGCGGGGCCGGGGCGGGCTGCGCCACCCCGGCCCGCCCGTGGTTTCAGTTCTTCCGCACGACAGAGCGGATGAAGTCCAGGACGACATGGGCGGCGCAACTGGCTGGCGTCGGCGGCGCCATGAAACGGGCGGGTGGGGCGGGCGCCCTTTCCGGTCAGGCCGCGCGGCGGCGGGCGACGAGGCCCCAGACCCGCGGCCCCACCAGCGCCACCAGCGCCAGCAGCAGGATGCAGACCGAGACCGGTCGCGTCACGAAGGCGGACCAGTCGCCCTGGCTGATGGTCAGCGCCTGCCGCATCGCCTGTTCCGCCATCGGGCCCAGGATCATGCCGATGACCACCGGCGCGGTGGGAAAGTCGAAGCGCCGCATGAACATCGCGATGATGCCCAGCGTATAGAGGATCGCGAGGTCCACCACGCTGTTGCTGATGCCGTAGGTGCCGATGGTGGCGAAGACCAGGATGCCCGCGTAGAGCTGCGGCTGCGGGATCTTCAGGATACGCGCCCACAGCCCGACCAGCGGCAGGTTCAGCACCACCAGCATGATGTTGGCGACATAGAGCGAGGCAATCAGCGTCCAGACCAGCTCGGCCTGGGTGGTGAACAGCATCGGCCCCGGCTGGATGCCGTAGGACTGGAAGGCGGAGAGCATGATGGCGGCCGTCGCCGATGTCGGCAGGCCCAGCGTCAGCATCGGCACCAGGATGCCGGCGGCGGCGGCATTGTTGGCGGCCTCCGGCCCCGCCACGCCCTCGATCGCGCCGGTGGTGCCGAATTCCTTGCGGTGTTCGGGGCGCACCAGCTTGCGTTCGAAATAGTAGCTCAGCATGGTCGGCATCTCGGTGCCGCCGGCCGGCATGACGCCGAAGGGAAAGCCCAGCGCGGCGCCGCGGAACCAGGGGCCGATGCTGCGCTTCCAGTCTTCCTTCGTCATGGTCAGGCGGCCGATGGCCAGCACCTGCTGCTTCTCGTCGCTGGCGCGCCAGGCGAGGTAGAGTGCCTCGCCCACCGCGAACAGGGCAACGGCCACCAGCACGACATCGGTGCCGTCCAGCAATTCATTGACGCCGAAGGTGAGCCTCGGCTGGCCGGTCTGCAGGTCGATGCCGATCAGCCCGAGCATCAGCCCCAGCCCGAGCGAGGCCAGCCCGCGCAGCGCCGAGCCGCCGAGGACGGCCGAGACGGTGACGAAGCAGAGCACCATCAGCGAGAAGTACTCCGCCGGCCCCAGATTCAGCGCCAGGTCCACCACGATGGGGCCGAGAAAGGAAATGCCCAACGTGCCGATGGTGCCCGCCACGAAGCTGCCGATGGCGGCGGTGAACAGCGCGGGCCCGGCCCGGCCGTTCTTGGCCATCTTGGAGCCTTCGAGCGCGGTGATGATCGACCCCGACTCGCCCGGCGTGTTGAGCAGGATGGAGGTGGTCGAGCCACCGTACATGGCGCCGTAGAAGACGCCGCAAAACAGGATGAAGGCGCCTGTCGCGCTGACCTTGAAGGTGATGGGCAGCAGCAGCGCGATGGTCAGCGCCGGCCCGATGCCCGGCAGCACGCCAATGGCGGTGCCGAGGAAGCAGCCGAGCAGCGCCCAGCCGAGATTGGTGAAGGACAGTGCATTGCCGAAGCCGAGCGCGAGGCCGGACCAGACATCCATAACTTATAGAATCCCTTCCAGGATGCCGCCGCCGATATTGACGCCCAGCAGCTTGTCGAAGGCCAGGAAGGCGCCCAGCGTCACGACCAGCCCGATCAGCAGGTCGCGCCCCGGCCGCCTGCTGCCGAACCCCGCCGCCACCAGCACAAATTGCACGGTGGCCGCGAAGACGAAGCCCAGCCAGTCGATCAGCGCCAGGTTGGCCACCAGCCCGGCGCCGACCAGCCCCAGCGCCCGCCAGTTGGTGGGGGGCGCGTCGCGCACTTCCTCCATCTGGGCCGACCAGCCGCCGCGCAGCGCGGCCAGCACCAGCCCGATGCCGATGGCCGACACCATCGCCCCCACCAGGTAAGGCACGAATTTCGGGCCCACCTGCGCATAGAGCGGCGTGGCCGGGATGATGGTGGCCTGCCACAGGCAGAGCAGCCCCAGCAGCAGCACGGCGGTCGCGACCGCCCGGTCGGGGCCGGCCCCGGGTTTCAGGAAGCCCGCTCTTGATTCAGTCACGCCATGTCCCTCTCACGCCATGTCCCTCTGTCGCGGGCCGGCGCCCCGAGTGGCGCGCCCTGTTGGCTGCCGGGAGCCCGGGAACAAGGTCCCGGCGCCCTGTCTTCCATGCGGTCCCCACGGCCCCCGCCAGGGCGCGGGAGCCGGGCGTATGGCGAAAGGGCCGGGGAAAAGCCTGCCCCGGCCCGCCGGGCATCAGACCAGCCCGACTTCCTTGAGCACTTCGGCCGTCTCGGCCTCGTCCTGCTTCAGGAAAGCGTCGAAGTCGCCGCCGGCCAGGAAGGCGCGGTCCCAGCCCTGGCGCTGGCACAGCTCCTGCCACGCGGGCGTGGCGTCGAGGTCGGTGAAGAACTTCACCAGGGCCTCGCGCGCCTCCGGCTTCAGGCCGGGGGGCGCGAAGATGCCGCGCCAGTTGCCCATGACGATGTCCACGCCGCTTTCCTTCAGCGTCGGCACGCCTTCCAGGCTGCGGGTGTCTCCGGTGGTGGCCAGCGCGCGCATGCGGCCCGCCTTCACCTGCTCGGCGAATTCAGAGACGCCGGAGATGCCGGCCTTGACCTGGGCGCCGAGAATGGCGGCCTGGGCCGGGCCGCCGCCGGCGAAGGCAACGTAGCTGGCATCCTTGGCCGACTTGCCCTGCGACTTCAGCAGCAGGCCCAGGATGATGTGGTCGATGCCGCCCGCGCTGCCGCCGGCGACCGAGGTGCCGCCCGGATTGGCCTTCAGCGCCTCCAGCAGTCCCTTGACGTCCTTCAACTCGCTGCTGGCGGGCACCACGATAACGCTGGGCTCGGTGGTCATGCGGGCGATGGGGATGACGTCCTTCAGCCCGACCGGCGAGCGGTTGGCCAGCACCGCGCCCACCATGATGGCGCCGCCGACCATGATGGAATCGGCGCGGCCACGGCGCTGGGCGACGAAGCGGGGCAGGCCCACGGTGCCGCCGGCGCCGCCGACATTCTCGAACTGGAAGCTGCCGACCATGCCGCTGGTGCGGGCGACCTGCTCGATCGCGCGGCCGAGGCCGTCCCAGCCGCCGCCGGGGCCGGCGGGAATAAAGATGTTCATGGAGGCGAAGCGTGGTTCGGCCTTGGCCGCGCCGGAGAGCAGCGGCAGGCCCAGTGCGGCGCCTGCGGCGGCCAGCGCTGTGGTGGACAGGAAAGAGCGACGGACCAGCATGGTATTTTCCTCCGGCTTCTTGAGCTTTGGTGCCGACAGGTTGCGGGAAGAACACGCCTTGGGCAAATGGACAATCGCGCCGCCGGATGCCCTTGCACGGAAGCGTGCGTCCCCCCCATGGTGCGGCGCGGTGGCGGGGGTTTGAATGCGGATCTGGCTTGCGGTGGGGTGTGTACTGGCGCTGTTGGCGCCGGGGACGGTGGCGCTCACGCTTGCCCAGGCGGGCCCCGCCCAGGGGGGGCTTGCCCAGCCCGTGCTGACCCAGCCCGCTTTGGTCCAACCTGCTTTGACCCGGTTCACCTTGGCGCATACCGGAGCAGGCGCTGCCGCGCCGGCCTGGCCCGCGACGGCTTCGCCCCGGTCCATTCCGCCCCAGTTCAACCCGCCCCAGTCTGTTCGGCCCCCATCCATTCCGCCCCGGCCTATGCTGGCCGAGGCGTCGCCCTCCGCGTCCCTGCGCCCGGCCGCCGCCGCGCGCGGGGTGGCGACCCCGGCCCAGGCGCCGCGCCAGGCGCAGGAGCGCGCCGTGGTGGTGGCCAATGAACTCGGCCTCGCATTGCGCGAGCTGTATGTCGTGCCCACCGGCAGCCTGGACACGGCGCCCGACCGGCTGGGGATGGACACGCTGCCCTCCGGCGCCAGCCTGCGGGTTCCGCTCGGGCGGCAGACGCTCTGCCTGTTCGATGTCCGCGTCGTGCTCTCGGACGGCAGCGCGCAGGAGAAGCGTGGGGTGGACCTCTGCCGCGTCGCCCGCGTCACCTTCGGCGACCCCACCGCGCCGCTGCGCGAGGCGACAATCGAGAACGCCACCGACCTGACGATGCGCGAGCTCTACGCCGCCCCCAGCCCCGCCGCCCGGCGTGGCGATGGCCGGAACGGCGCCGGTCAGGATGGGGCCGAGCGCGGACCGGACCGGCTGGGCTCCGATGTCGTGGCGCCGGATTCCTCCTTCACTCTGCGCCTCGGCCGCACGCGGGACTGCGTCTACGACGTCACCGCCATCTTCGAGGATGACACGGTGGAGGAACGCCTGCGGGTCAATCTCTGCCGCCGGGCCCGCCTCTCCTTCGGTGACCCCAGCGTGCCGCGGCGGGATCTGGAAGTGGCCAATGGCAGCGGCCGCGCCATGCGCAGCCTCTATGCCGTGACCCAGCCCGCAGCCCCCGGCGTGCCCCCGGGGCAGGACCGTCCCGCCGACCGCTGGGGCATCGACCGCCTTGGTGCCGTGCCGGTCGAGGCCGGCGACACCTTCCGGCTGCGCCTGCGCAGCCGCGCCTGCCAAGCCGACCTGCGCGCCGTCTATGACGACGAGACGGCGGAGGAGAAGCGCGGCGTGGATATCTGCGGCGCCGATGCCCGCGCCCTGTTCGACGGCAGCGGCATCCCCCGCCAGCCGGAACGCGCCTTCACCCTGATCAACCGCCACGGCGCGGCGGTGGAGGAAGCCTATGCCTCCGCCATCGACGAGACCGACTGGGGCGAGGACAAGCTCTCGGGCACGGCGCTGGACCGCGGCGGGCGGCACGAGGTGACGCTGCATGGCGGCTGCGAGGTGGACCTGCGCATCGTCTTCGCCAATGGCGGGGCGGAGGAGCGACGCGGCGTCGATATCTGCGCCACCAGCCTGATCGTGCTGCGCCCGGGCTGGACCCTGGCCGAAAAGCTGGACCAGAACCCCGGCGCCATCGAGCCCGGCCCGCCGCGCGAGGGCAGCGTGCGCCTGCGCAATGCCGGCCGCTCGCCGATCGTCGAGCTCTATGTCCAGGACCAGGGCGCCCCGCGCGGCACCGACCGCCTGGGCGCCACCGTGCTGGGCAGGGGCGAGACGCTGGACTTCCAGCCGCCCGAGGGCGTCGGCTGCACCGCCACCCTCAGCGCGGTGTTCCGCGACGGGCAGGAGATCGTCCTGCCCGGCTTCAACCTGTGTTCCGGCACCGAGGTGACGCTGCCATGACGCGACGTCCCGCCCTGTCCATGGTCTTCATGGCCGCGCTGCTGCTGGGGTTCGCCGCCCCCGCCCGCGCGCAGCAACCCGCCCTGCCGGTGCCCGAGCCGCTGCGCGGCCCCTGGTACCAGGGCGAATGCGCCGCGCCCGAGGCCCTGCTGCAACTGACCGCCCGCACCGCCGCCCGCCTGCCCGATGACGGCCCCGCCCGGCTGATCCGCTTCGCCGAAGCGCGCGCCGTGGACGGCTGGACCATGGGCATCGGGCGCGGGGCGGAGGCACCGCGCATCCTGCTGCGCGGCACCGCCACCGCGCTGGAGACCGCCGAACCCGACGCCAAGCTGCGCGACGACCGCCTGCCGGGCGCCACCCCGGTCCAGGCCTGGCACCGCTGCCCCGCCGCGCCGCCGGGCATCGCCGCCCTGCATGGCGAGGGCGTGACCTTCCTCTCGGCGCTGGAAGGGCTGGAAGCGGCCTGCGGCACCGGCAGCCCCTCTCCCGAGATCTGCCTCGCCGCCGTGATGCGCGAAGGCGACGTATCCGGCGACGGCAGGCTCTCGGTGGCTGAGATCGCCCGGCTGGCGCGCGGCGCCACCTGGCTGCTGGCCGCCGCCGAGGACGCGACGCCTGAGACCGCCTTGGTTGCGGGCGGCGGCGGCATGCTGGCCGGCGTGGCGCTGGGCCGGCTGGTGATGGAAAGCCTGGATTACGACGGCGACGGCAAGCTCTCCGTCGCCGAACTGGGCCAGGACCGCGTCGCCTTCGGCCGGGCGACCGGCACGGCCAACGGGCGGCCGCTGCGGCTGGAAGGCCTGCAGGAAGGCGTGGCCCTGGTGCGCGGCGTGCTGGAAGGACTGCTGTTCGACCGGCAGTGACGTGAGGCAGGCCAGGGGCGCTGCCCCTGGAACCTTGCCCGGGGTGGAAAGTCCATCCCGGACCCCGATGTCAGTCTTTAGGATGGGCTTTCAGGCCCAGGCGCGGCGCAGCCGGATTATTGAAATGCCACGCGGGCCGTATCCTCAGCTGCCGGGGAGCATAGCTCCCCGGCGCACTCCAACGCTTCAATTCTTAAACTGATGGTGGGTCCGGGGTGACACTGTCACTCCGGCGGGGAAGTCCAGAAGGGGCGGAGCCCCTTTTGGCCTCGCCCCGGCAAATCAGCCAACGCTGCCCGGATCGGTATTCGCCCCGCACAGCACGATGCCCACCCGTGCCCCTTCCGGGGGTGTGAAGGCGCCGCAGAGCAGGGCGGCGAGCGCGGTGGCCCCGCCGGGTTCCACCACCAGCCGGCAGGCGTCCCACAGCCGGCGGCGGGCTTCCAGGATGGCCTCGTCCGGCACCAGCACCGCATGGTGGATGAAGGCCTGCGCGATGGGGAACATGGCGATGCCCACCTGCCGGGCGCCCAGGCTGTCCGCCGCCACGCCGCCGACCGCGGCCGGGGTGGGCGCGCCGGCGCGGAGCGCGTCGTGCAGGGTGGGGCAGGCGGCGGGCTCGACGCTCACCACGTCGGCGCGGCCGGCGTACCAGGCGGCCATGCCGCCGATCAGCCCGCCGCCGCCGGTGGCGACCAGGACATGCGTCAGCTCCGGCGCGTCCTCCTCCAGTTCCAGCGCCAGGGTGCCCTGGCCGATCAGGACTTCGGGCTGGTCGTAGGCATGGACCATCATGGCCCCGGTCTCGGCCGCGCGGGCCTCGCTGGCGCGGCGGGCGTCGTCATAGGTGGCGCCGCCCTGCACCAGGTGCGCGCCATAGGCCCGGATGCGGGCGAGCTTGGCGGGGCCGGTGATCTCGGGGACATAGATCTCGGCCCGCGCGCCCAAGGCCCGGGCGGCATAGGCCACCGCGGCGCCGTGGTTGCCGCCGGAGGCCGCGACGACACCGGCGGCCGGCAGCGGCCCGGCCAGCATGCGGTTGAAGGCGCCGCGCGTCTTGAAGGACCCGCTGGCCTGCAGCAGTTCCAGCTTCAGCGTGAGATCGCATGGGGTCCCAAGGGCCGCCGCCGGCAGGTGCAGCAGCGGTGTGCGGCGGATATGGGGGGCGATCCGCCGCGCGGCGTCGCGGATGGCGGGGGCGTCGATCATATGGGTCATGTCGCGGTAAGGTTGCATCGGCGCACGGGGGCCGCAACCTTGGGGGTCTTGTCCCCCCGGCCCAGAAGATGCCATATTTCTGCATATTTCACGGGAAAGCCGAGCGCGCCCATGTTGCAGCACGGAAGCTGCGCTTCGTCCGGTGGGGCGGGCGTTCTGTTCCTGGGGGTTCCCGGGTCTGGCAAGTCTGACCTGTTGCTGCGGCTGATGCAGCGCGGCTGGCAATTGGTGGCCGATGACCAGGTGAAGCTTTCGGCCGGGGACGGCGCCGTGGCGGCCGAGTCGCCGCCGGAGCTGGCGGGGCTGCTGGAGGTCCGTGGCGTCGGCATTTTCCAGGGTCTGCCGCACGGCCCCGCGCCGCTGCGGCTGGCGGTGCTGATGGTGGCGCGGGACGAAGTGCCCCGCCTGCCGGAGCCCCGCGTCTTCACCGTGCTGGGGCACGGCCTGCCGCTGCTGGCGCTGCATCCCTTCGACTGTTCGGCCGCCGCCAAGATCGAGCTGGCGCTCGGCGTGGCCCAGATGCGCTTCGGCCTGCGCGCCGGTGCCTTCGTGGCGGCATGACCGCACCGCTTCCACGGCCGGTGGTGCTGGTCACCGGCCTGTCCGGGGCCGGCAAGTCGTCCATCCTGCGGATGCTGGAGGATCTGGGCTTCGAGACGGTGGACAACCCGCCGCTCTCGGTCCTGGAGGAAGTGGTGCTGGAGGGCGCCAGCGTGCCCATCGCGGCCGGGGTGGATGTCCGCACGCGCGGCTTCGAGGCCGCCGGCCTGCTGGCGCTGCTGGACCGGCTGCGGCAGGACCCCGGCATCGCGCCGCAATTGCTGTTCGCCACGGCGGATGAGACGGTGCTGCTGCGCCGCTTCTCCGAGACGCGCAGGCGCCACCCGCTGGCGCCGGGTGGCTCGCTGGGGGCCTCGGTCGCCGACGGCATCGCGCGGGAGGCGGCGCTGCTGGCACCGCTGCGCGACGCGGCGGATGCCGTGCTCGATACCTCGGACCTGCCCTTGCCGGACCTGCGCCGGCAGATCGAGCAGCGTTTCCGCGACAGCGGCGGGGAAGGGCAGGGCATGGCGGTGGCCGTGGTGTCCTTCGCCTTCCCGAAAGGGCTGCCGCGCGAGGCCGAGCTGGTCTTCGACCTGCGCTTCCTGCGCAACCCGCATTACGACCCGGTGCTGCGGCCACTGACCGGGCGCGATGGGCCGGTGGCGGCCTTCGTTCAAGAGGATTCGGCGTTCGGTCCATTCTGGCAACGCATGACGGCGCTGCTGGACCCGCTGTTGCCCCGCTACGCGGCGGAGGGCAAGAAATACCTCACCGTGGCCATGGGCTGCACGGGCGGCAAACACCGCTCCGTGCTGCTGGCCGAAATGCTGGCGGCCCATCTGGCCGGGCAGGGCTGGCGGGTCGACCTCTCGCACCGGGAGCTGGCGCGTGGAGAGCCTGTCCGGGCCGCAACCGGGCCCGTCTTCCAAAAGGCCACGAACGTCCCGATATCCGAAGGGGCCGGGAGCGGCCTGATATTCGAAAAGGCCAAGAGCGACCCGGTACTCCAGGAGGCCGGGAGCGGCCCGATATGCCAAGGGGCCGCGAATGGCCCGAGACCGGAGGGGGCCGGCAGCGCCCCGAGAGCCGAGCGGTCCGTTACAGGGGCCCCGGCACAGCGGGCCGAGACAAGCCCCACATCCCATATTCCCTCTGCGGGTCGGGAGGCCCCTTCTTGCACGTATTAATGCCTTTCAGCTTTGTGGTACCGGCGACATGATCGGAATGGTTCTGGTGAGCCATGGCCACTTGGCCGATGAACTGCGGCTGGCGATGGAGCATGTGGTCGGACCGCAGCGCGCCGTCGCCACCGTCTGCATCGGGCCGGAGGACGACATGGAAGGCCGCCGACAGGATATCCGCGACTGCGTGGCGGCCGTGGACCAGGGCGACGGCGTCGTCATCCTGACCGACATGTTCGGCGGCACCCCTTCCAACCTCGCCACCGCCGTGGCCGAGGAACCCTGCCGCGCGGCCTCGGTCGAGGTGATCGCGGGGGTGAACCTGCCGCTGATGGTCAAGCTCGCGCGTGTTCGCGGGGTGCAGCCATTGGCGCAGGCGGTGGAACACGCCATGTCTGCGGGGCGGCGCTATATCTCCTGCGCCACGCCCACCCGTTGCGCGCCGCCCGAGCCGATGGGGCTCTGCGCGGCCGCTCGCAAGGCCGGAGCGACCTGATGCCTTTCCCCCTGCGTCACCCCTCCGCCGTCCTGGCACCGTCCGATTCCTTCCGTGCCATCAACGCGCGGGCGGACAGCGACAACCCCATGGTGCTGCGCCAGACGGTGACCATCCGGAACAGCCGTGGCCTGCACGCGCGGGCGGCGGCGAAGCTGGTGACGCTGGCCGAGCGTTTTTCTGCCTGCGTCAACGTCTCCCGCCATGGCCAGACGGTGCCTGCCTGCTCCATCATGGGCTTGATGATGCTGGGCGCCGGCAAGGGCAGCGAGGTTGTGGTGGACGCGGAAGGCTGGGACGCCAAGGAAGCCCTCGATGCTGTGGCCGGCCTGATCGAGGCCGGGTTCCATGAAGACTGACGGTAGCCGGACAAGCGAGAGCAAGGCCGCCGAGGGGGCCAGGAAATCCGCCGCGCGGCGCACGCGCGAGACGGTTATCAAGGGCATCGCCATCGCGCCCGGTGTCGCCATCGGCGCGGTGTTCGACACCAGCGAGGTGCAGGCCGAGGCGCCCCGCCGGACCGTGGATGCCGGGAAGGTGGAAAGCGAGCGCCAGCGCCTGGCCGCCGCCGTCGCCGCCAGCCGCAAGCAGGTCTCCAAGCTGAAGGCGCGGCTCGGTGTGCTGCCCGAGGAAGCGCAGGAGGAACTGGAACCCCTGCTCGATGCCTATGCGATGATGCTGGGCGACAGCCGCCTGATCCGCGGTGCCCGCCGCCGCATCGGCGATGAGCTGCTCGCCGCCGAGACCGCCGTGCAAGATGAGGCCGAGGCCATCGCCACGATCATCCTGGCCGCCAAGGATGATGACAAGGCCGGCCTGCGCCGCCGCGCCGGCGAGGTGCGCGAGATCGCCCGCCGCCTGACCCGCAACCTGACCGCGACCCCGTTCCGCAGCCTGAAGGGCGTGCCGGCCGGCGCCATCCTGGTAGCCGAGGAGCTGACCCCCGCCGATGCCGCGCTGCTGGACCCGACCCGGATCGCCGGCGTCGCGACCGAGGAGGGCGGAGCCGATGGCCATACCGCCATCATGCTGCGTGCGCTGGGCATCCCCAGCGTGCTGGCCTGCCCTGGCCTGACCGAGGCCGCCGCGCGGGGCGACCAGGCAGTGCTGGATGGCGGCCTCGGCACCATCGTGCTGCGCCCCGGCCAAGCGGCCCTGGAGACGGGGCGCGACGCCCTGGCCGCCTATGCCAAGGAGAAGGCGCGGTTGGCCAAGCTGCGCCGCCTGCCCGCCGTGACCCTGGATGGCGAGGAGGTGGAGCTTCAGGCCAACCTGGAGATCCCGGCCGAGCTGCCGCTGATCGCCCAGGCCGGCGCCCAGGGCATCGGGCTGCTGCGTACCGAATTCCTGTTCATGAACCGCGAGGACCTGCCGGACGAGGAGGCCCAGATCGCCGCCTATACCCAGGTGGTCGAGGCGCTGGCGGGCGATACCGTCACCATCCGCGTGCTGGACTGGGGCGGCGAGAAGGACATGGAGGCGCTGGCGGAAGGCATCGGGCCCTTCCATGCCGGCCCGAACCCGGCGCTGGGGCTGCGTGGCATCCGCATGCTGCTGAAGCGGCCTGAGCTGCTGGAGGCGCAGTTCGCCGCCATCCTGCGCGTGGCGGGGGCCGATACCGCCCAGGGGCAGATCCGCATCCTGCTGCCCATGGTCACGGTGCCGGCCGAGGTGAAGCAGGCGCGCGAAATCTATGAGCGCGTGCAGCGCCGCCTGCGCCGCAAGGGCGTCGCCTTGCCTGACAAGCCCCCCCTGCTGGGCGCCATGATCGAGACGCCGGGGGCGGCCCTCGCCGCCGATGCCATCGCGCTGGAAGCCGATTTCTTCGCCATCGGCACCAATGACCTGGCCATGTACACCCTGGCGGTGGACCGGGCGGAGGCGGAGGTCGCGCACCTGTACGACCCGCTGCACCCCGCCGTGCTGCGGCTGGTGCAGTTCGCGACCGAGGCTGCGCTGCGGCTGCGCATGCCGGTCTCCGTCTGTGGCGAGATGGCGGGCAACCCCCGGCTGGTGCCGCTGCTGCTGGGGCTCGGCATCCGCGCGCTGTCGATGAACGCCAGCGCCATTCCGCGCGTGAAGCAGATGGTGCGCAGCCTGAAGATCGACGACTGCGCCCGCTTCGCGCGCCGGGTCATGGAGCAGAGCGACCCGCAGCGCATCCAGGAACTGGTGATGGGCTTCGAGGCCGGGTGAGCGGCCCCGGCCGCCGCCGATGCCGCCGCCCGGATGCATAGCCTGCCGTGGCGGGCCGCGCGGCCGGGCGCGGCGCTGCCCGGCAGCCCTGCTGAACCGCTTGGCCTGAGACGCCGCGGTTGAAAACACATAAAGATATCCTGATACATATCGGGCATTGCTGGCCTTCGCCGGCCGGGCGTGTTAGGCCGGGCCCCGAATCCGAACGGGGCCACCGCCATGACCGACGCCGCATTTTCCGACTACAAGGTTAAGGACATCTCCCTGGCCGCCTGGGGCCGCAAGGAGATCTCGATGGCCGAGGACGAGATGCCCGGCCTGATGGCGTTGCGCGCCGAATACGGCCCCAGCCAGCCGCTGAAGGGTGCCCGCATCGCCGGCTCCCTGCACATGACCATCCAGACCGCCGTGCTGATCGAGACGCTGACGGCTCTCGGCGCCGAGGTGCGCTGGTCCTCCTGCAACATCTTCTCGACCCAGGACCACGCGGCCGCCGCCATCGCCGCCGCCGGCATCCCCGTCTTCGCCTGGAAGGGCCTGTCGGAAGAAGAGTTCTGGTGGTGCATCGACCAGACCGTGCGCGGCCCCGATGGCTGGAAGATCAACATGATCCTGGATGACGGCGGTGATCTCACCACCGTGGTCCACGACAAGTTCCCCGAACTGCTGGACGATGTCCGCGGCCTGTCGGAAGAGACCACCACCGGTGTCCACCGCCTGTGGGACATGGTGAAGAAGGGCACGCTGAAGGTGCCGGCCATCAACGTGAACGACAGCGTCACCAAGTCCAAGTTCGACAACCTGTATGGCTGCCGTGAGTCGCTGGTGGACGCCATCCGCCGCGGCACCGACGTGATGATGGCCGGCAAGATCGCCGTCGTCGCCGGCTTTGGCGACGTGGGCAAGGGCTCCGCCGCCTCGCTGCGCAACGCCGGCTGCCGCGTGCTGGTGACCGAGGCCGACCCGATCTGCGCCCTGCAGGCCGCGATGGAAGGCTACGAGGTCGTGACCATGGAGAACGCCGCGCCGCGCGGCGATATCTTCGTGACCGCCACCGGCAATATCGACGTGATCACGCTGGACCACATGCGCGCGATGAAGAACCGCGCCATCGTCTGCAACATCGGCCACTTCGACAGCGAGATCCAGATCGGCGCCCTGCGCAACTACGTCTGGGACAACATCAAGCCGCAGGTCGACGAAGTGGTCTTCCCCGACAGCAAGCGCCTGATCGTGCTGTCCGAAGGACGCTTGGTGAACCTGGGTAACGCCACTGGCCATCCGAGCTTCGTGATGTCCGCCAGCTTCAGCAACCAGGTGCTGGCACAGATCGAACTCTGGACCAACACCAAGGCCTATGAGCGCAAGGTCTATACCCTGCCGAAGAAGCTGGACGAAAAGGTCGCGGCGCTGCACCTCGCCAAGGTCGGCGCGGTGCTGACCCAGCTTTCGCCCGCACAGGCCGAATACATCGGCGTGCCGCCGAGCGGGCCGTTCAAGCACGAAGAATACCGCTACTGAGCTGGGGGCAGGTCAGGGGCGCCGCCCCTGGACCCCGCTGGGGTGATGAGATCACCCCAGACCCCGCTGCCAGTTAAGCCAAGGTGTTCGGACACGACGGAGGGCTATGCCCTCCGCCGACTGCTGTTTCAGCCCACGCGGCCTCTATGAAAATCTGAAGCGGCGCAGCGCTTGGCCTTTTGGCCCCTGCCGAAACTCACAGCGGGGTCCGGGGTGGACTTTCCACCCCGGCGGGAGTGTCCAGAGAGGGCAGCGTCCTCTTTGGCCCGCCCTGCACCCCCCCTTGAGCCGCCGGGCGGAGAGGCGCATCTCTCGCCTCACCCATGCCCGATGAATTCCCCTTCCTCCGCGTCCGTCCCGACCCTTCCGATCCCCGGCTGACGCGGCGCGTCACAGGTGTCGACCAGACCGGGGCCGCCATCGAGGCCAGCGTGACGGTGGAGCGTCCTTTGACGCTGTACCTGAACGGGCAGGAGATCGTCACGATGATGACGATCGCCGACCGGCCGGAGGATCTGGCGCTGGGCTATCTGCTGAACCAGAACATGCTGCGCATGGATGACGAGATCACTGGTGTGGATCACGACGAGGATCTCGGCGTGGTGGTGGTGCGCACGGCACGGAAAACGGATTTCGAGCAGAAGCTGAAGAAGAAGACGCTGACCTCGGGCTGTGCCCAGGGCACCGCCTTTGGCGACCTGATGGAGAATTTCGCTCAGGTGCGGCTGCCGGTGGAGGCCGAGATACGGACCTCCTGGCTGTACCGCCTGCTGCACCGCATCAACACGCTGCCGACGCTGTATCTGGAGGCCGGCGCCATCCATGGCTGCGCGCTGTGCCTACGGGACGAGCCCGTGGTCTATATGGAGGATGTCGGCCGCCACAACGCGGTGGACAAGATCGCCGGCTGGATGTTCCGCGAGGGCGAGACCGGTGCCGACAAAATTTTCTACACCACCGGCCGCCTGACCTCGGAGATGGTGATCAAGACAGTGCGGATGGGCATCCCTGTCCTGGTCTCGCGCTCGGGCTTCACCGCCTGGGGGGTGGAACTGGCGCGGGAGGTGGGACTGACGCTGATCGGCCGCTGCAAGGGCCGCCGCTTCACCGCGCTGGCGGGGGAGGAGCGCATCGTCTTCGATGCCGACCTGAACTACGTCGAGGAAGAAAGCGCCAGGCACTGGCGCAAGAACAGCCGCGATGCGTGAGCCGGGCGCGACGCTGGGCGTCATCCTGGCCGGCGGGCTGGCGCGGCGGATGGGCGGCGGGGACAAGCCGTTGCGTGACCTGGGCGGGCAGCCGCTGCTGGCGCATGTGCTGCACCGGCTGCGCCCGCAGGTGGCGGCCCTGCTGCTGAACGCCAATGGCGCGGCCGCGCGGTTCGCCGGTTTCGGCCTGCCGGTGGTGGCGGATGGGCTGCCCGGTTATCCCGGCCCCCTGGCGGGCGTACTGGCGGCGCTGGACTGGGCCGCGGAGCAGCGGCCGGACCTGCCCTGGGTGGTGTCGGTCCCAGGCGACTCGCCCTTCATCCCGGTGGACCTGGTGGTGCGGCTGCACGCGGCGCGGCTGGGAGAAGGCGTGCCGATGGCCTGTGCGCGGTCCGGCGGCTGGTCGCACCCGCCGGTCGGCCTCTGGCCGGTGGCGCTGCGGAGCGAGTTGCGCGCGGCGCTGGAAGCCGGCGAGCGCAAGATCGACCGCTGGACCGCCCGCTTCGGCTGCGCCGCCGCTGAGTGGCCGGCCACGCCCCGCGACCCTTTCTTCAATGCCAATACGCCGGAGGAACTGGCCGAGGCCGAACGCCTCTTGCGAAACGGCGCGGTGCCCTCATAGCCTGGGCTGGAGAAGAGGTATCCCGCCATGAAAGCTTTTATCAGTGGCCTGCTGGCCGCCGTGCTGATCGCCATCGCCGCCGCCCTGGTGCTGGACCTTGAAGTGCAGAAGCCCTCCGAGGCCGCGTTCTCCTCCGGCGCCGTGCGGCTCTGAGGCGCGGCGACCGGCCGGGGGTTTCCCCGGACCCAGGGCGGGGCGCCTGCCGGCCCGCGCCCTGCGGTCAGCCGTTCGGGTCGTTGGCGTTCGGGAAGAACAACTGCTCGCCATCGATCTGGTAGGCGGCGATGCTGGCCTGCCCATCGGCCGAAACCAGCCAGTCGATGAAGGCCTGCCCTTCGGCCACCTTCACATGGCTGTGGCGGGCCGGATTCACCAGCATCACGCCATACTGGTTGAATAGCCGGTGATCGCCCTCGGTCAGCACCGCCAGGTCGCGGCGGTTGCGGAAGCTGATCCAGGTGCCCCGGTCGCTGAGCAGATAGGCGGCGGACGCCGCGGCGGTGTTCAGCGCCGGGCCCATGCCCTGGCCGATCTCGCGGTACCAATCGCCCTGTCCCGTATTCGGGTCGATGCCCGCCAACTGCCAGAGCCGCAACTCCGCCGAATGGGTGCCGGAACGGTCGCCGCGCGAGATGAAGGGCGCGGCCTTGGCGGCGACGGCCCGCAGGGCGGCCACGATATCATGGCCCCTGGCCCCGGCGGGGTCGGCCGCCGGGCCGGCCAGGATGAAGTCATTGTACATCACAGGGTACCGGCGGGTGGCGAACCCCTCGGCCAGGAACTTCATCTCGGCCCCGCGGTCATGGACGAAGACCACATCGGCATCGCCCCGCCGGCCGACATCCAGCGCCTGCCCGGTACCCAGCGCCACCACCCGCACGGCGATGCCGGTGGCCTTGGTGACGGCCGGCAGAATATGGCCGAACAGGCCGGATTGCTCGGTGGAGGTCGTGGAGGCGACGGTGATGCCGCGCTGCTGCGCCGCCGCCAGGCCGGGCGCGGCGAAGAGCAGGGCGGCGGTGGCGGCCGAGAGCAGCAGGCGGCGGAGCATGGTGTGGTGTTCCCTTGTGGTCCCGCCATCCAGCACCCGAAAGGAAGTCCGGTCCAGGCCCGTGGCCGGAGCGGGGCCGTGGTGGACTCGCGGGGCGGCCCGGCCTATGGCGCGCCATGCGGATCCTGGCGGTGGATGGCGCCCTGGCACGGGCCTCGGCGGCGGTATGGGCGGATGGGCGCGTGCTGGCGCGCGCGGCGACGGATGGCGCGCGCGGCCAGCCCACCATCCTGCCCGGGCTGGCGCGGGATGTCCTGGCCAAGGCAGGGCTGCGCGCACCGGACCTGGATGCGGTCGCGGCGGTGGTGGGGCCGGGCGGCTTCACCGGGCTGCGCGCCGCGCTGGCGCTGGCGCAGGGCATCGCGCTGGCCATCGGCCGCCCCGCCATCGGCGTGACCAGCGGCGAGGCCCTGGCGGCCGGCCTGCCGGCGGACCTGCGCCGCACCCATACCGTCTGGACCGTCATCGACACGCGGCGCGGCCGGGTGCTGCTGGAACGCTTCCGCCCCGGTGCCGAGGCATCCGAAGGCCCCCCGGAATCCCTGGCACCGGAAGACCTGCCGCCCTGCGACACGCCGCTGGCGCTCGCCGGCGACGCGGTGGAGGTGGTGCTGGCCGCCCTGGCCGCGCGTGGCACCGTGGCGGCCGATACTGGGCATCGCCTGCCGGATGCGGCGGATGCGGCGGCGGTGGCGGCGCTGCGCCTGATGGGGCGGCTGGCGCCGCTCGCGGCGCTGCCGCTGTATGTCGAGCCCCCAGCCGTGCGCCTGCCCGGCCAGGGCTGAAGGCCATGGCCGGGCCCGATGCCGTGCCCGCGCCCATCCTGGAAGCGGAGAGCGTGGCCCTGGCGGCGCTGCATGCCGCCGCCTTTCCGCCCGCCGAGGCCTGGGGGCCGGATGCCATCGGGCTGATGCTGAGCATGGCGGGTGGCTTCGGGTTCCAACTGGCGGGGCAGGGCTTCATCCTCGCCCGGGCCGTGGCCGGGGAGGCGGAGGTGCTGACCCTGGCGGTGGCGCCGGCCGCGCGCCGGCGTGGCGTGGCGTCCCGGCTGCTCGCGGCGGCGCTCGCCGGGGCGGCTTCCCGGGGGGCTCAGGCAATCTTCCTGGAAGTGTCATACGCGAATATCGCGGCCCGCGCGCTCTACGGCGCCGCTGGTTTCGTACAGGTTGGAATACGGCGCCGTTACTATGCGGACGGCACCGACGCGCTCGTGCTCAGGCACCCCCTTTCCGCAGCCTGATCCGCGTCAGCCCGCCCGGTTCCTCCTGGGCCGACAGCACGGCATGGCCCTGTTCGCGGGCGGTGCGGGGTACATTGCGGCGCGGTTCCTCACCTTTCATCAACACTTCAAGCACTTGCCCGGCCGCCATGCGGTCCAGCGCCAAGCGCGTCCGCACGAAGGTCATCGGGCAAGTCTCGGCGGAGATGTCGAGGTGACGGTCCGCTGTTTCATCCATGCTCTGTTCTTGATGCATTTTGTAAAGGGCCGCTTTTTATTCGAGTGATTGCAGAAACGCTGTTGCGGGACGTTGGCAAGAAAAGATATGTTGCCGCGAACGTGGCGGGCAAGTCGCTGGTCATGGCGAAATGTAGAGATGATGAAAAGGCGCTGTGATGGCCGAAGAACAAGGCGGGCATGAACTACTGGAACTAACAGCGCAAATTGTCGCCGCGCACGTCTCGAACAATTCGGTCGCGCTTACGGAAGTGCCCTCACTGATCGAGCAGGTGCACCGCACGCTTTCGGGTCTCGGCGCCGCCGTGCCTGCGCCTGCGCCGGTCGCGGAGCGGCCGCAGCCCGCCGTGCCCGTGAAGAAATCCGTCACCGACGACTACCTGATCTGTCTTGAAGACGGCAAAAAGCTGAAAATGCTGAAGCGTCACCTCAAGACGGCGTATGACATGACGCCTGAACAGTACCGCGAGCGTTGGGGACTGGCCTCCGACTATCCGATGGTGGCGCCGAACTATGCCAGGCATCGTTCCACGCTGGCCAAAAAGATCGGCCTCGGCACCAAGCCGCGTGGCGGGCGTCAGCGTCGCGTCGCGGCCTGAGGCGGGCGGCCCCGGTCCCGCCCCGGCGGGCACGCGGGCGGTGCGCCTTGCCTTGGCTGAATTATGATGGCAAGGGCGGGTGGCAAAGACCCGTTGGCGTACGCGGCCAAGCAAGGCCCCGCCGCAGGAGAGCTTCCGACCACGCGCATGGATACTCGCTCCGCCCCCTCCCATCCTGCCGCCGCCGCTCCGGCCGGCCAGCCCATGCCCGACCCCATGCGGATCGAGCGCCTCTGCATCGAGCGAGGGCTGAAGATGACCGGCCAGCGCCGGCTGATCGCGCGCGTGCTGTCCGAGGCCGTCGACCACCCGGATGTCGAGGAACTCTACCGCCGCGCGCTCGCGCTCGATGCCCGCGTCTCCATCGCCACCGTCTACCGCACGGTGCGGCTGCTGGAGGAGAAGGGCATCCTGGAGCGCCATGATTTCGGCGGGGGGCGCGCGCGCTACGAGGCCACCGACCATGGCCACCATTACCACCTGATCGATATCGACACCGGCCGCGTGATCGAGTTCTCGGACGAGCAGCACGAGGCGCTGGCCGGCGCTATCGCGGCCCGGCTGGGCTTCCAGCTGGTCGGCCACCGGCTGGAGCTGTTCGGCCGCCGCCAGCCGGGCGATGCCGCCCAGCCCGCCCGCGGCCGTGGCCGCCGCCCCGCGCCCCGGGGCGATGCGGGAGGTGGCGAATCCGGAGGCGGAGAAGCGGCATGATCGACCCCGAGGCCGGCTTCGGCGAGCTCCGGGCCGGCAATCTTGGGGTCCGCATCGCTTCTTCAGCCGAGGAAGTGGATGCGGCGCAGGCCCTGCGCTACCGCATCTTCTACGATGAAATGGGCGCCCATGCCGACGCGGCCACCGCCGCCGCCGGCCGCGACAGCGATGCCTTCGACCCCGTGGCCGACCACCTGCTGGTGCTGGACCACAACCTGGGCGAGGGCGTGGCCGCCGTCGTCGGCACCTATCGGCTGATCCGCCGCCAGGCCGCCGCCAAGGTGGGCGGCTTCTACTCGGCCAGTGAATACGACCTGGCGCCGCTGCTCTCCCGCCCGGGGCCGGTGCTGGAACTGGGGCGGTCCTGCGTCGATGCCGCTTATCGCGGCCGGCCGACCATGCAACTGCTCTGGGGCGGCATCGCCGCCTATGTGGCGAAGCACAATATCGAGGTGATGTTCGGCTGCGCCAGCCTGCCCGGCACCGATCCCGATGCCCTGGCCGTGCCGCTGACCTACCTGCACAGCGACCACCTGGCACCCGAGGGGCTGCGCCCCCACGCGGTGCCCGGCCGCTTCGTGCGGATGGACCGCATGGACCCCGCCTCGCTCGACCGCCGGGCCGCGCTGGCCGACCTGCCGCCGCTGGTGAAGGGCTACCTGCGGCTGGGCGGCTTCGTGGGCGACGGCGCGGTGATCGACAACCAGTTCAACACCACCGATGTCTGCGTGGTGGTGATGACCGAGCGTGTGACCGACAAGTATTTCCGCCATTTCGAGCGGCAGAAGGCGGCCTGAGCCGGCCTTCGCGACGCGGGCCCGGCGGAATTTCCCGCGCCCCTCCCAAACCCCCGCTTTCAGCTTTACCGCCCACCGCCCACCGCCCCGCCTGGGACGATGCCGGGCGAGCCATGCGCCGCGCCCGGCATGAGCCCCCCGCAGCGCCGCGCCCGCTGGCATCCGCTGGCGCCGGCCCTGCGCGCGTGTCGGGGCCGGTTTCGCGGCGGGGAGGCGTGGCGGCATCATTGTCGGGCCGGCTTCGCTCCGGTATCGCTCTGGCATGACGGCCCAAGCCCGCCCCACGACAGAATTGCCCCCGACGGATGCCGCTGCGCCGGACGCCCCTTCCGGCCGCCGGCCGCTGCTGGTGGGCCCGCCCGATGATTCGCCGGTCGCGACCGGCGGGCGGATCCGCGCGGTGCGGCGGCTGCTGACGACACTGGCCTGGACCCTGCTCTGCCTGCCGGTGCAGGTGTTGCTGGTGCTGCTGCCCGGCCATGCCGACGCGCGTTTCGGCGGGCTGTACCACCGGGTGCTCTGCCGCATCATCGGGCTGGAGGTGCGGGTAGTGGGCCAGCGCGCCGACCACGCGGCGAAGCCGGTGCTGTTCCTCTCCAACCACTCCTCCTGGCTCGATATCCTGGTGCTGGGCGGGGTGCTGCAGACGCCCTTCGTCTCCAAGGCCGAGGTCCGTAACTGGCCGGGGGTCAGCCTCATCGCGAAGCTGGGCCACACCGTCTATGTCAGCCGCAGCCGTACCCGCACGGGGGAGGAAGCCGCCGGCCTGCGCGCCCGCCTGGCCGCCGGAGACAGCCTGATCCTGTTCCCCGAGGGCACCAGCGACGACGGCGCGCGCGTGCTGCCCTTCCGTTCCTCCTTCCTGGCGGTGGCGGACATGGCCGCGGCGGTGCAGCCCGTCTCGGTGGTGTATGACCGCCTGGCGGGGCTGCCGGCGGTGCGGCGGGACCGGCCGGTCTTCGCCTGGTATGGCGACATGGATATCGGCAGCCATTCCTGGCGGCTGCTGCGCCGGCTCGGCGGGCGGGTGACGGTGCTGCTGCACGAGCCCCTGGACCCGCGCGCCTTCCCGAACCGCAAGGCCCTGTCGGCGGCGGTGGAAGGCGTGGTGGCGGAGGGCGCCGCCACCCTGCGGCAGAACCGGCCCGCCAAGCCTCAGCCAGCCCCGCTGCCGGCGGCCATGAAGAGTTAGAGCGTGATCGCTTCAAGCGCATCACCGCAAAGCGTGAATCACACGAAGAAACAACATGCTGGAGCAGGTGCAGTGAGCCCTGCGAACGGAACCCGCTCCAGCGATCGGCATGTTCTCCGCCGGTTTGCCTTGACCCGGCCCCCGCCGATCCACAACTCTGATACAATGGACCAACCGGATTCGAACATCCGGCGGCGGTCTCCCGGGACGAGTTCCGCTTGACCCCGGCCACCGTGCGCCGCACATCGGCCCCCGCCGCCGCCCCGCGCCAGGGCGGCCCCGGCGCAGGCACGGTGCCGGGCTTCGTTGCGCCAGGGTTCCTCAGATCATGACCATTCCGACCACCCCGCCCCGCAAGCGGCTCTTCATCCGCACTTTCGGCTGCCAGATGAACGTCTATGACAGCGGCCGCATGGCCGATGTCCTGGCGCCGCTGGGCTATGGCCCGGTCGAAACGCCGGAGGAGGCCGACATGGTCATCCTCAATACCTGCCACATCCGCGAGAAGGCATCCGAGAAGGTGTTCTCCGACCTCGGCCGGCTGCGGGTGATGAAGGAGGCCAGGGCCGAGGCGGGTCACAAGATGGTGGTGGCCGTGGCCGGCTGCGTCGCCCAGGCGGAAGGCCGCGAGATCGTCGCCCGCGCGCCCTGGGTGGATATCGTGCTCGGCCCGCAGACCTACCACCGCCTGCCGGAAATGGTGGCCCGCGCCGCCCGCGCCGCCGGCGCCCAGATCGACACCGACTTCCCGGTGGAACAGAAATTCGACCTGCTGCCCGCCCCGCGGGCGGGGCAGGGGCCAATTGCCTTCCTGACCATCCAGGAGGGCTGCGACAAGTTCTGCTCGTTCTGCGTGGTGCCCTACACCCGCGGCGCCGAGTTCAGCCGCCCCGTCGCCGCCATCATGGCCGAGGCGCGCGGCCTGGTCGCGGGTGGCGCGCGCGAGATCGCGCTGCTCGGCCAGAACGTGAATGCCTGGCATGGCGAGGCGCCGGACGGCTCCACCTGGAACCTCTCGCGCCTGCTCTATGCCCTGGCGGAACTGCCGGACCTGCCGCGCATCCGCTACACCACCAGCCACCCTCGCGACATGGACGACGCCCTGATCCGTGCTCATGGCGAGATCCCGCAGCTGATGCCCTTCCTGCACCTGCCGGTGCAGAGCGGTTCCGACCGCGTGCTCCAGGCGATGAACCGGGGCCACAAGGTGGACGACTTCATCCGGGTGACTGATGCGCTGCGTGAGGCGCGGCCGGACATAGCCCTGTCCTCCGACTTCATCGTGGGCCATCCGGGCGAGAAGGCCGAGGACCACGCGGCGACGATGGCGCTGGTCGGGCGCGTCGGCTTCGCCCTGGCCTATTCCTTCAAGTATTCGCAGCGCCCCGGCACCCCCGCGGCGGGCCAGCCCCTGCAGGTGGCCGAGGCCGTGAAGGACGCGCGGCTACAGGAATTGCAGGCGCTGCTGCGCCGCCAGCAGGACGATTTCAACGAATCCTGCGTGAACCGTGACTGCGATGTGCTGTTCACCAATCCTGGCCGCCATCCCGGCCAGGTGATGGGCCGCACGCCCTGGCTGCAACCCGTGCACGCACTCGGGCCTTTATCGCTGATCGGCACGACGGCGCGGGTGCGGGTGGCGGCGCGGTTCCCGAATTCCCTCTCCGCCATCCTCCTGGACCAGAAGGAGCTTGCCTGCGCTTGACCGTACCCCGCTCCGTTTCCGCCGCCCCGGTCGCCCTGCGCGCCAACCCGCGCAGCATGGCGGCCGGCAACATGGATCGCCCGTTGATGGCTGACACCGTTTCCGCCGCCCGCACCGTCACGCTGCAATTCGACGACAACGCGTTGCTGCCGCTGCTCTATGGCGAGCACGACCGGCACCTGGCGCAGATCGAGCAACGGGCGGGGGTGCGGCTGGCCAGCCGCGGCAACCGGCTGACGATCACCGGCTCGCCCGAGGCCTCGGGCGTGGTGGAGACGGCGCTGCGGACCCTGTGGAAGCGGCTGGAGCGTGGCGAGCCGACCGGCATCGCCGAGGTCGAGGCGGCGCTGCGCCTGTCCGAGGGCGCCGCCCGCACCGCCATGGCGGCGGAGAGCCCCGAGCCCCGCCTGCCGCTGTCGGATCTGCCCGCCATCCGCACCCGCAAGGGCGCTATCGCCCCGCGCAGCGTGGCGCAGAGCGGGTATATGGAGATGCTGGGCCGGCATGAGATGGTCTTCGGCATCGGCCCCGCCGGCACCGGCAAAACCTATCTGGCGGTGGCGCAGGGCGTGGCGCTGCTGATGGCCGGGCGCGTGGACCGCATCGTGCTGTCCCGCCCGGCGGTGGAGGCCGGCGAGCGCCTGGGCTTCCTGCCTGGTGACATGAAGGAGAAGGTGGACCCCTACCTCCGCCCGCTCTACGACGCGCTGCACGACATGATGCCGGCCGACCAGGTGGCCCGCCGCATCACCAGCGGCGAGATCGAGATCGCGCCGCTCGCCTTCATGCGCGGCCGCACACTTGCCCATTGCTTCGCCATCCTGGACGAGGCGCAGAACACCACGCCCGCGCAAATAAAAATGTTCCTGACCCGGATGGGGGAGGGGACGCGGATGGTGATCACCGGCGACCCCACCCAGGTCGACCTGCCCAACGGGCAGAAATCCGGACTGGTCGAGGCCCTGGCGGTGCTGGACAGCGTGTCCGGCATCGGCGTCACGCGCTTCAACGAGCAGGACGTGGTGCGGCATCCGCTGGTAGGCCGGATTGTGGCCGCGTATAACAGGGCCGACGAGCGCGCCGCCCAGGACCGGGGCGCGGGCGGCCGGGCGGGGTTCCCCCCGGAGAGTGCTGGGCGTGCCACAGCGGAAACGGTCCGCCGTGGCAGGAAGGAGAATGATGGAACCGGGAAGTAGTCCGCCCGGCCGCGGTGTCGCGGTCGGGCTTTCCGAAGAGGAAGTGGAACCTCCGCAGATCGAGGTGATCGTCGCAGCGGCCGGATGGCGCGCGGCGGTGCCACGGGTGGAGGACATGGCGCGCCGCGCGGCGCTGGCCGCCTGGGCGGAAGCCGGCGGCGGCGGGCAGGGGGCCTTCACGGTCCTGCTGGCGGATGACGCGGCCGTGAAGCGGCTGAACACCGACCACCGCGGCAAGGTCAAGCCCACCAACGTGCTGTCCTTCCCAGGCGAGATGCCGGGCCATCTGGGCGATATCGCGCTGGCGCTTGGCGTGGTGCGGCGGGAAGCCCGCGCCGCGAAACGCCGGGTGGGCGCGCATCTGGCGCATCTGGTGGCGCATGGCACGCTGCACCTGGCGGGCCACGACCACCTCCAGGCTGGCGAGGCCCGGCGCATGGAGCAGGCGGAGGCGCGCATCATGCGCCGCCTGAACCTGCCCAACCCATGGCGGGGCGTGACATGAGCGGCAGCGAATCCCGGGACGGCCTGCTGTGGCGGCTGCAGAGCCTGCTGCGCAAGAAGAGTTCCGACAGCGTGCGCGGCCAGATGGAAGCGCTCGTCGAGGGCCGCGAATACAACGGCTCCGACGGCGGCGCCCTGCCGGGGCAGGAACTGGACGCGCAGGAACGCGCGTTGCTGACCAATGTGCTGAAGCTGCGCGGCAAGACCGCCGCCGACGTCATGGTGCCGCGCGCCGATATCGTGGCGATGCCTGAGGACCTGACGCTGGAACAGGCCGTCCGCCTGATTCAGCGCGAGGGCCACAGCCGCTTCCCGGTCTACCGGGAGCAGTTGGACGAGGTCGTCGGCATGGTGCACATCAAGGACGTCTTCGCGAGCGTGGGCCGCGAGGCGCCGTTCAGCATGGCGGCCGTGCTGCGGCGGCCGCTCTTCGTCGTGCCCTCCGTCCCGGTGCTGGACCTGCTGCTGCAGATGCGGCAGGCGCGGATGCACTTGGCGCTGGTGGTGGACGAATATGGCGGCATCGACGGCCTCGTGACCATCGAGGACCTGGTGGAGACCATCGTCGGCGACATCAGCGACGAGCATGACGAGGACCGCCCGCCCCAGATCGTCGAACGGCCTGACGGGCTGATCGACCTGGATGCGCGCACGCCCATCGAGTTGTTCGAGGAGCGCCTGGGCACCGTGCTGACGGATGAGGAACGCGACCAGGATATCGATACTGTGGGCGGACTGGTCTTCACCTTGGCCGGGCGCGTGCCGGCCAAGGGAGAACTGGTCTCCCACAGCTCGGGACTGGAATTCCGTGTGCTGGAAGCGGACCCGCGCCGTATCCGCCGGCTGCGGGTGCGCCGGCCAGGGGTGATGGCGGCGAAAGTGGCGGCGGAATAAGCAGGAGGCCGGGGTGGAAAGTCCACCCCGGACCCCGCTTCGGGTTTGGCTTTCAGGTCCAGGCAGCGGCGCTGTTTAAAATTCTCAATAAATGGCCATGCGGGCTGAACTGTCAGTCGAGAGGGCATAGCCCTCCCTCGCACCCAAACCTAAATCTAGAAACTGACAGCGGGGTCCGGGGTGATCTCATCACCCCAGCGGGTGTGTCCAGAGAGGGCGGAGCCCTCTTTGGCCCGGCCTTGCCGCCCGGCACCTTCCGCCCCATCAAGGTTGCCCTTCCAGCAGCGGAACCCCTCATCCCGTGACGTTTTCCATTCTGCCGGCGCTGCGGCGCCTGACTGGCCGACATGCGGTCTTCGCCGCTTTCGGCCTGGGGGTCCTGGGGGCCCTCGCGCTGCCTCCGCTCTTTGTGGTGCCGGTGCTGTTGTTGGCCATTCCCGGCCTGCTGGCCTTGCTGGACAGCGCGGGAAGCTGGAAACGCGCGGGTGCGCTGGGGCTGGCCTGGGGCATGGGGCACCATGTCGCGGGGCTCTACTGGATCAGCCATGCCCTGCTGACGGACCCCTGGCGCTGGGGCTGGCTGGTGCCCATCGCGGTGCCGGCGCTGGCGGTGCCGCTGGCCATCTACATCGCGCTGGCGGCCATCATTGCCTGGTTCGCGGCGCCGGGCTGGCCGCGCTGGCTGGCGCTGGCCGGTGCCTGGGTGGCGATGGAACTGCTGCGCGGCTTTCTCTTCACCGGCTTCCCCTGGAACCTGACCGGCACCGTCTGGGCCTTCGACGCGCTGCCGTTGCAGGGCGCGGCGCTGGTGGGGGTGCACGGACTCTCGCTGGCGACGATGCTGCTGGCCGGGCTGCCGGCGCTAGGGCGGCGGGCGCTGGCGGGGGGCGCGGTGGCCCTGCTGGCGCTGGGCGGCCTCGGCGCCTGGCGACTGGCCCAGCCCGAGCCCGCGCCGCCGGGGGTCAACCTGCTGCTGGTGCAGGGCAATGTGCAGCAGGAGGCCAAGTGGCGCGAGGACATGCGCTGGCCGATCTTCCGCCGTTATCTGGACCTGACGCGGGAGGGCGTGGCCACCGCCCCAGCCGGCGTTCCGCTGGCGGTGATCTGGCCGGAGACCGCATGCCCCTTCCTGCTGCCCAACGACCAGGATGCCCGCCGCTATGCCGCCGGGACGCTGCCGCCCGGCGGGGTGCTGCTGGCCGGCTCGGTGCGGGCCGAATGGGCCCCGGACGGGCGGGCGCGGCAGGTGTTCAACAGCCTCTCCGCCATAGGGCCGGACGCATCGCTGCTCGGCACCTACGACAAGGCGCACCTGGTTCCCTTCGGCGAATACATGCCGTTGCGCGGACTGGTGCCGATCCGGATGGTGCAGGGGGGGCTGGATTTCTCCGGCGGCCCCGGCGCGGTGGCGATGACGGTGCCCGGCCTGCCCGCCTTCAGCCCCTTGATCTGCTACGAGGTCATCTTCCCCGGCGCCGTGGTGCCGGCCACCCGGCCGCAATGGCTGCTGAACATCACCAATGATGCCTGGTTCGGCTACTCGGCCGGCCCCTTCCAGCATCTGGCCGCCGCGCGGTTGCGCGCGGTGGAGGAAGGACTACCTTTGGCGCGGGCGGCGCAAACCGGTGTATCCGCGGTGTTCGATGCACACGGAAGGGTTGCAGCAGAGTTGGCGCTCGGCCAGATGGGTTCCGTCGTCTCGGCCCTGCCCGCCGCGCTGCCGCCGACCCCATTCTCCCGGTTCGGCCTTGGGGTGCCAGGGCTTCTCGCCGCTGCGGCGCTGCTGGGCGGGGCCTGGGGCAGCCGGAATCGCGGCCGGTGATGCGTGTGTCTTTTTTGATAAATTCTCGAAAGAGTTGACGCATTGTTTCCATCTGCCTAAGTGTTGGCCTAAGTCAGGACGCCTGATCCGTTGCCTCGCGCGACCCCGATCGACCGAAAGGTGAATGAGAATGGCTAATGCCGAGGTCGCCGAGCGCACCGAGAAAGAACACCGGCCCAGCCCGATCGACACCCATGTCGGCAGCCGGGTGCGGCTGCGCCGGACCTTGCTCGGGCTGAGCCAGGAAAAGCTCGGTGAGGCTCTCGGCCTGACCTTCCAGCAGGTGCAGAAATACGAACGCGGCGTGAACCGGATCGGCGCCAGCCGGCTGTTCGACCTCTCGCGCGTGCTGGATGTGCCGATCGGCTTCTTCTTCGATGACATGCCAGGCGTCCCCGGCAACGGCGGCGGCATGACCCGGCCGCGCATGGGCGGCTTCGCGGAGCAGCAGGAAGGCTTCGAGGACGACACCCTGCACCGGCGCGAGACGCTGGAACTGGTGCGCGCCTATTACCGCATCGGCGAGCCCGCCGTGCGCAAACGGGTGTTCGAGCTGATCAAGAGCCTGGCGCCGGCCGAGTAGGCCATGCCGGGCCGGTGCGCCTGACAGACACGTAGCCTGACTGGCCCATAACCTGACCGTCCCGTAGCGCAGGGCAAGCCCCGGCCACGCGCGGGGCCGGAGCCTTCGCGCCGCTCGACTTCGCGGCCGCGCATGCGCATATCCCGGCCAGCATGACCGAACCCCTCGCCCTTTACGTGCATTGGCCCTTCTGCGCCGCCAAGTGCCCGTATTGCGACTTCAACAGTCATGTGCGCGAGAGCGTGGATACCGCCCGCTTCGGCGCCGCCCTGCGCCGCGAACTGGCGCGCGAGGCCGCGCGGATCGAGGCCGACGCGCCCGGCACCCGCAGGCCGCTGGCCTCGATTTTCTTCGGCGGCGGCACCCCCAGCCTGATGCCGCCCCAGGTGGTGGCCGACATCATCGCCGATGCCGGCCGGTTGTTCGACCCCATGCCGGATATCGAGATCACGCTGGAGGCCAACCCCACCAGCGTGGAGGCCGCGAAGCTGGCCGAGTTCCGCGCGGCGGGAGTGAACCGCGCCAGCCTCGGCGTGCAGGCGCTGGACGATGCCTCGCTGGGCTTCCTCGGCCGCAGGCACAGCGCCGGGCAGGCCATCGCGGCGCTGGAGGTGGCGCGGGCGCTGTTCCCGCGCCTGTCCTTCGACTTGATCTACGCCCGGCCAGGGCAGCAGCTGCCGGAATGGCGGGCTGAGCTGAAGCGTGCCCTGGCGCTGGCGGCCGATCACCTCTCGCTCTACCAGTTGACCATCGAGCCCGGCACGCGCTTCGCCACCGAGCACGCGCGCGGCGCCTTCGCCCTGCCGGCGGATGACGACGCCGCCGAGCTGTACTTCGCCACCGGCGAGGAAGCCGCGCGCTTCGGCCTCGCGCCCTACGAGGTCTCGAACTACGCCAGGCCGGGCGCGGAGAGCCGGCACAACCTGGCCTACTGGCGGTACGGCGACTACATCGGCATCGGTGCCGGCGCGCACCAGCGGCTGCTGCTGGGCGGGGATCTGCTGGCCGCCCGCCGCCATCGCGGCCCGGAGGCCTGGCTGGCCAGGGTCGAGGCCGATGGCCACGCCGTGACGCATGAGGAAAGCCTCAGCGCCCGCGACCGCGCCCGCGAGGCCCTGCTGATGGGGCTGCGGCTGGCTGAGGGTATCGACCCCGCCCGCCTGCAACGCCGCACCGGCGTGGCGCTGGCCGATGCGCTGGACCCCGCCATGCTGGCCGCCTGCCTGGACGAGGGCTACCTGGAATGGTCCCCCGGGGGGCGGCTGGTGGCAACCTGGGAAGGACGCATCCGGCTGGACCTGATGCTGCCCGTGCTGCTGCGCTGAACCGGCCGGTCCGGCGCTGGCCTGGGCCCGCCGTTGCCCGGCGCCTCAGCGGCGCCCGCTGCGGCTGCGGAACTCGCGGCTGTTGAAGATCACGGCGCGCAGTTCCCGCAACGTGCCCTGCCCGGCATATTGCCGGTAGATGTGCTCGCCTTCCGGCAGGCGGTCCAGCAGCAGGCGGAACAGCCCGTCCACGTCGTCGCGGCGCGGCGCGCGGTCCGGGTCCCAGTGCCGCAGGGCGTAGCGGGAGAGGAAGCCGTCGAAGTCACGCTGGCGGAAGGTGCGGAAGCGTTCCTGCTGCCCCGCCAGGATCGCCTGGGCGCGGTCCCGCGACAGTGCGGGCAGGGCGATGTCGGTGCGCCCGACCATGTCGGTGCGGTCGTAGCCCAGTTCCCGGAAGCGGGCCTCGTTGAAGGAGGCGCCTTTCTCACCGATATAGCGGCCGAAGCAGACATCGGTCATGACGCGCACAATGCCGAGCCGCGCGGCGGCCACCGCCTTCAGCGCGTCCTGGGATGAGCGGTCGATCGCCATCTCCTGCCCTTGCAGGAATTGGTAGATGGCGAGGTGGTTGCGGTGGGCGTAGTCCATGCGCCCCAGGATCTCGAAATACGGCGCCAGCCATTCGCCGATGCGGCGCCAGGCATCCCGCCGCAGGGCGAAGCCCCAGTGGTGGTCGAGCCCCACCAGCCGCGGCGCGTCCGGGTTGCTCTTCGAGCGGTGCTCGCCATAGACAGCGAAGTAACCGACCTCCCGGCGCTCGGCCAGCGCGTCGCGCAGCCGCTCCATCATCAGCAGGTAGGCGGGGCCGAGTTCCAGGTCGTCCTCGAAGAAATAGCCCAGCTCGGCATCCAGCGTCTCGAAGGCCAGCGCCTCGCCCCGGCGGATGTTGAAGGCGATGCCCAGGTTATCGGGGCTCGCCAGCACCTGCCCCTGGGGGAAGATCTCGCGGAAGGCGGCGATGCTCTGGGCCACCGCCGCGTCCTCCGCGTAGCGGACGCCGGTGCGGGGGGAGACGGCACCGTCCTGCAGCAGGAAGATGCGGCTCTCGTCCAGCATGACGCCCTGCTGCGCCTTCAGCGATTCGCAGAAGCGGCGCAGGTATTGCGGGCGATCGAAGGAAAAGATGACGATCGGCGTCCCGATCGCGCGCGGCGTCGTGTCCATGCCCCGGGCTGCTCCTTGGCGTGCTGTGGCCTGGGTAAAGCGGGGGCGGGGCGGTGGCAAGGCGACAGCCCGGCCGGAATGGCCCCGCTCGCGCCATCGCGGCCCGCCGGGGGAAGCGTTCCTGGCCCTTTCAGGCCAGGGGCTGCGCGAGCCGCCCGGAGGACCGCCTGCGCATCCGCTGCCGGGGGCGGTGCCTTCAAACCTCCGGCGGGCCGCGGCCGGAGCGGGCGCGGTGGAATGCCCGCTTCGCGCCCCTCAGCCTTCCTCCTCCCGCAATTCCAATGCCCGCGCATAGACCTGCTTGCGCGGCAGGCCGGTGGCGGCAGCCACCAGCGCCGCCGCGTCGCGCAGACTATCGCCGGTGGCGAGCGCCGCGCGCAGGCGGGTGTCGAGTTCCACTTCCCCGGCGGGGGCCTCGTCTTCCGGCGGCCCCACCACCAGGGCGATCTCGCCGCGTGCCGCGTGGGTGGCGTAATGCGCGGCGAGTTCCGGCAGCGGGCCGCGCCGCACTTCCTCGAACCGCTTGGTCAGTTCGCGCGTCACGGCGGCCGGGCGGGGGCCGAGCGCCTCGGCCAGGGCCGCCAGGGTCTCGGCCAGCCGGTGGGGGGCCTCGTAGAAGACCAGGGTGGCCGAGAGCCCGGCGCGTTCGGCGGCGCGGATCCTGGCCAGCTCGGCCGCGCGGGCGGCGGCGCGGGGGGCCAGGAAGCCCATGAACAGGAAGGGATGCGGCGGCAGGCCCGATAGGGTCAGCGCCATCACCGCCGCATTGGGCCCCGGCACGGCGGAGATGGTGACGCCGGCGGCGATGGCCGCCCGCACCAGGCGATAGCCCGGGTCGCTCATCAGCGGCGTGCCTGCATCCGAAACCAGCGCGAGGCGTTCACCGCGTGCCATCCGCGCCAGCAGGCGGGGGGTGGCCTGGTCCTCGTTGTGGTCGTGCAGCGGAACCAGCGGGACGGAAACGCCATGACGGGTCAGCATGGGCGCGGTAACTCTGGTATCCTCGCACAGCACCGCATCGGCCGCCCTGAGGGTGGCCAGGGCGCGGGGGGTCAGGTCGCCGAGGTTGCCGATCGGTGTCGAGACCAGGATAAGGCCGGGCGCGTCATGGCCCGGCTGGATATCGACTTGGGCTTTCAAGCCGGGCTCCCCGCCCGGTGGAGGGGAGAATTCCGTTGCAGTTTCCGTGGTCGGTGGTTGGTCCTGTCGGGGCTCGTCCTGTTGCATCTCACGCTACTCCATTGAGGACCGCGGGGCCGGCCCCCGTGGCCGCGCCGCCAGCGGCGAGGGCGGCGGGCACGGCGCGCCGGGTGGCCTTAACCCTGGGTGCCCTTGTGGCGCTCTCGGCCTGCGCGCAGCAAGCCCCGGGTCCCGGCTTCGGGTCCATCGCGCCCGGTGCCGGCGCCCTGCTGCCGCCCGCGCCGCCGCCCCGCACCCAGGTCGCGCTGCTGCTGCCGCTGACCGGGGGCAACGCGGCGCTGGGACAATCGATGCTGAACGCGGCGCAGCTGGCGCTGTTCGAACAGGGCGCGCCGGGCTTCGAATTCGTGCCGCGCGACACCGGCGGTACCGCCCAGGGCGCGGCCGAGGCGGCGCGGGCGGCCATCGCCACCGGCGCCCGGGTATTGGTCGGGCCGCTGACGGCGGCCGAGACATCGGCGGCGGCCATCCCGGCGCGCGCGGCCGCCGTGCCGATGCTGCCCTTCACCAATGACGCGAACCAGGCGGCGCCGCTGGTCTGGCCGCTGGGCATCACGCCCACGCAGCAAATGCGCCGGCTGGTTGCAGCGGCCCATGCGCAGGGTGCGCAGCGCTTCGCCCTGGCGGCGCCCTCCGGTGGCTTCGGGCAGCAGCTGGCGGCGGGGCTGCGCTCGGCCGCCTCCGACCTCGGGCTGCCACCGCCGCTGATCCTGACCTATCCGGCCACCGCGGCGCCGGGGCTGGCGGCGCGCGACGTGGCGACGAAGCTGGTGCCCGCCGAGGACGGCACGCCGGCGGCCGATGTACTGATCCTGGGCGAGGGCGGCGCGCGGGTGCGCGAGTTCGCGGCGGGGCTGGTGGCGGGTGGCGCCATGGCGCCGCCGCTGAAGCTGGCCGGCACCGTGCTCTGGCAGGATGCCGGGCTGGCGCAGGAAGCCGCGCTGAACGGCGCCTGGTATCCGGGGCCCGACCCCTCGGCCCGTGCGCAGTTCGACAGCCGCTTCGAATCCGCCTTCGGCGCGAAGCCCTCCCGCGTCGTGGGCGTGGCTTATGACGCGGCGGCCATCGCCGCGCGCGCGGTGCGCGGCCAGCCCGACATGGTGCCGCAGATGCCGGTGGGCGAGATGATTCTGGGCGCCGACGGCGCGCTGCGGCTGGGGCCGGGCGGGCAGGTGCAGCGGGCGCTGGCGGTCTTCGCGCTGGTGCCGGGCCTGGAGGGCCAGGTGGTGCAGCCGGCGGAACTGCCGGGCACGGCCGCCTTCTGAGAGCCCGTTTGAGCAACCTGGCGGGTCGGCCGCGGCGGTCTTTTTCCGCGCCAGCCTTGCCGGCGGCCTGGCCCGATGTCCCTGCATCGGGCCAGCACCACCCCCGCGCAGGCACACAATCCCGGACGCGCCCTCAGCCGCCGGAATTCTCAAGCGCGCTGTGAGGCGCCTGTCACGAATCGACACGCGACCGCCGCCGCCGGAACCGCTTTGCTGATCGGCTGGCCCCTTCCATAAGCTGAGGGACGAAGAGGGATCGGGGTTGGCATGACGGATGGCGAGAAGCCGGGCCTGTCCTTGCGGCGGGTGGCGGGCGCCGCTTTGCTGGTCGGCGGGGCGCCGGTGACGATGTTCCTGGCCTTCGGCGTCGCGGGGCGGCTGGAGGCGGGGCTGGCGCTGTTGGGGGCCGCGGGCTCCGCCGTGGCGGCGGTGATGGTCTCGGCCGTCTGGATGGGCAACCTGGCGCGGCTGGCCACCGTGTTGCGCCGCGCCTCCGAAGGCCAGGGGGAGGGGCCGCTGCCCCCCGGCCCGCCCATGCTGCCGTTGATGCGGGATGTCGCGGACGCGACCGCCCGGCTGGCCCGCAGCCTGGACGAGCGTAGCGCCCTGGTGGGCCGCCTGCGCCGAGCCGATGCCGCCATTCTGCAAAGCCTGCCCGACCCGCTGCTGGTGCTGGGCGAGGACCGCGCGCCCCTGCGGTCCAACCGCGCCGCGCGGCTGCTGTTCGGTATTCCGGATGCCGATGCGCGGCCGCTGCCGGGCGATATCGGGGCCCTGCTGCGCCACCCCGCCCTGGCCGGCGCCGTGGACCGTGCCCTGGCCGAGGGCGTGGCGCAGACCGTGGACCTGGTGCTGCCCGTTCCCAT
This sequence comes from Roseomonas sp., assembly GCA_028288745.1. GTDB lineage: Bacteria > Pseudomonadota > Alphaproteobacteria > Acetobacterales > Acetobacteraceae > Pseudoroseomonas. The sequence continues at coordinate 1,042 of JAQGHX010000085.1, read as the reverse complement.
CGCGCGTGAGCTGGCGGCGCAGGTCATCCCGCTGGACCCGCCGCTGGCCGATGGCGGCCGGCTGGTGGTGCAACTGGTGGACCGCACCCGGGAACGCGCGGTGGAGCGGATGCGGGCCGATTTCGTCGCCAATGCCAGCCACGAGTTGCGCACCCCGCTGGCCAGCCTGATCGGCTTCATCGAGACGCTGCGCGGCCCAGCGGAGGACGACGCCGATGCGCGCCGCCGCTTCCTGGGCATCATGGCCGAGCAGTCGGAGCGGATGCGGCGGTTGATCGACGACCTGCTGGGCCTGTCGCGCATCGAGCTGTCGGAGCACCAGGCGCCCACCGGCACCGTGAAGCTGGCCGAGCTGGCGCGGCTGGAGGCGGAGGCGATGAGCCCCATCCTGGCCACCCGCGACGTGCACTTACATATGGAGATGGACGAGTCGGCACTGGCCATGCCCGCGGATGCCGAGCAACTGGGCCAGGTGCTGCGCAACCTGCTGGAGAACGCGGTGCGCTACGGCCACCAGGGCGGCGAGGTGCGGCTGTCCGTGCGGCGCGTCGGGGGGCTTCGTCCCGGCGTGGTGCTGGAGGTGGCGGATGACGGGCCCGGCGTCGCCCGCGAGCATATCCCGCGCCTGACGGAACGCTTCTACCGCGTGGACAAAGGCCGATCGCGGGTGGCGGGCGGCACCGGGCTGGGGCTCGCGATCGTCAAGCACATCGTCAACCGGCACCGCGGGCAACTGGTGATCGAGAGCGAGGAAGGGCAGGGGGCGGTATTCCGCGTCTGGCTGCCGGCAGGGGCCGCCGACATGTGACGGACTGGTTTCAGGCATGTCGCAGATTCTTTGCGGGGGAGTGTTGACGGAGCGCCTTCCGCTGAGTAAATACCGCTCCCCGCCACCAAGTGACCGGTTGGCGGCAAGTAAAACGAAGTGCCTTTCAAATAAAGCTAAAATAGTGGTTGACTTAAAAGTTTGTCTCCGCTAGGTTGGTTGGACTGGAGCGGTGCTTCGGTGGTTCTTTTAAAATCGCATCAGGTTTTCTGGAAG
>JAQGHX010000077.1 GCA_028288745.1 Roseomonas sp. | reverse complement strand
TTCCCCGGTTCCCGCGGCCAGGAAGCAGCCGCGCAGATCGGGGCCATGGGCACACCGCGCCTTGCTGGGCGGCGCCGCCGTCCGCAGCATGGCCTGGCCTGCGGGACGATGCGGTTGCCATCCGGCGGCTTGCGCGCCGGCGCCGAACGGTATGCACTCCCCTCCATGAATCTGCGGCAGATGGAAGTATTTCGCGCGATCATGGAGACCGGGTCGGTAACGGGCGCGGCGCGCCTGCTGCACGTCTCCCAGCCCGCCGTCACCGCCGTGTTGCGCCATGCCGAGGACCAACTCCGCTTCCGCCTGTTCAACCGGGTGCGGGGCCGGCTGGAGCCGACGCCGGAGGCGCGCACCCTCCATGCGGAAATAGCCCCGATCTTCGACCGGGTGGCGGCGGTGGGGCGCATGATCGCCGGGCTGGGCGAGGCGCGGCTGGGCGCGCTGCATGTGGTGGCCATCCCGGCCCTGGGCATGTCCCTGCTGCCCGCCGCCATCGGCGCCTTCAGGGCCGGGCGCCCGCAGGTCACCATGTGCTTCGAGGTGCGCAACCGCCGCGAGATGATCGAACAGGTCGCCAGCGGTGCCGCCGATCTCGGCTTCGGCTTCCTGTTGCCGGAACATCCGCGCGTGGCGGCGCGGGCCATGGCCCGGCGCGACCTGGTCTGCCTGCTGCGGCGCGGCCACCCGCTCTGTGCCCGGAACAGCCTGCGGATGGAGGACCTCGTGGCCGAGCCGATGATCACCTACACCAGCAGCCAGGGGCTCGCCCCGGTCATCAACGCCCTGCTCGCCGGGGCCCGGCTTTCCAGGCCACCGGCCATCGAGGTTGGGTTGATCGTGAATGCGTGGTCGATGGTCAGCGAAGGGGCGGGCATGGCCATTGTCGACCCGCATTCCGGCCTCGAGGCGCTGTTTCCCGGAGTGGTGGTCCGGCCCTTCCTGCCCGCCATGCCGGTCACCCTGGAAGCGGTCCATGGCGCCGACCGGCCCTTGTCGCGGCTGGCGGAGCAGTTCATCCAGCATCTCCGGCAATGCCTGCCGCCGGGCTGAGCACGGCGGCAGGCAAGGCCGGTGTCAGGCGACTTCGGCCAGAAGGGGCACACTCCCTTCCAGCGTGGTGCGCTGCATGCGGCGGGTATATTTCGCCTCGTCGAAGCCGGTGGCGCAATGCTGGGTGCAGCGATTGTCCCACAGCACGGCGTCGCCCTTCAGCCAATGGTGGCGATAGATGAAGCGCGGCTGCTGGGAAAAGGCGATCAGCTCCTTGATGAGCGCCTCGCCTTCCTCCTTGTCCATGCCCTCGACCTCGCAGGCCCAGCGGCCGATGAACAGCGAGGTGCGACCCGTGACCGGGTGGCGCCGCGCGATGGGGTGCCAGACATCCGGCCGCTCCTTCTTCTGCTCTTCGGTCAGGGCGGGCAGGTGGGGGTAATGGACGTGGTGCAGGCGCAGGCGGCTGTAGCAGGCGCGCCTGCCGGCGACCTTCTGCTTCAGTTCCGCCGGCAGCGCATCCCAGGCGCCCAACATATCGGCGAAGAGGGTGTCACCCTCCTCGTCCGGCACCTGCACGCCATAGAGGAAGGAACCGGCATTGGGGATGGCCTTGTCCTCGCCATCGCTGTGGAAGCCCATGCCGGCGCGCGGCAGGCCGATGGCCTTGCCGCCCTCCTGCGCATTGCCGATCACCAGCACCTCGGGATAGCCCGGCAGGTTGAAATGCAGCGGGTGCATGATGTGGAGCGGCCCGAGGCGGCGGGTAAAGGCGATGTGCTGCTCAGGGGTCATGTCCAGCCCGCGGAACAGCAGGATGCCGTGGCGGAGCCAGGCCGCCTCGACGGCGGCGAAGGTCGCATCGTCCATTTCCAGCGTCGGGGGAACGCCAATGGCCTCGGCGCCGAAGGTCGGTGTCAGCGGGCGGAATTCGAGAGCGGGCATCGGGAGATCTCCTTTGCGATGAGGACTTCGTATCAGGCGGCTAATATGAAACGTTTCATCAAATAGGTATATGCCCTTCGTGAAGGGCGCGGAAAAGGAAATTCAGGGGAGCGCGGGCAGCAGGCGGCACTCATGGCCCGGTAGGCTGACAAAGAGCGGAATGCCCGGCCGTGCCAGGCCGGTGCCCGGCGGGTCCATGATCTCGGCCCCGATGGCCTCGCCGGCCGCGAGCCGCACCAGAAGCTGGGTGCGGGCACCGACATAGATCGCGCTTTCCACCGTGCCGGCGAGCGTCGCCACCCCGGCCTCCGGCAGGGGCGCGGTGGTGGACAGGCGCAGGCGTTCCGGCCGCACCACCAGCGTGGCGGCGCTGCCGGGCGCGGGATGCCTGTCGGCCGAGCCGAAGATCATGCCGGCCGGGGTCTCCACCGCAACCAGGCCGGTCGCGCCCTCCGGCCCCCTGACAGTACCCTGCAACAGCGTGGCGCTGCCGATGAACTGCGCCACGAAATGGGTGGCCGGCCGCAGGTAGATGTCGCTCGGCGTGCCGCATTGCTCGATGCGCCCCGCACGCATCACGGCGATACGGTCCGACATCGCCAGGGCCTCGCCCTGGTCGTGCGTGACGAAGACGGTGGCGATGCCGAGCCGGCGCTGGAGAACGGAAATCTCGTTCCGCATCTCCTCGCGCAGCTTCAGGTCGAGATTGCTGAGCGGCTCGTCCAGCAGCAGCATCTTCGGCCGGATCACCAGGGCGCGCGCGATGGCCACGCGCTGGCGCTGCCCGCCCGAAAGCTGCTGCGGCCGCCGCCCGCCCAGCGCGGAGAGCTGCACCAGGTCCAGCGCGTCCTTCACGCGCGTGGCGGTCTCGGCCTTGCCGATGCCGCGCGTGGTGAGGCCGAAAGCAACGTTCTCGGCGACCGTCATATGCGGGAACAACGCATAATCCTGGAAGACGACGCCGAGGTTTCGCTTGAAGGGCGGCAGGTTCTCCACATGCTGGCCGCCGAGCAGGATGCTGCCGGCGGTGGGTAGCACAAAGCCCGCGATCATGTTCAGCGTGGTCGTCTTGCCGCAGCCGGAGGGGCCGAGCAGCGTGACGAATTCCCCCTGCGCCACCTCGAGGTCGATGCCGGCCACGGCGAGATGGGCGCCGTAGCGCCGCTCAAGCCCGGCCAGTCGCAGCGCTGGATCACTCATTGGGACGCTCCTGCGCGTAGAGGAAATCACCGATCGGAACGAAGCGCTGCAGCACCATGATGAGCAGCAGCGGGATGAAGAGCGAAATCATGGAGACCGCGGCCAGTGTCGGCGCGAAGCCGAATTCCAGGAAGGAGAGAATGGCGACCGTCACCGGCCGCTCGCCGGGGCTCGCGAGGAACAGCGAGAGGTTCACGTCGGTGAAGGAATGCACGAAGGAGAAGGCCATGCCCGCGAAGACGCCGCCGCCGATGACCGGCAGCGTCACCCGCCACAGCACGCTGCCGGTCGAGGCGCCGAGGCTGGCGGCCGCGGCCTCCAGGCTGGCCGGCATGGTCTTGAGCGCGATGGCGACGGTGCGCACGCTGAAGGGCAGGCAGATGATGACATGGCCGATCAGCAGCCCCCAGAAGCCGACGAAAGAGCCGAGGCCCATCGCGTGCAGGAACTGCAGCAGCGCGATTCCGGTCACCAGCGAGGGCAGGATCAGCGGTCCCATCAGCAGCATCTCCACCAGCGCCTTGCCGCGGAACTGGCCGCGCACCATCGCGAAGGCCACCATGGTGCCGGTGAGCGAGCTGACCAGCGCGACCAGCGCCGCGAGTTCCAGGCTGAAGATCAGCGGGTCCAGCCATTTCCACTCCAGCGCCTCGGACCACCAGCGGAGCGAGAAACCCTGCGGCGGGAAAACCGAGCGTGCCGTGCCGTTGAAGGAGACGGCGGCGGTGATGACGATGGGCCCGAGGATGAAGGCGAAAACGGCGCCGACCACGATGCGCAGCGTGGCCCAGGGAAGTTCGGTGCGATGCAGGCTCATGCGGCGGTCCTCTTGCGGCCGCCGAGCACGGAGCCGAGCAGCAGCAACAGCAGGGAACTCGCCAGCAGGATCACGCCCATGGCGGAGCCGAGGCCCCAGTCGAGGATGGCGACCATGAAGTTGCGGATGCTCGTCGCCATGGTCTCGGTCGCGGGGCCGCCCAGGATGGCGGGCGTGGCATAGGCGCTGATGGCGAGCGAGAAGGCCAGGATGAAACCCCCCATGATGCCCGGCAGCGTCAGGGGCAGCGTCACGCGCAGGAAGGTGCCGGTGCGCGTGGCGCCCAGGCTCATCGCCGCGCGTTCCAGCGCCGGGTTCATGCCGTTCAACGAACTCATGATGGAGAGCACGCCATAGGGCAGCAGCGCGTGCGAGAGGCCGACGATGATGGCCGCCGTGCTGGGCAGCAGCCGCAGCGGCTGCTCCACCAGCCTGGCCCAGACCAGCAGCCCGTTCAGCGCGCCCTCCTGGTTCAGGATGACGTACCAGCCATAGGTGCGCACGATGACGCTGGCCAGCAGCGGCGAAAGGGTGACGGCAATCAGCAGGCCCTTCCAGCGCGACGTCGTGCGGACCAGGAAATAGGCGACCGGATAGGAGAGCAGCACCACCGCCAGCCCGACCCCGATGCCCACGCCGAAGCTGCGCAGGATCACCCATTGGTAGAACGAGCGGCCCAACAGGATCTGGTAGTTCTCCGGCGTAGGCCGGTCCAGCGGCATGCCGTCGCTGATCATCACGCTGGCCGAGAACAGGTAGAGAGTGGGCGCGACGAAGAAAAGCAGGAGGAAAAGCGTGGGCAGCCCGACGAGGAGCCATGTCCGCGATCCGCCGGACAAGGCCCCTTTTTCAATGACGGTCACCGGCTCAGCCCGCCATGATCTCCTGCCAGCGCATTGTCCATTCCCGGCGCTTGGCGGCGAGGATGGTATTGTCGGGAAAGTCCAGCGCGGCCATCTGCGCCTCGGTGGTGATCTGGACCGCCTTGAAATCCTCCGGCCAGTCGATGTCCGGCCGCGCCGGGCTTGTCTTGTAGGCCAGGTTGAACTCGCGCTGCACGTCGCGGTCGAGGCGGAAGTTCAGGAACTCGAAAGCCAGGCGCTTGTTCTTCGCGCCGGCCGGGATGGCGGCGCAGTTCCCCAGGCCGATCGTGCCGTCGGCGGGCACCATCAGGTCGATGGGATAGCCGGCATCGCGGTAATACACCGCCCGCGCGCTCCAATAGGGGGCAAGCCAGACCTGGCCGTTCTCGAAATAAGGCGCCGCCTGGGCCGAGGTGGTGACGACCGTGCCGACATAGTCCTTCTGCGCCTTCAGAAGCGCCCAGGCGGGTTCCATGTTGTCGACGCCTCCGCCGCCGAGCTTCGCGGCCATGATCAGCGCGTAGATCGAGAGCAGGTTGCCCGGATTGAAGTTGATGACATGCTGCCTGATCATGTCGCCGTAGCGCTTGCCCGGCTCCCAGTAGTCGCGCCAGGTCGAGGGCTTCTCGACCTTGTCCTTGTTCCAGATCAGCGCGGTGTACTGGTAGCTGTGGACGATACCGACGGGCGGGATCATGTCCTTCGAGCGGGACCAGACATGGCGGAGGTTCGGCACCTCCTTTTCCGTCAGCGGCTCCAGCAGCTTTTCCCGTGCGCCGAGCAAAATTTCCGGCGGCGTCAGTTCCGCCGCGACGTCAAAGCCCGGGGCGCCGCGCGAGGCGCGGATGCGCGCGTAATCCTCCGAGGCGGTGCCGGCATCGTCATAGACGATGCGGACGCCGAACTTCTTCTCGAAAGGGCGCAGCACGGCCTGTTCGAAGATGGGCTGGAACTCGCCGCCATAGGCATTGACGGTGAGCGTCTCCGGGGTTTGCGCCACGAGGGGCGGGGCGCAGAGGCCGATGCCGGCGGAGGCGGTGCCCAGCAGCAGGCCGCGGCGCGAGACGCCACTGCCCGGGCTGCTATCTGTTGGCTTCGTGTCAGAATGCATGTTCCGAGTGCCCCGCCTGCCATTGATGACGGAAAGCTTACAAACCCGTTGTGCGATGCGTCAATGGATCGTTTCACGAGCTCGTTAGCGGGGCGGCGCAGGAACCCCGCATGACCAGCTCGGCCATCAGCAGGCGCCGCCGGCTTCCGGGCGCCAGCGCCCCACCTTCCAGTGCCGTGAGCAACAGGCGCGCGGCCTGCGCCCCGATCTCGCCCGCATCGTAGCGGATGGCGGTGATGGGCGGGTCCATCAGTTGCGGCAGGTCGCCGTCGCCCCAGCTCACCACCGAGATATCCTGCGGGATACGGCGCCCGGCCTCGCGCAAGGCGCGAAGCACGCCGCCGAGGCTGCGGTCACCCGCCGTGATGATGGCCGTCGGGGCCTGGCGCCGCGCCAGGAGCGCGCGCGTGACCTGCTGCGCGGTGCCGGCGGCGGCCGCCTCATCGAACAGCAGCCGCTCGTTCACCGCGAGCCCGCGTTCGGCGAAGGCGGCGCGATAGCCTGTTATCCGCTCACGCCCCGAGCGGTTATGGATGGGCGGCGCCATCAGCGCGATGCGGCGGTGGCCGAGATCGAGCAGCATGGCCGTGGCATCCCGTAGGCTGCGGGCCTGGTCGGTCACGACGATGCCGGCCAGCGGAATCGGCATCTCGCGCTCCACCAGCACCAGCGGCGCCTGCAGGGCCGCGTAGGCGGCCTGCAGCGCGGGATTGCGCTCATCGGTGGTGACGGCGATGACGCCATCGACACGCCGCCGCCCCAGCGTCTCAACCAGGCTGAGTTCCCGCTCGGTGCTCCAGGCGGTGCCGGCGACCAGCAGGGCATAGCCCGCTTCCGAAAACGCGGCTTCGGCCGCGCCCAGCACCGCGGCATAGAGCGGGTTCTGGATATCCGGCACGACGCAGGCGACCATGCGGGTCGCTTGTGTCCGCATGCTCTGGGCGGCCGAATTCGGCTGGTAGCCGAGCTCGGAAATGGCCCGCCGGACCTTGGCCTGGACATCGGCCCCGACATTGGCATGGCCGTTGATGACGCGGGAGACGGTGCCCAGCGCCACCTCCGCCAGTTCCGCCACGTCTCGGATCGTGGGGCGCGCCTGTTTCCTGATCGGCCCGTTCACGTTTTTCCTCATTAACCAGCATGCTGGGCCCCCGGCCATAAACTGGGGTTATGTGCTTGGCAAGAATGCTGATTGGCTGGCCAGGGCGCCAGGCGGTTGACTGCGCGTGCCGATCGGAAGGGGACGCGCCGTGTACCGCCGCAATGTGCTGAAGCAGAAGCTGCTCGCCGGGCAAAAGGCCCTGGGCTGCTGGGCCGCCCTGGGCAGCCCCGTCGTATCCGAGTTGCTGGCGCTCACGGGCTTCGATTATCTGCTGCTCGACCAGGAACACGGCCTGGGGGACATGGGCAGCTTGGTCGCGCAGATGCAGGCCATGTCGGCGACGCCCTGCACCGCCGTGGTGCGGGTGCCCTGGAACGACCATGTCATCCTCAAGCGCGTGCTCGATGCCGGGGCGGAAGGCGTGATGATCCCCGCGATCGACACGGCCGAGCAGGCGCGCGCCGCGGTCGCCGCGTGCCGTTACCCGGTGGCGGGTATCCGTGGCGCCGGGGCCAGCATGGCGCGCGCCTCCAACTACGGCATGGCGGGCGATTATGCGAAGACGGCAGGGGACGAGCTTCTGGTGATTCTGCAGATCGAATCCGCGCTCGCCGTCGGCAATATCGACGAGATCCTGGCGGTGGAGGGCATCGACATGCTTTTCATCGGCCCGGGCGATCTCGCGGCCTCGGTCGGGCATATGGGCAATATGAAACACCCCGAGGTGGCGGCGCTGATCGGGCATGCCGAGAAGCGCATCCTGGCGAGCGGCAAGCCCATGGGCACCGTCCCGCACCCTGGCAGCACCTGGCAGGATATGTTCGGCCGCGGCTATGCCTTCGTGAATGCCGGCAGCGACGTCAGCCGCCTGCGGGATGGCGCGTTGGCCGATATCCGCGCCTTCCGTGCCGCCCAGGGCGCGTAGCGGCCGGGTGCTTCCGGCCGGCGTGTCGGAAGCACCCGC
>JAQGHX010000167.1 GCA_028288745.1 Roseomonas sp. | reverse complement strand
GGGCCAGCGCGGCTCCCAGCCAGCCGGGCGCCTGCAGGCCCGCGGCGGCGCCCAGCGTGGCGCGCGTCAGCCAGCGGCGAGTGGGGCGGAAACCTTGCATGGCGATGGTCCTGACCGGTCCGGAAGGGAAAGCGGTGCGCTGCGCGGCGGCAGCGGGCGGAATATCATAAGAACTGGTACCAATTTTACTGTCAATCGGCCGCAGGCAGCCCAGCAGGCCCTGCCCAGCCGCAGCTTAGCCCGCCGCGCCCTGCCGCGGCGCGCGAATATGCGCGCGCACCACGGCGCGGAAGCCGGCGGCGTCCCCCGCCGCCAGCGCATCGACCATGGCATGGTGCTGTCTGGCCGATTCCTGGGGCCAGCCGGGCAGGGCCCATTGCGTGACGGGGGCGGAGGGCATGCGCAACCGCGTCTCGCGCACCAGCCGCACCAGCTCGGCATTCGGGCAGAGATCCCGCAGGGCGGCATGGAAAGCCTGGATGGCCTCGTTCTGATCCAGGATCGAGCGATGCTTGACGGCGCAGGCGAAGGCATCGGCCAGACCGCGCAGCCGCGCCAGCATGGCGGCATCGGCGCGGCCGGTCATCAGCTCCGCTGCCGCGCCCTCCAGGATCACGCGCACCTGGCGCAGCTCGTCCAGCCGCTGGCTGTCCAGGCCATGGACGCGGTAGCCGGAATTGCGCACCTGCTGCACCAGCCGCTGCGCCACCAGCTTGTCCAGCGCCCGCCGCACGTCGCCCCGGCTGCGGCCGTAACGCTCCTGCAACGCGATCTGCTTCAGCCAGGTGCCGGGCGGCAGCAGGCCGGCATGGATGTCCTGCGCGATCGCCGTCTCCAGCGCCCGCGCGGGGGTATCGTGGGCGGAGATGCTGTCGGCCATGGCGATACGGGTGCCCCTGCGAGCATGGTTGCTGGAAGGGATTGCCCGCCCGCGCCTCAGGCCCCGGCCGGCGCCTGGCGGAGCGCCAGCCAGGCCAGGATCAGCAGCCCCAGAGCGATCCGGTACCAGCCGAAGGGCGTGAAGCCAATGCGGCTGATGGCGGCCAGCAGCCACCGCACCACCAGCAGCGCCACCACGAAGGCCGTCACGAAGCCGGTGGCGATCAGCCCCATGGCCGAGAAGTCGAGTTCCGCCCGCGCCTTGAAGAGGCTGAAGGCGGTGGCCGCCAGCATGGTCGGGATGGCCAGCAGGAAGCTGAACTCGGCCGCCGTCTTGCGCTCCACCCCCACCAGCAGGGCGGAGATGATGGTGGCGCCGGAGCGGCTGGTGCCCGGGATCATCGCCAGGGCTTGGCCGAAGCCGATCAGCACGGCGGAGAGCGGCCCGATCTCGGGCACCGAGTGAATGGCCGGCACCCGGCGGACACGCTCGATCACGATGATGGCGACGCCGCCCAGGATCAGCGCGATGGCGACCGTCAGCGGGTTGAACAGCATGCGGGTGATGGGGCCATGCAGCGTGGCGCCCAGCACCGCGGCGGGCAGGAAGGCCAGCGCCAGATTGACAGCGACGTAATATTCCTCGGAGCCACGCCGCCACATGCCGCGCGCGATGCGCGCCAACGTATGCCGGAACACCCAGATGACGGCGACGATGGCGCCGAGCTGGATGGTGATCTCAAAGGTCTTGCCGGGCGGCCCCTGGAAGCCGATCGCCTCGCCCAGGACGATCAGGTGGCCCGTGGAGGAGATGGGCAGGAACTCGGTCAGCCCCTCCACCAGCCCCATCAGGAAGGCGGAGAACATCGGATAGGCATCCATGCGGGCATCCTGTGCGGGGTGCGGGGGCGGGCGTGATCGGGTGGAAAACGGGCGGCGAAACGGAGGCAGGCCAGCCGGTTAGCGCCGGCTGGCCTGCTTGTCACCTGAAACGCTCGCCATGGTCCATGGAAGGCCATGGCGGCCCAGCCGCGTCGGCCGCCGGCCCCAGCGCCATCCGGCACCGTGCCGGCGGGTCGCCTCTCCCCGCTCCAGCGTCAGCGCACCGTCTGCGCGGCGGTGAAGGCGAAGTTGTCGAAGGAGTTCTCGGCCACGCGGAACCAGGCGTATTCGTCCTCGCGGAACTTGCGGTACGATTCCCAGATTTTCTTGAAGGTCGGGTTCTTGGCGCTGGTCTCGTCGTACAGTTCGTGCGTCGCCTTCCAGGCGGCGGCCATGACCTCGCGCGGCCAGGGGCGCAACTGGGCGCCGGCGGCGATCAGCCGGCGCAGCGCCAGCGGGTTGCCGGCGTCGTAGCGCGCGGTCATGTCGAGATCGACCTCGGCGCAGGCCACTTCCAGCGCCGCCTTGTAGCTGGCGGGCAGCGCGTCGAAGGCCGCCTGGTTGGCCATGAAGTGCAGCCGCGCGCCCGGCTCCCAGAAGCCCGGGAAATAGTAGTAGGGCGCGACGCGATTGAGGCCGAGCTTCTCGTCGTCATAGGGGCCGACGAATTCCACGGCGTCGATCGAGCCGCGCTCCAGCGCCGGGTAGATGTCGGCGGCGGCGATCTGGGTCGGCACCGCGCCCATCTTGGCGAAGACCTCGCCCGCGAGGCCCGCGATGCGGAACTTCAGACCCTTGATATCCTCGAGCGACTTGATCTCCTTGCGGAACCAGCCGCCCATCTGCGCGCCGGTATCGCCCGCCGGGAAGCTGACGATGTTGTAGCCCTTGAACAATTCCTGCGCCAGCGCCTGCCCGCCGCCGTGGCGGTACCAGGCATTGGACATGCGGGTGGTCAGGCCGAAGGGCACCGCGGTGAAGAAGGCGAAGGAGAAGTCCTTGCCGGTGAAGTAATAGGGCGCGGTATGGGCGCATTCCACCGTGCCGGCCTGCACCGCGTCCAGCGCCTGCGCGGCGCCGACGATCTCGCCCGCCGGGAAGGCGCGGATCTGGAACTTGTTGTCGGTCAGCTGCGCGACGCGGCGCGCGATCATCTCGGGCGCGCCCCAGAGGATGTCCAGGTTGCGGGGGAAGCTGCTGGTGAGCCGCCAGCGGACCTCCGGCATCGCCTGGGACACGGCGGGCTGGGCCAGGGCTGGCGCGGCGATGGTCAGGGCAGCCGGCGCGACAGTGGCGGCGGCGCCGAGCAGGGCACGGCGGTTCATGGCGTTTCTCTCCCCAAACGAGCGCGATCAGGCATGGTTCTTAGGCCATCGGCACTGGGCGGGAAAGGGAGCGGCGAGAGGGATCGTTGAACGATCCTGCAAACAACGCCCAAAAAAATTGCACATCGTGCGTTTTCAGGGCACTTCGCAGAAGATTGTAAGCCTGCCTCAGCCCAGCCCCAGCGCATTGAAGAGACGGATGGAGGGCGGCCAGGCGGCCATGACGGCGGCGCGGTACTGCACCAGGGCGGCCAGGGCGGC
>JAQGHX010000058.1 GCA_028288745.1 Roseomonas sp. | reverse complement strand
CATGCCCAGACAGAAATTCGGCACGACCACGCCGAGCGAGGCGATGCTCGGCACGACGCGGTCCATCGGCTTATCCATGTTCGTCGCAGCCAGGATGCCCAATGGAACGCCGATGATGATCGCGAGGCCGAGTGCCAGCACGGTGATGAGCAGGTCGAGAGATCGCCCTGCACGGCATGGCCAAGCCAGATGAAATACTGTTACCGCCAAGGTAGATCGAGCCCCCGCATCCTGCGGATATCGGCGATGCGCTCGGCCGTGGTGTATTCGCCGGCGATGACGGCGGGGTCACTTGGCACCAGTTACAGAAAACTGAAAATGGTGAGCGTGGCGAAGGATGACCGGGGTCGCCTGCAACAGGCGAGACCCGATCAGCAAGGCCTGTCGTTTTGTCATGGGAAGACCTCTGGTGCCACCGGCGCATGCGCGGCCGAGACAGTGGGCAGGGAATCGGCGAAATGGCAGGCGGCCCAGTGGCCGGCTCCACCTCGCGCCACTCCGGCTCCTGACTGGCGCGCAGATCGCGCGCGAAGGCGCAGCGGGTGCGGAAGCGGCAGCCCGAAGGCGGGGAAACCGGGCTTGGCAGTTCTCCCTTCAGTATCCCGCGCTGGGTGGTCCGCATATGCGACGACAGCGCCACCGGCTCCGACGACAGAAATGCGGCGGTATAAGGGCGCAGCGGCCGGGTCAGCAGCGATTCTGCCTCGCCCATTTCGACCAGGCTGCCGAGATACATCATGGCGATGCGGCCGCTGACATGCGCCACCACACCCAGATTGTTCGTGATGAAAATGTAGGTCATCCCGAACTCCCGTTGCAGATCCACCAGGAGGTTAAGGATATCTTCCTAAATCGAAACGTACAAGACAGCCACACCAGCGTCTAAGAAAATGACGGACGGCATCAGGGTGAGCACACGGGTGATGCAGACGCGCTGCTTCTGCCCGCCCAAGAGTTCATGCTGGCAGCGATAGGCGGAGTCGCGACCGAGGCCGACGCGCTTCATCATCTCCAGCGTCAGCCGCTCGCGTTTGCCACGAGGCAGGATGCTGGCGACGACCAGCGGCTCGCGCACCGAACACAGGATGGTCATGCGTGGGTCCATCGCCGCATTGGGTCCTGTAAGACCACATGGTACTCGCGCCGGTGCTGCTGCAACTGCCGCCGCGATAGCTTGTAAGAGTCGGATCCCCGGTGCAGGACCTGCCCGGCGGAAGGCTTTTCCAGGCAGACCAGGGCGCGGCCCAGCGTCGTCTTGCCCAAGCCGGATTCACCGATGATACCGAAGGTCTCGCCGGACATCACATCCAGGCTGACGCCGTCCACCGCCTTCAGCACACGGTTGCGCGCGAGCCGGAAATGAATGCCGACATCGACAGTGGCCACCAGGGTTTGCTGCGCGGTCATGCCGCACGCCCCGCCTCGAGCACACCCGGCAGTACAAGCTCTTCCACGCGGCATCAGCGTGCTTCGCCGCGTGGGCCCGCAGGACGCTGTGGCGCCGTGCAATCCGGCCGGGCAAGGGTGCAGCGCGGGCTGAAGCAGCAGCCAGGCGGCATCTGGCCCCGCACAGGCACGCAAGCCGGGCATAAGCCGGTTATCTGGTCTTGCGCTGCGTCAGGGCCGGCAGTGACCGCAGCAAGCCTGAACTGTAAGGATAGCGTAGGCGGACCAGAATGTCGTCCACCCGCCCTTCCTTCCTCCACCGCCTCCCCCGCATACATCGCCACCAGCCGCGAACAGGTCTGCGATACCAGCCCGAGGTCATGGGCGATGAACAGCATGGCCATGCTGAGCCGGCACAGAGTTCGCCGAGCACATCCACGACCTGTGCCTGCACGGCCACATCCAGCGCCGTGGTCGGTTCGTCCGCCACCAAAAGTTGCGGTTCGTATACCAGCGCGATGACAATCATCGCACGCTGGCGCATGCCGCCCGAAAGCTGGTGCGGATACGCGTCGTAACGCAGCGCGGGTTCCGGGATGCCAACGCGTGCCAGGGCCTCGATCGCCCGGTTCCGGGCTTCGGCGCGGCTGACGTCCTGGTGCGTACGCAGGGTCTTGCTGATCTGCTGGCCGATGGTGAACACCGGGTCCAGCGCGCTCATAGGAAGATCATGCTGATCCTGCGGCCACGCAGGCGCCACTTCGCGCTCGGCGCCATGGTCACCAGATCCTGGCCTTCCAGCAGGATCTGCCCTTCCAGCCGGCTGCTGGCCGGCGGCAGCAAGCCCATCAGCGCCAGCCCCGTCACCGTCACCGTCACCGTCACCGTCACCGTCACCGTCTTGCCGCAGCCGCTCTCGCCCACCAGCCCGACCATCTCGCCCGGCGCGATGGCGAAGGAGACTTCGCGCGTCACCTGTACCTCGCCCCGGCCCGGCCGACGTTGCCTTGTGCCGTTGCCGAAGATCGTTCATCGATCTTGTTATCCTCCCTGCGGCCAATCAGCGCGTCGGTGACCAGCGTCGGATCGCGGCCTCATCGGCATCGGTGCCCAGCCCGGGCGGTTCCGGCACGACGAACTCGCCATTCTCGATCACCGGCTAATGCGTGACGAATTTGCCTTTCCAGGGCACGTCGTCGATACTCATTTCCATGATGCGCAAATTCGGCGTGGCGGCCGCGAAATGCGCGCTGATGTGGTCCGCCAGATGGCCATAGAAATTATGCGGCGCGACGTTGACCTCATAGGCCTCGGCCATGGGCGCGATTTTCATTCAAGGAAGCCGTTCCAGATCACGTCAACGATGGCGACATCCATGGCATAGGCGTCGAGGAACGGCCGATAGCCCGCGCCGGGCATAGAGCGATTCGCCGCTGGCGATGGGGAAGCCCACCTCGCGCCGCAGCAGCGCCAGCGCGGCCGGGTCGTAGATATCCAGTTCCAGCCAGGCCAGCCGGTGCGGCTCGACCGCGCGGACCAGTTGCAGGTGGAAATTGGCGTCCAGCATGATCTCCACCTCCGGGCCCGTGCCGGCGTGCAGGGCCCCCAGCTGCTGGCTGAGGGATTCCATCACGCGGGGCTGCGGGTTGTGGGCGGGGAAGCCTGGCATGGTGCCGAAACCGGGGCGGAAATTCGCTAGTGTTCTGGTCGCGAAATTCCTACGGTCTGTTGCGTACGCTGGCAGAAGCGCTGGATGGCAGCGAGGATGTCGTTGG
>JAQGHX010000026.1 GCA_028288745.1 Roseomonas sp. | reverse complement strand
CGGCTGTGAGGGCGGAAGGCCGGGCAGGGTAGCCCTGGGCGGCTGCCCTGCGGAACTGAGGCATGGTACCTTTGGCGATAGTGGCGTATCCGCAGCGCAGGACACGGCCTTTCCACCGGCGACAAGGATATCCGGGCGCCACCACTCCGCATGAGACAAGTGATCACACGCGGCGCCAGCACTGCCTTCCGAGCCCAGTGGTGAACCGGCCGGCTACCGTGCTGAGAGCATCCTTGCCGCTCGTTGGACGGCGCGACACACCGCGGGCCGGATGTCGCGCGGACCTGCCACCATGTTGAAGCCGCGCCTACTCCATGGTGATCTGCGTGAAGTCCTGATACCAGCTCTGGGCAGGGCGAAAGTTCTTGACGCGCTTGGACATGGCGCGCGGGTTCTGGTCATGCACAATAAAGAGCCACGGTGCTTCATCGACGATGATGGCATGTGCCTGCGCCAGAAACTTCATCTGCTCCGACCGGTCGAAAGTCGCCTGGGCCTGGGTCAGAAGACGATCAGCTTCGGCGTTGCTCCAGTGTCCCCAGTTATAATTGGTGGGCGAAAAGCTGCCCCTCGCATAGTAGCGGAACATGCTGGAAAAATCGGTATAGCTCAGGCTGATATTGACGCCATGCACGCCGCGTGACTGCGGCGCGTCCGGGGCGTTCCTGATGGCCACCAGCATGGTACCCCATTCGACGACGTCGAATTCAATCTCCATGCCGACAGCCTGGAAGTTCTGCTGCATCAACTCGTTCATCGGGATCGGTACCATCTGGCCCGATCCGGACGTGGAGATCATGATCTTTGCCCGCAGCGGCTTGCCTGGCCCGTAACCGGCCTCGGCCAGCAGGGCCTTCGCCTTGGCCGGGTCATACGTGTACCGGTTCTCGGGCGCGCCGAACAGCGGATGCTCCGGCGGGTACAATCCCACTGCCGGCTTGCCGGTGGCATTGAGCATGCCGCACATGCCTTCGCGGTCGATCGCATAGTTCGCCGCCTGTCGTACGCGGACATCAGCGAAAGGCGATCCAGGAGTCGTGTTCAGCACATAGGGATAGGTGTGCGGGTATGGCCAAAGGCTGATCTGCATGCCGGCGGCGCGAAGCGAAGGGATGCCATCGGGCGGCGGAACTTCGATCCAGTCGACCTGCCCCGAGCGGAGCGCCGCCATCCGGGTGGTCGCCTCCGGCATGGGGTAGACGATCATCTTGTCGAGCTTCGGAATTCGCGCCTTATCCCAGTATGCCTCATTACGCGACATCTCCACGTACTGGCCCGGCACGACGCGGGTTATCTTGAACGGACCAGTCCCGGACGGCTGCTTCGCGAATTCTGTCCAGCTCCGCCCAACCTTCTCCCATTGCGTGGGGCTGACGACCAGAATTCGGGTGATAAGATAAGGCAGGAACCCAAAAGGGTATTTCGTGTGGATGGCCAGGGTGGCCGCGTCCACCTTCTCGAACTTGTCCACCATCGAGACTGTCGCCCGCACGATCGGGGCCGCCGGGGCATCGTATTGCGGCGATTTATCGTCGAAGATCCGCTGCAGGTTCCAGATGATCGCTTCTACTGTCACGTCGGAGCCATCATGGAACTTGGCACCCTGCCGCACGGTGAACAGCCAACGGAGATGGTTCGCGGGGTCCACTTTCCACTCCGTGCATAAACCGGGCGCGAGTTCCGCCGTCTCGTCCGTCTTGGCGAAATCCCAGTTCACCAGGCTGTCATAAGCCGGATAACCGAGGAATCGGAATCCTTCGCCGCCGTTGTTGGGGATGCCCGTGACCGTGGGCAGGTCGGCGGCGGTCATCGCGACACGCAGGACCTGTGGCCCGGCTGCCTGGCTGGAACGTGGCGCTGCGGCGGCAGCCGCTGCGGAGGCGAGAAGGAGAGTGCGCCGGTCGAGCATGATCAAAGCTCCTTGCCAAAGAGCGGGTCCGCCCCGCATCTGCAAGCACACAAGCAAGCCTTGTGCCAGTGTTGGTCCGGAGGCCCCCGCATCACCTTCAGCACGATTCCATCGGCACGCGATGCCGCATATGTGCCGAGACCGCAGAAAAATTTTCGATCGCTGAATAGAGCAACAACGGCGCTTACAGGGATTTCATTAAGGTCTGACCACGCCTCGCCCGCTCCCGTTGCGGCAGCGCTGGCTGGAATCCAAGCTCACGTGAACATGCCGATGCGGACGGTCTCCAGCGCCGACCTGAGATGATGCTTGGTCAAGAGGCATCTTCCTGCTGGATCTGGCGGAACATAATGCGGCGAAGGGCGGCCCTGCAGGCAAGGCCGCCTTACGTCAGTCCGGGATCAGGCCGCCAGAACCGCTTTCGCCAAGCTGGGACGCCTGCCACGCCAGCCTGCCGCCTGCTCGTAGGCATGCGCGGCGCGGAGCAGCAATGCTTCCTGGAAGGGCTTCGCGATCATCTGGACCGCCACAGGCAAGTCGCCCGCACCGAAGCCCGAGCATACCGAAATGGCCGGAACACCTGCCACATTGAAGGGCATGGTGAAATTGGGCCGTTCGATATTATCCCAGCGGGAAATCGCGTCGATCAACGGCGCCTCCGCACGCTGGGTCGCGGTCAACAGGATATCGACATTCGCCATAGCCAAGGCCAGCTCAAGGCAGAGTTCGCGGCGGCGGCGCAGGGCCTGGACATAATCCACAGCGGATACCATGCTGCTGAGCATAAGCCTGTCGCGAAGTACGCTGCTGAATTCGCTCAGCCTCTCGCGCATCCACGGCTCGTAGGCGGCGGCTCGCTCCGTAATGGAAATCAATGTCCCGCAGGCCGACCAATCGGCCAGGGGCGACAGCGTCGTTTCCTGGATCACCGCGCCAAGATCGCGCAAGGTCGCGATGGCCGTGTCGATGCCGCCACGTGTCGCTTCGGTGACCGGATAATCGACTTCATGGAAGTGATGGATCACGCCCACGCGCAATCCCGCGACGCCACCCCGTAATCCAGCCATGTAGTCGGGTACAGGGCGCCGTGCGCTCGCGGGGTCGGCCGGATCGTGGCCGGCCATGGCCTGCAGAAG
This sequence comes from Roseomonas sp., assembly GCA_028288745.1. GTDB lineage: Bacteria > Pseudomonadota > Alphaproteobacteria > Acetobacterales > Acetobacteraceae > Pseudoroseomonas. The sequence continues at coordinate 27,106 of JAQGHX010000026.1, read as the reverse complement.
AATGGCGCAATCCTCCACCGTCCAGGCCATTGGGCCGATATGGTCCAGGCTATAGGCCGCTGGAGCCACACCGGCGCGGCTGACCAAGCCATAGGTCGGCTTGAGCCCGGCGATACCACACAGTGCCGCCGGTCCGCGGATCGATCCTCCCGTATCCGTTCCAGGGCCACCCAGGATCATTCCGGCGGCGATCGCGGCACCAGTGCCGGAGGAGGAGCCGGCGGTGAAATGCGCCGGGTTCCAGGGATTCCTGGCCGGCGGCCAGGGCAGGTCGAAACTGGGGCCGCCATCCGCGAATTCATGCGTGGTCATCTTGCCCAGCAGGATGGTTCCCGCATCCGCGAGGCGTGCTGCGCTGGTGGCATCCATCGCGGGCTGGTTGTCGCGCAACAGGCGCGACTGGCAGGTCGTGGGAATGCCCGCTGTGTCGATGATGTCCTTCAGCCCGATGGGAATGCCGTGCAACGGACCCTTGGGGCCGTGTGCGGCGATCTCGGCTTCGGCCTTTCGCGCATCGGCCATGGCGCGGTCCGGCGTCAGGCGGATGAAGCTGTGCAATTGGCTGTCCAGGGCCTCCACGCGGTCAAGGCACTGCCTGGTCAGTTCCACCGGTGAAATCTGGCGGCTCGCGATCTTTGCCGAGGCCTCGGCAATGGTGATGAATTCACCGTTCATGACCCGAGTTCCTCGCATGGGACGAAGATACTGGCAGGCTCGGCCATATGGGTGCGTGCCGTCCGCATCCTCTCCGCCATGGCCAGGACGCTGGCATAGACGCCACGAAATTCTGCCTTAAGCTCAGGCGTGAGATCGAATCCAGCGCGGCGCGCCAGGAAATCGATCTCCTGCTCGGTGATGCCCGTGACCATCATTGCCCTCCCTATTCCGCCGCCTGCTTGAGCAGGGCGGATTGCGATATCAATGTTACCACCTCTTCGGTCGAGGATACGTCGGCGAAGAAGCTGGCCATGGCATTCAGCGTGGCGTTGTGCTCCGCGTCGGTATGGGTTGCATTGGCATCGCTCATGAAGAAAACGCGGTAATTCAGCATCATGGCATCGCGGGCTGTCGATTCGCAGCACACATTCGTGGCGGTGCCGGAGACGATGATCGTGTCGACCCCACGCTCCTGCAGAAGGGCGTGCAGGTCCGAGGAGCCTTCCACGAACGCGCCGAAGCGGCGCTTGCGCACTTTCAGGTCGCCCGGCAGGACCTCGAGCCCCGGCCAGACTTCGTGCATCATGTGACCGGGCGTGAAGGCTTCGATCATCCTTGCCCGGCGCTCGGGCGAGCAGAAACGATCGAAGAAGGTAGGCCAGGCTGCAATGGCTTCGTCGTCGAAGGTATTCTGAATATAGACGACGATGCCGCCGGCGGCACGCAGTGCAGCACTGATCCGGTTGACGTTCGGCACGATCTCACGCGCCGTCCTGATCTCCGCCACGGCACCAGGCGTCATGAAGCCGTTCTGGAGATCCACGATGATATGGGCCGTACGCGCAGCATTCAGTGTGGGGAAGGGGTGGAATCCACCTCGCCGGGCCAAAGCTCGGCTGTGAACGACAGGATCCATCTCTACTTTGTGCATTGTTTGCTCCGATTCAGGGCTGATGCAAGCGCATTTGCTTATTGAAAGCGCATCATTGATCGTCACGACAGAGAAAGCTCATCCATTAGGCGTAATTATCGTGTGGTCCGCAAGCTGCCTTGTGCATAGACTGGCACAGGGCCGTTTCCCACGGCCCGAGCGAATAGGAGAGCGATCTCACACATGCTCATCTTCGCCGGACGTCGCCTGCTGCAGGCGATCCCCATTCTCTTCGGTGTCACGTTGGTTATTTTTGGACTGGTGCATATTGCCCCGGGCAATCCTATCGACATGCTGATGCCGCCCGAGGCCTCGCCCGAGATCATCGCGCAGATGAAGGCAGCTTACGGTTTCGATAAGCCGCTGCACATTCAGTACCTGCGATGGCTGGGACGGGCCATGACGGGCGACTTCGGCTTGTCTGTTTTCAACTCCGCAGCCGTGTTTGGGCAACTTGTCACGGCTCTGGGTAATACGCTCGTGCTCGCGCTGCTGGCGGCCCTGCTCGGCTTCTCGTTGGGTATCGGGCTGGGGCTGGTCGCCGCGCTCCATCACGGGCGCTGGCTGGACAAGCTGCTATCCGCGATTGCCACTGCGGGCGTCAGCCTTCCGCATTATTGGACCGCCATCGTGCTTGTGCTGTTCTTCGCGGTCTTCCGCGACTGGTTGCCGGCGCAAGGCATGGGCGACGACGCACTGCCGCTCTATCAGCGCCTGGAATACCTGGTCCTGCCGGTCATCACCCTGTCCCTCATCCCGATGGGTGTCATCGGCCGCATGGTGCGTGCCACGGTGCTGGACATCCTCAACCAGGATTTTATCGGCGCCCTCACAGCCAAGGGGCTGACGCGTGGCCCCGTGCTGCGGCACGTGGTCAAGAACGCCGCGCCCCCCGTTCTGGCCCTCATGGGCCTGCAATTCGGCTACCTTCTGGGCGGCTCGATCCTGATCGAGACCGTCTACAACTGGCCTGGCACCGGCAACCTTCTCAACCTCGCGATCTTCCGGCGCGATATCCCGGTGCTCCAGGCCACGATCCTGGTGCTGGCCACGTTCTTCGTTCTGCTCAACCTCCTTGTCGACATAGCCCAGGCGGCGATCGACCCGCGTATCCGGCGCTGAGGAAAGCCCGCAATGTCCGACATCACCACCGCGAACATCGCCGCCCTTGGCCAGATCGCACCGGCACAGGCCAACCAGGGCTACTGGACGGCCGTGTGGCGCCGCCTGCGGCGGGATCCCGTGACGATCATCGTCACCTTGATCCTGCTGGCGATCATCCTGATCTCGGTCTTCGCGCCACTCGTCACATCCTATGACCCCTATGCCGGCAGCGTGCTGCGGCGGCTGAAACCGATCGGCACTCCCGGCCACTGGCTGGGCACCGACGAGACGGGGCGCGATCTCTGGACACGGCTGGCCTATGGTGGGCGGCTGTCGCTGCTGGCGGGGGTGGCGCCGGTGATCGTGGCGCTGATCATCGGCGGCATGCTGGGGATCACTGCCGGCTTCATGGGCGGTATCGTCGGCACGCTGATCATGCGAACCATGGATGTGTTCTACGCCTTTCCATCCATCCTTCTCGCCATCGCAATCTGTGGCCTGCTCGGCAACGGCCTGACGAACTCGCTGATTGCCCTGGCGGTGGTGTTCATCCCGCCCATGGTCCGCATTTCCGAAACCGTCACCACGCAGGCCCGGCACCTGGACTTCGTCGAGGCAGCGCGCGCGAGCGGCACGACCACCTCGCAGATCATCCGCCACCACGTCCTCAGCAATGTGCTTGGTCCGATCCTGGTCTACGCGACCAGCCTCATCAGCATTTCCATCATCCTTTCTGCCGGCCTTAGCTTTCTGGGACTCGGCGTGGCGCCGCCGCAACCGGAGTGGGGTTTGATGCTAAACTCTCTGCGGCAGGCGATCTACGTACAACCCTATGTCGCGGCCCTGCCAGGACTCATGATCTTCATCACTTCCATGTGCTTCAACCTGGTGAGCGACGGGTTCCGAAGTGCCATGGACGTTCGTCTCAACAAATAGAGGAGCGTGCAGGATGCAAACGGCACACCAGTCCGCACCCGACAAGCGCGATCGCGGCGGCGCGGCGCAGCCGCTCCTCATTGTGGAGAACCTGCGCAAACACTTTCCCGTACGCGGCGGTTTGCTGAACCGGCAGATCGCGACGGTGCAGGCGGTGGACGACGTCTCCTTCTCCGTCCGCAAAGGCGAGACGCTGGGTATTGTGGGTGAGAGCGGCTGCGGTAAATCCACCACCGCGCGCCTGCTGATGAACCTGATCAAGCCCGATGCCGGCACCACAATCTTTGACGGTGACGGCGTCGGAGAAGCCGGTGGAATCACGGTGACCGCGCTGCGCCGGCAGATGCAGATGGTCTTCCAGGACAGCTACTCGTCCCTGAACCCGCGCCTCACGATGGTGGAGTCCATTGCCTATGCCCCCCGCATGCACGGGCTGCCGGCGCGGGAGGCGACACGACGGGCGGAGAGCCTGCTGGCCCAGGTCGGCCTCAACCCCGCGCAGTTCGGCCGCCGCTATCCACATGAGCTCTCGGGCGGCCAGCGCCAGCGCGTGAACATCGCGCGTGCCCTGGCGCTGGAGCCCCGCCTGGTAATTTTCGACGAAGCGGTCTCCGCGCTGGACAAGTCGGTCGAGGCGCAGGTGCTGAACCTGTTGAACGAGCTAAAGGCACGTCTCAACCTGACCTACCTTTTCATCAGCCATGATCTCAACGTTGTTGAATATATCAGTGACCGCGTGCTGGTGATGTATCTCGGGCGCGTGGTGGAAACCGGCCCGGCGACCGAAATCTACAGCCGGCCGCGCCATCCCTATACACGGGCTCTCCTTGCTTCCAAGCCCACGCTCGATCCGGACCGTCGCACCACGGTGCTGCCGCTCACGGGTGATCCACCGAACCCGATAAACCCGCCTTCCGGCTGCCGCTTCCGCACCCGCTGCGCGTATGCCCAGCCACGTTGCGCCGAGATCGTTCCTCCCCTGGCCGCACCGCTCGATACCCTGGCCGGCGCCGAACCGGAACATCTCGTCGCCTGCATCGTCCCCGAAGCCCAGGCTGCCGCGGAGATCGTCCATGCCGCTTGACGCTGCTCCACAACCCCCCGCCATCCTTGTCGAAAATCTCTGCGTCCGCTTCGAGCGCCGGGGACAGCCGGAGATATCGGCCGTCAACGGTGTCAGCTTCTCGCTAGATCGTGGCAAGGTCCTAACGATCCTGGGCGAGTCCGGATCGGGCAAAAGCGTCAGCCTCAAAGCGCTGATGGGCCTCCTGCCGCCCTTCGCCCGTGTCAGCGGCCGTATCGAGATCGCCGGCCGGGATATCCTGAAGCTCCCCGCATCCAAGCTGGCCCAGGTGCGGGGAGGCGAGATTTCGATGATCTTCCAGGAACCGATGTCGGCCCTGGATCCCGTCTATACCATCGGCCAGCAGATCGCAGAAACTATCGTTCAGCATGAGGGGACGGACCAGAGCACCGCGATGGCGCGTGCCAGGCAGTTGCTCGAACGCGTCGCCATTCCCTCCGCCGCGCGCCGCCTGAAGAACTACCCGCATGAAATGTCGGGGGGAATGCGGCAGCGTGCCATGATCGCCCTGGCGCTGGCCTGCAATCCATCGGTGCTGCTGGCGGACGAACCCACCACGGCGCTCGACGTCACAGTGCAGATCCAGATCCTGATGCTGTTGCGTGAATTGCAGCAGGATCTTGGCATGGCGATCGTGTTCGTCACGCATGATGTGGGCGTCGCCGCCGAGATTTCCGACCGAATGGCGGTCATGTATGCCGGCCGCTTCGTGGAGACCGGCACCGTGCGGGAAGTAATGCACGAGGCCCGGCACCCCTATACCGCCGGCCTGCTCTCATCGACCGTGCATGGCGGCTTGCGCAACCAGGGCGAGTTGCGCACTATTCCTGGCAGCCCCCCCAGCCTGGCGGCCCTTCCGCCCGGCTGCCACTTCATGCCCCGCTGCCGAGAGGCCGTGTCGCGCTGTGCCAGCGAGCCGCCGGTGGTGGTGCCCAACCCCGGTGCCATGGTGCGCTGTGTGCATGCCGAGGCGCAGCATCCCGCCGGCGGCGCGCCCGCCTGACCATCCCGTTCCTTTACCGAATCGTGGAGTCCATTGCGATGAAGCCGATGATCAGCGAGGACGCTTTCGCGGTCCTCCTTGCCCAGACCGGATTGCCGCTCAGCACAGAGCAGAAGAAAACCCTGCATGGCGCCTATGGCTATGTAGAGCAGATAGCAGCACGAATAAGCGGCCCCCGCCCGCGTGAAGTGGAACCGGCGATGATCTTCCGCGCGGGCGCCAAGTGATGGCGCCGCCGCTGACCATCACCGAAGCCTCGTCGCTCATCGCGGCAGGGAAGCTCTCTCCGGTCGAGTTGACGCAGGATTGCCTGGAGCGGATCGAGGCGCTGAACCCGGTCCTGAACAGCTTCATCCTCGTCACCGCCGATCGCGCCATGGCCGATGCCCGCGCGGCCGAGGCCCGTATCAGCAAGCATGGCCCGAAGGGTCCGCTTGACGGCATCCCCATCGCGCATAAGGACATCTACAACACGGCCGGTATCCGCACGACGGGCCATTCCCGCTTGCTGGAACACAATATTCCCGAGAAGGACGCGACCACGGTGGCCAAGCTGGCCGAGGCCGGCACGGTAATGCTGGGCAAGCTGGCGACCCATGAATTCGCCATGGGCGGGCCGTCCTTCGACCTGCCCTGGCCGCCGGCGCGCAACCCCTGGAACCCCGATCATTTCACAGGCGGTTCCTCCTCCGGCACTGGCGCGGCGGTGCCACCCGGGTTGATTCTGGGCGGTACGGGGTCCGATACCGGTGGTTCGATCCGCGGCCCGGCGACCTTGTGCGGCATTGCCGGCATCAAGCCGACCTATGGGTTGTGTTCGCGCGCCGGCGTGCTGCCGCTGTCATTCACCCTAGACCATACAGGGCCCATGGCCTGGACAGTCGAGGACTGCGCCATCCTGCTGCAGGCCATGGCGGGATACGACCCGGACGACCCGGCCAGTGCCGACCGCCCCGTGCCGAACTTTCGGGCTGAGATCAACGGGGGCGTGAAGGGCCTGCGCATCGGCGTCATCAGGCATTATCACGAGGTGGACCACGCCGTTGGGGAGCCCACGCGGAACGCGCTGGATGACGCGCTCTCGGTGCTGCAGGATCTCGGCGCCGAGATCCGCGACGTGAAGCTCTCGCCGCTCGCCGATTACGCGGCCTGCGCCTGGATGATCCTGACCACAGAGGCCTATGCGGTCCATGAGCCCTGGCTGAAGTCCGAATTCAACAGCTATGGCGAGCTGCTGCGGGACAGGCTGGCGCTCGGTGGCCTTACCCGCGGCGTGGACTATGTGCAGGCCATGCGCCGGAGGCGCGAGCTTTGCGTCGAGATGGCGAGCATGATGGCCGGCCTCGACGTCCTCGTGACGGCCGTGCAGCCGAATGACGCACCCAGGATCGATGAAGTGCCGAAATGGGCGATGTTCGAAAAGCCCAGCCTGATGGCGCCGTTCAACGTCACGGGTTATCCGGCGATCTCCGTCTGCACCGGCTTCGGGCCCGGCGGCCTGCCGCTGGGCATGCAACTGGTGGCCAAGCCCTTCGCGGAGCCACTGCTGTTCCGGGCCGCCCATGCCTACGAGACGGCGACGCCCTGGCGCACGCGCCGGCCCGAGATGAAGGTTGAGGCATCCGGCGTGGCATGATGCGGTTGCCGCCCTGGTGCGTGGGGGGGCGGCAGGCCTCCCCGCGTCCTTCCAGCGCTGCGTGGCGACTATGGGCGCTTGCCGCCGCCATGCAGCACCAGCATGGTCGACGCGACGACGATGGCGGCCCCCAGCAGGACGGCGGGTGTGGGTACATCCCCGAACCAGACATATCCCACGATGATGGACCACAGCAGGCCGGTATACTGCACCGGCGCCAGGGTGGACGCCCCAGCATAGACCAGCGGCCGGATCATCAGGTACTGGCAGATGCCCGAGGCGACGCCCATGGCGATGAGCCCCGCGAGCTGCGGCCCCGTCGGCTGCACCCAGAAGAAGGCCAGGCTCGGCAGCAGCAATGCGGAGGAGATGGCCATGTACCAGAAGACGATGCCGATCGTATGGTCGGTCAGCGACATGGACCGCTGCTGCACCATGTTCACCGCCCCCACGAAGGCCGCGGCCAGGGAATAGAGGGCCCCCAACTCCACCACGCCTGCTCCGGGCTGCATGATGACCAGCACGCCCGCGAAGCCGGTGAGCACCGCGAACCAGGACAGCGCCGTCACCTTCTCCCCGAGCAGCGGCGCCGCCAGCGCGACCACGATCAGAGGCCGCAGGAAGGAAATCGCATTGGCCTCGGCGAGCGGCAACAGCCTGAAACCCACGAAGGCGAGCATCAGGGACGCCGTCATGGTGACGGCATGGGTAACATGGCGTCGCGTATTGTGCATGCGCAGCCGGTGCAGGCCGCCGCTCAGCAGCACGATGGCGATCAGGGGCGGCAGGCCGAGGGCGTTGCGGAAGAACACGATCTGGTTGACCGGGAAGATCCTGGCCTGATCCTTGACGGCGCCGTTCAAGATCGAGAACAGCGCGATTCCCAGAACCATGATCAGCACAGCTTTGCGCGCATCCTGCGTCACGGAAACAGCCTCTCCGCGCGGCCAGCGCATGCGCGTGATAGCGCGCCAGATCAACGTAACGGGCGTAGCCATCGCTTGTACTCTCCTGCGGCCCTATGCGGCCTGCATTTCACCGGCTGCTGCAAGAAGTATCTGCCGGAGAGGACGCCGCGGCGTCGCGCGACATCAACATCCGTCCAAAAGGATAGCGGAATGGACCAGGACCTTCATCACCTCACCATAGCGCAGGCGTCGCGCATGATCAGCGAGCGCAAGGTGTCGCCCGTCGAACTGACGCAGGCATTCCTCGGCCGTATCGCCATGCTGGACGGCCAGATCAACAGCTTCATCCTCGTGCTTGAAGAGCAGGCGATGGCGGAAGCGCGCGTCGCGGAAGCCGAGATCGCCGCCGGCCACTGGAAGGGGCCGCTGCATGGCATCCCGATCGGCCTGAAGGATATCTACAATACGGCCGGCATCGCCACGACGGGCCATTCCGCCCTGTTCCGCGATCACGTTCCGGCCGAGGACGCTACCACCGTGCGCCTGCTGCGCGAGGCCGGCGCCATCAATCTCGGTAAGCTGGCGACGTGGGAATTCGCCATCGGCGGAACGTCGCTTGATCTGCCGTGGCCGCCGGCGCGCAACCCGTGGAACACCGCGCTCGATACCTCCGGCTCCTCCTCGGGCTCCGGTGCCGCGGTCGCCGCGGGGCTGTGCATGGGTGCCATGGGCTCGGATACCGGTGGTTCCATTCGGGGGCCCGCGGCATGGTGCGGCATCGCCGGCATCAAGCCGACCTATGGGCTTTTGAGCCGGCGCGGGATCCTGCCGCTCTCCTTCTCGATGGATCACGCCGGGCCCATGTGCTGGACCGCCGAGGACTGCGCCATCATGATGCAGGTGCTGGCCGCCCATGATCATCTGGACCCCGGCAGCGCTGACGTTCCCGCGCCCGATTTCAGGGGCGCGATCGGCACCGGCGTGCAGGGCCTGCGGGTCGGCGTGGTGCGGCACTTCTTTGAGAAGGATATCGAGACCGACCCGGAGGTGGTCGCGGCCCTGGAGGCATCGCTCGATGTGCTGCGGGGCGCGGGCGCCACGATAAGCGACGTCACGCTGGCACCCTTCGGCGTCTATGGCGCGGTGGGAAGCCTGATCTCGCGCAGCGAGGCCTATGCGGTGCACGAGCACTGGCTGAAGACGTCGCCCGAAAAATACGGCGCCTATGGCCGCCGGCGCCTCATGGCCGGCGCGTTTGTCGAAGCGGCGGATTACGTCAATGCCATGCGCCATCGCGCGCGCCTGGTGGCGGAACTGGCCGAGGTGATGCGCGATGTGGACGTGCTGGTGTTCCCCACCGCGCGCGGGACCGCCGAACCGCTGGGCGAGGACTCGATGGCAGGGCCGCCGACACGGCAGCCGTTCTTCAACCGCGCCTTTAATGTCACTGGCGGCCCGGCGGTTTCCATCTGCGATGGCTTCTCGCGCGCGGGCCTGCCGCTGTCACTGCAGATCGCGGGCCGCCCCTTCGAGGACCACCTGGTGCTGAAGGTGGGCGACTTCCTGGAGCGTGAACTGGGGACGCGAGCCACGCGCCCCGTGCTGTCCGACGCCATCGCCGCAGCAGCCGAATAAAAGAAGAGAGCAGCAGCCATGAACAAGATTCCCTTTGCCATGCGCCTGGCGGCGCGCGGCCTGTCCCTTCCGGCCGCCGAGGCCGAATGCCTGGAGAAGCTGGTGCGCGATCTGGACAAGGCCACCGAAATCGTGCGCGGCGATCGCCCCTATGGCGAGGAGCCGTTGAGCGCCTTCCGGCTGACGCCCGCCGCAGTCTGAACACGGCCTTCAACCGGGCGGCACGGGCCGCCCGGTAAACCGAGGACATGACAGCATGCCGGATACAGACATCGTGCAGCGTCTGCGCCAAGCAGGGCTGCGGATCGCCGACGAGGAGCTGACACGCATGGAGGATCTGGCGCGCAGCCACGACGCCGCGGCGCTGCGGCTCCGCGCCTCGCTGAAGTTCGGCGATGAACCCTCTAACGTTTTCCGCCTTCCGATGCCGCAGGAGCGCAGGTCATGAGCAATCCCTGCTTCCTGACAATCGCGGAGGCTTCTCGCCTGATCAGGGCCCGGCGCCTTTCGCCTGTTGAGCTGACCAATGCCTATCTGGACCGGATCGCGGCGCTGGATGGGCAACTGAACAGCTATATTCTCGTGCTGCGGGAACAGGCGCTGGCCGGGGCCCGCGAGGCGGAGGCCGAGATCATGGCCGGGCGCTGGAAGGGGCCGTTGCACGGTATCCCCATTGCCCTCAAGGACATCTACGAGACGGCCGGCATCCCGACCACCGGCCATTCCGCGCTGTTCCGCGACCACGTGCCCGCCGAGGACGCAACCACCGTTCGCCTGCTGCGCGAGGCCGGCGTGGTCGTGCTGGGCAAGACGGCCACCTGGGAATTCGCCATCGGCGGGCCTTCCTTCGACCTGCCCTGGCCGCCGGCCCGCAACCCGTGGGACACGGCGCTCGATCCGGCGGGTTCTTCCTCCGGGTCCGGCGCGGCGGTCGCGGCGGGGTTGTGCATGGGCGCGATGGGGTCCGATACCGGCGGTTCCATCCGCTCCCCGTCGGCCTGGAACGGCATTGCCGGCCTGAAGCCCACTTATGGGCTGGTCAGCCGCCGTGGTGTCCTGCCGCTGTCCTTCACGCTCGACCATGCCGGTCCGATGTGCTGGACGTCCGAGGACTGCGCGTTGATGATGCAGACCCTCGCGGCCTATGACCCCCTCGACCCCGGCAGCGCGGATCCCGGACCGATCGACTTTACCATGGCGTCCGGCAAGGCGCTGGCGGGCCTGCGGGTCGGCGTGGTGCGGCACTTCTTTGAAAAGGACGCGCCGGCGGAACCGGAGGTCTGCGCCGCCCTGGAGAATGCGCTCACGGTGATGCGGGAAGGTGGCGCCACGGTGCGCGACGTCACGCTCGCACCGCTCGACCTGTACTACGACCTGTGCGGCCTGATCATGAGCCCTGAAGCCTATGCGATTCACGAGCGCGGGCTGACGGAGACGCCGGAGCTCTACGGCGCGCTCGCCAGGCAGCGCATCAGCGCCGGGGCCTTGATCAAGGGCAGTGACTACGTGAACGCGCTCCGCCTTCGCGCCAAGCTGGTGGCCCAGGCGGCCGAGGTCATGCGGGAGGTCGATGTCCTGGTCACCCCGACCCGTCACGGGCCGCCCGAGCCCCTCGGGCAGTTCGATACGATCCTGGGCCGCCGCTTCTACACCCGGCCGTTCAACGTGCTGGGCTTGCCCGCCCTCTCGGTTTGCAGCGGCTTTACCGGGGCCGGGCTGCCGCTGTCCCTTCAGATCGCCGGGCGGCCGTTCGAGGATGCATTGGTGCTGCGCGTCGGTGACGCATTCGAGAAGGCCACCAGCTATCGTGCCATCCGCCCGGCCCTGAAAGGGGCGGCACCGGCCTTCGCAGGGGGGGAGGCCGGACCCGTTCCCGCCACCGTCGGCTCATAGCCCGCCCGCGCCGGCGTTCCTGCCGTGCCATGGGGCATCACTGCTTCGGGGTGCGGCCGCGGCGCTGCTTCCCTGGCAGGGGATTTGTCTGTGATACCATCGCTCCGATGGCGCGGCTCACCACGCGCGCTGCCCTGGTCGCGACGCAGTCCCTCTGATCTCGGCGTCGCTGGATGCCCTCGGCCAAATCGGGGCGGCGCCTGCGGCATATCCAGGACGGCGGGGAAGGGACACTGCGCCATGACGGTCCTCCTGCTGTCACGGCTGGGTTCGATACGGCGGATGAACCGTCGTGGGCCGTGCCAGCGTTTCGCTGGGCCCAGCGCCGGCAGAGGCGCGCCATGACGGAAGCGGCGGTCGCTGCGGACGTGACCGGGCGCGAGCGTTCAAGAGCGTGAGATACGGGTCGGCGCCGGGCTTGTGATACGCGGACGAAATTCATACCCTGAATAGATTTTACATAAGATATATTATCGGGTTATCTGTGCAGGCTGGTATCGGACCAGAAGCGATCAGCGATCCATGCCATTGCACTGCTCCGCCAGAAGATTCAGGGCAAGTCTTCAACCCGGACTATCATGCGCTGCTCCCCCGGCGCCGCTGCCCCGCAGGAAGACCCGCACCGACTGCTGGATGCGCTGGATGAGCACCGGCTCCGGCACCTCCTCCAGCACGCCGATCAGCACCTCATGATGGAAGGCGCCGAGCGCCATGCCAACCAGCATCCGCGACGCCAGCGCCGGCACACCGAACTCGTATTCGCCCCGGCGCTGCAACCAATCCAGGTAATCCTCCAGTACCAGAAGCGACTTGGTGCCGATATCGGGCTGACAGGCCTGCTGCGTGTGGTCGCGACCACGGGCAACCTCCGCCATGACCATCCGGGTCAATGCCACGGATGTCCCCCGCAATATCACCCGCGCCAGTGCCTGCAGGAAGTCGCAGAGCGCCTCCGTCGGCGGCAGCGTGGCATCGACCGGGATGGCGCGCACGTCCCGCCCCACCCGCTGCAACAGGGCGCTGAATAGCGCATCCTTGGATTCGAACAGCTTGTAGATCGTCTTTTTCGAGCAGCCGGCCCGGCGGGCGATCGTGTCCATCACGGTGGCGTGGAAGCCACGCTCGAAGAAAGCGCCCTCCGCCGCCGCCAGGATGCGCTCCCGCAATCCATCCAGTTCTTCGCCTTGGGCGGCAGCGGAGCGGAGCACAGATGGGTCGATCGTCATTCTACGTAACTCTCTGACGCCTTGCTGCATAGCAACAGCAGCTTGACGTGGCAGCGGAAACGAGAGAGTTTCCGGACAAATGGAAACCCCAAAGTTTCCTTGCTGTCAAGCCTTGTCTCCCGGAGGAGCATCATGCACGACCCTTGCTCGCCAAAACCCCTCCCGCTTGACCCGGCTGCACCAGACTCCACGTGGCGCTATGTCTTCCTGGCAGGGATCGTGCTGGCCTTACCTCTTCTCGCCGGCTGCGATGACGCGCCGGCAAAGGCGCAGGCTCCATCGGCGCGGCGCAGCCTACCGTCACGGCCATCGCGCTGCTGCCGCAATCGGTATCGCTGAGCACCATTCAGCCCGGCCGCTCCGCCGCCTTCCAATCCGCCGAGATTCGCCCGCAGGTCAGCGGCGTGATCCGCGAGCGCCTGTTCCGTGAGGGCGAGCGGGTGGAGACGGGGCAGCCGCTGTTCCAGATCGACCCCCGCCCCCCCCTACCGCGCAGCGCTGGCCAGCGCCGAGGCGAGGCGACGCACGCGAAGGCCGTGGCGGCGCTCAGCCCGGGTCACGGTCAAACCGTCACCGCCCCGCTGGTGAGCCAGAACGCCGCCAGCCGGCTGGACTTCGAGACCGCCGTGGCCACGCAGAAGCAAGCGCAGGCCAGGTCGCCATCGCCAAGGCTTCGGCCGAAACAGCCCAGATCAACCTGAGCTATACCCGTGTCAACTTGCCCATCCCGGGCGCCACCAGCCGCTCCGCCGTCACGGTGGGTGCCTTGGTCACGGCCGACCAGGGCTCGCTCATGCTGACGGTCACGCAGCTCGACCCGATCTATGTGGACGTGGTGCAGCCCACCACCACGCGGCTGCGGCTGCGGCTGCGGCGCGAGATGGCAGCCGGCACCCTGAAGCGGGACGGCAGCGGCCAGGCCGAGGTGCGGCTGCTGCTGGAGGACGGCAGCGAAAACGGGGCGCCCGGAACGCTGGAATTTTCCGAGGTCACGGTCAGCCCCGACACCAATATCGTTACCCTCCGCGCGCAGTTCCCGAACCCGGACGGCACGTTGATGCCGGGCATGTTCGTCCGCGCCCGCCTGGAATAGGGCGAGGCGCAGAATGCGCTGCTGGCGCCGCAGCAGGCGGTGACGCGCAACACCAGGGGCGCGGCCATCGCCGTGGTGGTGCAGGAGGATGGCGTGGTCCAGCAGCGCGTGCTGCAAACCGGCCAGGCCATTGGCGACAAATGGCTGGTCCAGGCCGGGTTCAGGCCGGGGACCGGGTGATCGTGGAGGGAACCCAGCGCATCCGCCCCGGCGCGAAGCCGCTGGTGCGGGAGATGAGCGCCGAGCAGTTCGACCAGCGCGTGGCCGCACAGACCGCCGCGGCGACGAAGGGCTGATCCGGGGATGGCCCGCTTTTTCATCGACCGCCCGGTCTTCGCCTGGGTCATCGCGCTCGGCATCATGCTGAACGGCCTGATCACCATGCGCGGCCTGCCGATCGCGCAGGATCCCAGCATCGCGCCGCCCGCGATCCAGATCTCGCTCAGCTATTCCGGCGCCTCTGCCGAGACGGTACAGAACACCGTGGTGCAGGTCATCGAACAGCAGATGACCGCGCTGGACGGGCCGCTCTATTTCAGTTCGGGCAGCAACCGCGACGGCAGCGCCACCATCAAGCTGACCTTCGCCCAGGGCACCAATCCCGACATCGCCCAGGTGCAGGTCCAGAACAAGCTGGCGCTGGCCGAAACGCGGCTGCCGGAAGCGGTCCGCCAAAGCGGCATCCGGGTCGCCAAAGCCAGCAACCACTTCCTGATGGTGGTGGCTTTCGTCTCCGCGGACGGCAGCATGGCCAATGCCGATATCGCGGATTACATCGCCTCCAGCGCGCAGGACCGGTCACCCGCACGACGGGGGTCGGCGACTACACCCTGTTCGGCTCGCAATACGCGATGCGGATCTGGCTGGACCCCGAGAGGCTGAACGCCTTCGGCCTGATGCCGGCCGACGTCACCAGGCCATCTCGACGCAGAACGTGCAGATCGCCGCAGGCGAACTGGGCGCGCTGCCGGCCGTCCCCGGCCAGCGGCTGACGGCCACGCTGGCCGGTCCTTCTCGTGGTGTCGCTTGGCGTATTCGGCGCGGTGTTGGCGACCTTGCTGCGCGGCATGTCCAACGACGTGTACTTCCAGGCCGGGCTGCTGACGACGATCGGCCTTTCCGCCAAGAACGCCATCCTGATTGTCGAGTTCGCGAAGGAACATTTCGAATCCGGCGAGAGCCTGATGGACTCCGCCATCCATGCGGCGCGGGAGCGGCTGCGGCCGATCCTGATGACCACGCTGGCCTTCGTGCTCGGCGTGGTGCCGCTGGCTATCGCGACCGGCGCCGGCGCGGGCGGGCGCACGGCCATCGGCACCGCCATCATCGGCGGCGTCGTGGCCGGCACGGTGCTGGCGGTCTTCTTCGTCCCCCTTGTTCTTCGTGCTGGTGCTGCCGCTGTTCCGTACCCGGCGGCGGGGCGAGGTCAAACCGGAGCCGCAGGCACAGCCCCGGCTGGAGCAGCATTGAGATGACCCGTAACCTTCCCCTGCTCTGCCTCGGCGCCGCGCTGCTGGGCGGCTGCTCGCTGATCCCCGACTACCAGCGGCCGGCGGCGCCGGTGCCCGCCTCCTGGCCCAGCGGCGGCTGCCTATGGCCCGGCACAGGCCGGCGAGAGCACGGCCGACGCCATCGCGTGGCAGGATTTCTTCCTCGACCCCGGGCTGCGCCGGCTGGCCGGCATGGCGCTGGAGAGCAACCGGGACCTACGTGTCTCGGTGCTGAACGTGGCGGCGACCGAGGCCCTTTACCGCAGCACGCGCGGCGGCCTGTTCCCCACCCTCGGCGCCTCGGGCGGGGCCGATTACGCGCAGACCCCGGCCGACCTGGGCAGCGGCGTGTTCACCGGCAGCACGGCGCCGGTTACCTCGCGCAGCTTCAGCGCCAGCCTGGGCTTCACCGCCTATGAGCTGGACCTGTTCGGCCGTGCGCGCAGCCAGAGCCGTAGCGCCTCGCTCACCGGCTCCTATGGCACGGCGGCCGCTTCCTTCTCCCGCCTGTTCGGAGGCGGCTCCGAGACCTGGAGCTTCTCGCACTCCATCACCCTGCCGATCTTCACCGGCGGCTCCAACCAGGCGAACCGGGACTACGCCAGGCTGCAACAGCGCATCGAGATCGCCAATTACGAAAGGGCGATCCGAACGGCGTTCAGGGAGGTCGCCGACGCGCTGGCGGCACGGGGCAGCTATGGCGATCAGTTGAACGCCCAGCGGTCGCTGGCGGAAGCTTATGCCGACAGCTACCGGCTTTCGGAACTCCGCTTCCGGAGCGGCGTGGACAACTTCCCGACCGTCCTCGATTCCCAGCGGGAGCTGTATGGCGCGCAGCAGGCGCTGATCACCTTGCAGCGGGACCAGCTCGCGAACCGGGTGACGCTGTTCAAGGTCCTCGGCGGAGGATGGCGCTAACGGCCCGGACAGCAGAGGCAGGCTGCTTTGCTCCGGCCGGCGCCCTTCAACTGGCGCCTGGAGTAACAGAACCGTATAGAACCGGCGCACCGCAGCTTGCCGGATACCGCAATGGCCCAAACCTCCGCCGCCTGCCTCCGGGCAAGATCGAACCCGCCGTGACGGCGGAGGAAGACGCCCTGGTGTGGGAAGCCCATGCGCGGCGCGGCAGCCGGCCTGCCTTCCCCCCTCCAGCCGCCTTTCTGCCGCCCCAGGATCCGCTCTGGGCGGAGGTGGTGGATTTCCTGGCGACACGCCTCCGCGCGGAGGACCGTGTCCTGGCCCCACCCAGCCTTTGGGGCGCGCTGCCGGAAGGCCCGGCCCTGTCGGACGTGTTCAAGGGCTCCTACGGCTGGATCGTCGTCCATAAAGGCGAGATAGGGCCGCAAGACCTGGCCTTCTGCCAGCGCCTGCTCCGCCAGGCGGTGCCGGTTCTGGCCAATGCCGTCTTCGTGGTGTGGTGCGCCCGGCCTCAGGCGGACCTGCCCGATATCAGCGAATCTCCCCATTTCGAGGCTTATTGCGTCCGGCTGCGCGAGCTGGCGATGCAGAACCGGCAGCCGGCGGCCCGCTTCAGCGCCTGGTCGGCACGGCTGGCCGGGCTTGGCAGGGTCGCGCTGCGCCACCTGCCCAGGAGCCTGCATGCCTATAGTGCGGCCAGAACCCGGCAGAGCTGCTACCACATGCCGCTTTTCATGCTGCGCCCGCCGGCCGACCCGGCCCTGCCGCACCTTTTCGCCTCCCCCAGCATAGCCCGGCCGGTATCCCAGCTCTGCACCCACGAGCAGTTCCAGGAGCCCGACTACGCCCGGCTCTGCGCTATGCTGGGGGAGGCCCCGGTGCATCCGCCACACCGCAAGCAGTGGGAATTCTGCTTTATTTTGGCCGCCATCGAGGCGGCGGGGCTGCTGCGCCCGGGGCTGCGTGCCGTCGGCTTCGGCACCGGCAAGGAACCGATGCCGGCGGCGCTGGCCGCGCAGGGGCTGGACGTGGTTGCCACCGATGCGCCGCCGGAATTGCATGTCGCCAGCGGCTGGGCCCGTTCCAGCCAGCACAGCAGCGGCGTGCTGGAGCTGCACCGCTCCCGGCTGCTGTCCCGCGAGGTCTTCCTGCGCCGCGTCTCGCACCGGCCGGTGGACATGAACGCCATCCCAGCCGATCTCACCGGTTTCGACATCGCCTGGTCGGCCTGCGCGCTGGAGCATCTGGGCTCCCTCCGGCACGGCCTCGACTTCATCGGGAACAGCCTTGGCTGCCTGCGGCCGGGCGGGCTGGCGGTGCATACCACCGAGTTCAACCTGGTCTCCGACACCCGGACAGTCCAGCATGCCGGCCTTTCCCTCTATCGCAAGTGCGATATCGAGGAATTCCTCTCCCGCATGCGGGCGGCGGGACACGACGTGTGGCCGCTGAACCTGCACCCCGGCTCGACCCCGCTCGACGAGGTCATCGACCTGCCGCCCTTCCCGCTGCGGCACACCACCCCGCACCTCAAGCTTGAGGTGCGGCGCTATGTCTCCACCTCGATTGGCCTCGTCATTCGCAAGGCCGGCGCGCCGGAACAGGGGCAGCCGCGCCCCACCACCTGAGAGGCCCCGCTGTGCCACGCGAACCTGGGGCCTGCTGGCTTGTTCCATTCCCGCGGCCACCCCTGCGAGGTGGCGGGCATCCTGGCCGTCTCTGGTCAGGTCAGGAATGGCGAGCGACACCAGACGAAGGCCGCGTTTTTCAACCGGGTAGCTGGAGCATGGACATGAGCGACGAAACGGAGCGGAAGCCCGGTGACCCACAGGCCGCCAGCGAAAATCCTATCCAGGACAACCCTCTTGCGAGGCGCCAGGCACATGGGCGCATGGCGGAGGAGCGCGGCGACGACCCGGCTGCCGGGACGGCCGAGGAACCGGTCTCGCCCGGCGAGTTCCAGGCGGGGGACAGTTCGGAACTGGCGCAGGCCCTGGGCGGCCCGGTGGACATATCGCCGATCCGCGGCCGCCGGATGATCGAGCGCCGCGAGGAATAGGCGCCCCCGGCCGGGAGCGCCGGTCCAGAAAGGACGCGAGCCATACCAAAGCGCGCGCCTTCCGGCCCCATGCCGGGAAGCCCGCAGATCATCATTTTGTCCCGCAGCCCCCCATTTCGTCCCGCAGCTCTGGGCGGCCTGCGGCGTTAGCGGATAACCGAGGCTGAATCATGAGAGGCTGACATGAGCGACCGTTCCGATCCCGATGACGAGGTGGATCTCGTTGTCAGTCTGGCGACCATCGTCGGCATCATCGATGCCGCGCGCGCCGCCGGTGAGTTGGAGGAGGAGGCGACCAACGAGGAGGTGCAGGATGAGGAGGTCCCGGGCGACAACGACCCTGACGCCATGGCCGATACCCTCAAGGGTCTGATCGACGAGTTGAACGAGGACGAGCAGGCCGCGTTAATCGCCCTTACCTGGATCGGCCGCGGCGATTACGACGCCTCCGAATGGAACGAGGCGCTTCGCCTGGCCAAGGAGCGCAACGAAACCGGCTCGGCGTCCGAGTACCTGACGAACATGGAATTGTTCGGCGACCTTCTTTCAGAGGGCGTGGCTGCGTTTGGAATGTCCGCCGAGGAAGTCGCCCGCTGACGGTGCGGCAACCGTTCGGGCGCGGCGCCACCAGCCCGTAAGCGCGGGCCGGAGGCCGCCCGGCACACAGCCGGCGTCCGGCCCTCTCTATCGGAGCAACGATCAGAGACCGGACTGGTTCGTCACCCTCCCGGCACCTGCACCGTGGGCAGGGCCACCGTGATGGCGTCGTCCACATTCTCCAGCCATTCGAAGCGCAGCTTGTCGCGGGCGCTGGCCGGGATGTCCTCCCAGTCCCGCCGGTTGCTGGCGGGCAGCATCACCATGGTGATCCCCGCCCGCGCCGCCGCCACGATCTTCTCGCGGATGCCACCCACCGGCAGCACGAGCCCGCGCAGGCTGACTTCCCCCGTCATCGCCACGGCGGGCTCCACCGCGCGGTCCAGCATGAGCGAGGCCAGCGACAGGAACATGGCGACCCCGGCCGATGGCCCATCCTTCGGCGTGGCGCCGGCGGGGACATGGATGTGGATGTCGCTATGGTCGAACACCGCCGGGTCCAGACCCAACCGCGCGGCCCGGCCCTTCACCAGGGTGAGGGCCGCCTGGGCGCTTTCCTTCATCACCTCGCCCAGTTGCCCCGTCAGGATCAGCCGGCCATTGCCGGGCACGCGCGTGCTCTCGACGAACAGGATGCTGCCGCCCACCGGGGTCCAGGCCAGCCCGGTGACCACGCCGGGCAAGGCGGCACGGCCGGCGACCTCGGGGTCGAAGCGGCCGGGGCCTAGAATGGCCCGCAGGTCGGCCGCAGCGATGCGGACCATGCCCGGCTCGCCCTCGGCGACCCGCATGGCCACGTAGCGCATCACGGCGCCGATCTCACGTTCCAGGCTCCGCACGCCCGCCTCGCGCGTGTAGTTTTCGATGATGGCGGCGATGGCGTCGTCCTCCAGCACCGCCTGCGATTCGGCCAGGCCGTTCTGGCGCTGCTGTCGTGGCACGAGGTAGCGGAGCGCGATGGCCTGCTTCTCCTCAGCCGTGTAGCCGGAGAGCTGCACCACCTCCATGCGGTCGCGCAGCGGGCCGGGGATGGTCTCGAGCTGGTTGGCGGTCGCGATGAACAGCACGCGGCTGAGATCGAAAGGCACGCCGAGATAGGCGTCCCGGAAGGTGCTGTTCTGCTCCGGGTCCAGCACCTCCAGCATGGCGGAGGCCGGGTCGCCCTGGAAGCCGCCGCTTCCGAGCTTGTCGATCTCGTCCAGCATCATGACGCAATCCCGCGCCCCGGCGCGGCGGATGCCCTGGATGATATTGCCCGGCAAGGCACCCACATAGGTGCGGCGGTGGCCCCGGATTTCCGCCTCGTCATGCACGCCGCCCAGGCTGACGCGCACGAAGGGCCGGCCCAGCGCATGGGCGATGGACTGGCCCAGCGATGTCTTGCCCACGCCGGGCGGCCCAACGAAGCACAGGATTGGCCCTCGCCCGCCGGGGTTCAGCTTGCGGACGGCCAGGAACTCCAGAATGCGGCGCTTGATCTTCTCGAGGCCGTGATGCTCGTCATCCAGCACGCGGCGCGCATCCGGGATGCTGATGGGTGGGGACTCGCCCAGCCGCCAGGGCAGCTCGCTCAGCCATTCCAGGTAGCTGCGCACCATGCCGGCTTCGCCACTTCCCTCCGGCATGCGCTCCAGCCGGCGGAGTTCCCGCTTCGCCTGCTGGTTCACCTCGTCCGGCAGTCCGGCCGCTTCCAACGCCTGCCGCAACTCCTCCACCTGCGGGCCGGAATCATCGCCCTCGCCAAGTTCCTTCTGGATGGCCTTCAACTGCTCCCGCAGCATGAACTCGCGTTGGCGGCCCTCCATCGTCTCCCGCGTCTGCCGCCCGATATCGGCCGACAGGCGCAGCACCTCCAGCCGGTAGGCCAGGTGCCACAGCACGCGGTCCAGCCTCGCACGCAGGTCCAGGGTTTCCAGGATCTCCTGCTTCTGCGCCGTGGTCACGTCGATCAGTCCGGCCACCACGTCAGCAAGCGCGCCAGCTTCCTCCATGGACTGGATCGAGGCGATCATCTCGGGCGAGGCCTGCCCGATGAGTTGCAGCGCTTCCAGCGCCTGCTCGCGCATGCGGTGGGTGCGGGCCTCTACCTCCGCGCCGCCCGGTCCCGCCGGGTCCTTCAACCGCTCCACCCGCACGGAGGAAAAGGGCTCGGCTCCGGCCAGGTCCAGCAGCCGCACGCGGCCGATACCCTGGACGATGGCGGTATGCGTCCTGCCATCGGGCGAGGTGACATAGCGCAGCAGCCGGGCCTCGGTCCCGATCGGGTAGAGGTCGGCCAGGCCGGGTGCCTCCTTGGCGGGGTCGCGTTGCAGGACGACCACCACGTGGCGGCCCTGGCGCGCGGATTCCTGCAAGCCGGTGGCGGCGGCGGCGCGATCCGCCGAAATCGGCACGACCATGCCGGGGAACAGCACGGCCTCACGGATGGGAATCAGGATCAGTTCATCCGCCGGGGCGGCAAGGGCCTGCGTGTCCATGTCAGCCGACCTTCCGCAACACGACGGTGAGACATCCATCAACGAGGTCGCGCCGCGCGAGTTCATAAGTCCCGTGCGGCAGCGCGACCCTGCGCTCGAAATGCCCGTGCGGCAGTTCCATCCGGTGGACGCGGGCGGCCCGGAGTTCGGAGGGCAGCGGGCGGCTGCCCACGATCGCCATTTCACCGCCCCCGATGATCAATTCCAGGTCGGCGGCGCGGACGCCCGGCAGCGCGGCGATCAGGATCAGGGCATCATCCGTCTCCAGCAAGTCCACCGGCGGCTCCCAGCCGGCAGGCACCGGCTGGAAGAAGCCACGGCGGATGTGCTCGGCACGGGCGACGAGGGCGAGCGCATCCGCCCACATGAGATGCGCGGGGGTTCGTTGCATGGCGTGAGTCCCGGAAGCGGCTCAACTGGCGTCTGGATTGCCGCGCGGCGCGACCGTGACCGGGCCGTATCCTGCGCGCAGAAGGGCTGAAGGCAGCAGGTTCGGGGGGCGTTCCATGGTGGCATCTCCTCGGCAGGCGATGGCGGACACCGCAATAAGCCCTCCGCCCGGCGGCAGGTTCCAAGGGCATGACAGCCCCGTGCGGGACCAAGCCGGACGTGGCTGTGCGGGCTGCCCGGGCGAAGCTGCTCCAGCAACGCCCGGCGCACGACGCGGCAGGGGTGGCGGGGCCCGCATGACGTCCGACGCCGTGAGGCGCCGCGCTCAACAATGCCCCGGCCGCCCGATGTCAGGCGTCCACGTCGTGAAGCGTCAAGCCTGGCGCCGGCCCGGCTGGTGCGGCGGTCAGGCGACGCAACGCCTCGCGCATGCAGCGCGCGCCCTCTTCCCAACGGTCGTTGATACTGGCCCTGGAGAAGTCGAACAGCTTGCCGATTCCGGCCTCGTCCGGCGCCGCGCGATAGCCGATCCGCACCACCGTCGCGCTGGCGGCGCCCCCCGCTTCCGTCAGCAGGCCTGCAATGTCGTCACGCTTGTCCTCCGGCAACTCCGCCAACAGGCGCGAAAGCGCGGTACGCAGCTTCAGGGTCCGGGCATATCCGTCCAGGATCCGCTGGGTCTGATTGCCAAAGGCCAGGTCGCCGGCCCGCGACAGCGAGGCGGAGAGCGACCGGGGCTGCTGGCCGGGTGCGCTGAACAATTCCGCCACGAAGCACAGCACATCGCCATCCGATGGCTCCTCCAGCACCAGGTCCAGCGGCGCATTGGACGCCAGGCCGCCATCACCCAGGAGGCGCCCGCCGATCTCGACCGGGGCGAAAAGCGGCGGCAGCGCGCAGGAGGCGGCGACATGCTCCGGCCCGATCCGCCCGCCGCCCTTGGTGTCGAAGACCACCCTTTCGCCAGTGACGATGTCGGTCGCCACCAGGCTGAGGCGGGGCGTACCGCTGTTCAGCCGGTCGAAATCGATCAGTTCCGGCAGGCGCCTGCGCAGCGGCGACAGGTCGTAGAGGCCAGGCGCCTCGCCGATCATGGCGGCCAGCCCCATCCGTGGCGTGAAGAGGCCGGGGCGGCCGAGCAGAAGCGTCTGCAACGCGGCTATGCGGTTATGCGCGCGGCGCCAGGGGCCCGGCGCCGGCGGTCCGAACAGCAGAGAGAAGGCGGGCGCCGGGTCGTCCGAGAGGGACCGCCAGAACTCCCGCAGCCGGGCCACGCGCTGGCCCGGCGGGTTTCCGGCGATGATCGCGGCATTGACGGCCCCTGCGGAGGCCCCGGCCAGCCATGCCGGGGACGGGCCACCGGCTTCCTCCAGCGCGGCGTAGATCCCCGCCTCAAAGGCACCCAGGGCGACGCCGCCGGACAGCACCAGTGCCGTAAGCGGGGGTTGCTGGCTCATGGCTAGCGCGAAACCGGCCCTGGCTTCTCGGGCGGCCGCAAGGTCTCCAGCATGCGGAAGCCCGTGGCGAGGCCCAGATCCGCCATGCGGAACGGCAGCGTCGCCATCTCGACCGACAGCGCCGCAACCGAGGTCGCGGCGGCCAGTGGCGCGCCGCCGCTCTCCGGCCGTTCACGCCAGCCGCCATCCACCGCCATGTCGTCCTGCACCGGCCCGAACAGCCCGCCGGTCGTCTCCCCGCTCGGTGTGTCGGAGAGGAATCCACGGTGCAGCAGGCGGCCGGTGAACCAGCTTGTCAGGTGCGGCGCCAGTTGCTTCTGGGCCGCGGCGATCTGGCCGAAGCCGCCGACGATGACCTCGTCCTGCGGGTGCTCCACCAGGGCCAGCACCGTGTCCGCCACTTCCTCCGCCGTATAGACCGGAGGCGCGGCACGGACGGAGCGGCCGCTGAAATTGGCGGCGTGCTGGAAGAAGGGCGTGTCGATGACCGAGGGCAGGACCGTGCAGACATGGATACCCGGCTGGTCGAGCACCTCTTGCCGGAGTGCTTCGGAAAAGCCACGGATGGCGAACTTGCTGGTGGCGTAAGCGGTGCTGTCAGGCTTGGCGGTGATGCCGACGATGGAGGCGTTCTGCACCAGCACGCCATGCCCCTGGGCGCGGAACTGCCGCATGGCCACCCGGGCACCGTGCAGGCAGCCAAAAAGATTCGTTTCGATCACCCGCTTCCAGGCATCGGTCGGGATGGATTCGAGCCGGCCGAAGACGCCGACTCCCGCATTGTTGAACCAGACATCGATGCGGCCGAAGCGGTCCAGCGCGGCCTGGCCCAGGGCTTCGACCTGCTGCTCGTCGGCGACGTCCGTGGTCTGGACAAGGGCCTGGGCGCCACGGGCCTCGCAGGCACGGGCCACCTCCTCCAGTTTCGCGGTCCGCCGTGCCGCCAGCACCAGCCGCGCGTCTTGCCGGGCGAAGGCCAGCGCCGTCGCGCGGCCGATGCCACTGGAGGCGCCAGTGATGACGACGACGCGGCGTTCGGTCTGCGGTTCCATGGCTGTCCTGCTGCCTGAAGGAGATAGGTCGGGCGGCGCCTTGCCGGCGGCGCCATCATGCAGCGGGTTCAACCGGGCCACCGCCGGGAGGTTGCCAACCGGGGGCCACCCGGTACCGCCAATATTCGGACGCTCCCGCAACAGGCGGCAGGCTTGCGGTGTTCCACACATCCCACCGTCTGGCGGAGCGACCATGACTGTCCCATCATCCTCCCCCCCCGAAGCGGAACTCCCCCAGGAACCCGGCGGCCAGAAGCCCGGCGACGATGCCCCTGCCGGCACGCCCGGAACAGGTGACGATATCTGCCCCGACTGCCAGGGCAGCGGCCAGATTAACGAGAAACCTTGCGAGACCTGCAAGGGAACTGGTGTCGTGACCAAGGGCATCGGCGGCGCGTGAGCGGGCGGCAAGTGGCTGGCGGCCCTGAAGGCCACGCTGGCCCGGGTGGGGCCGGCGTCCTGCCGCCGGCCGGTTCCTGGTGGGCGGTCGCGGCTATGCGCGCGGTACCGAAGCGGAAGGCCACTCCGCCGTGACGTGTTTGGCGCCCTCAGTGGCGGCCCTGTTGGCTGCGGCATCGCTGCGCCTCAAACCGGCGGATGCCCAAGTATGCTGATTGCACGCTTCCGGCGGCGGTAGGCCGGGCCATCGTGCTGATACCTCAGGCTGCATAATGCGTTGTCTAGCACTGAGAGCAGGAGAAAGCCGTAATGCCGCAGGGATGGCCCGAACGGCTCTGGATCGTCCGGCATGGGGAAAGCGCTGGCAATGTTGCCCGTGCCGCGGCGCAGGCGGCGCGGCAGGCGCGGATCGACATCGCCGAGCGCGACGTGGATGTACCGCTCAGCGCCCTGGGTGAGCGGCAGTCATGCACGCTGGGCCGCTGGTTCGGGCGCATGCCGCCGACGGCACGCCCGGATATCGTGTTCAGTTCACCCTACCGCCGCGCTCGTCACACGGCCACGTTGATCCGCGAGCAGGCCAGTTTGAGCCAGGAGCCCGGCAGCTTCCTGCTCGACGAGCGGCTGCGCGAAAAGGAATTCGGCGTGTTGGACCGCCTGACAGGCCATGGCATCGCCCAGCAATACCCAGAACAGGCCGAGTTTCGCCACAGCCTGGGCAAGTTCTACCATCGTCCCCCCGGGGGGGAGAGCTGGTGCGACGTGATCCTGCGGCTGCGCAGCGCGCTTGACAGCATGTGCCTGCGCCATGGCGGGCGTCGCGTGCTGATCGTCGGGCATCAGGTCGTGGTATTGTGCCTGCGCTATTTGCTGGAAGGGCTGACCGAGGAAGAAATTCTGGCGATCGACCGGGAGGGTGATATCGTCAATTGCGGCGTGACGGAATATGTCTTCGACCCCGGGCATGGCCTGGATGGCGGGCTTGTATTGCGGCACTACAACCTGACGGCTCCGCTGGAGCTGGAGGATACGCCGCTCACCGCCCAGCCGCATGGCGGAGCGCCCCGATGAGCCGCGAAACCCCGGTGAACGAGGCGTTGCTGCGAGACATGCCGCTACCCCATCACGAGGATGGTGACGACAAGAACGGCCGTGGCGCTGTGTTGGTTGTGGGTGGCTGCGTGGAGGTGCCAGGCGCTGCGATGCTGACGGGCGTCTCCGCGCTCCGTGCCGGGGCGGGCCGGCTGCAACTGGCCAGTTGTGCGTCCATAACCTTGGCCATGGGCATCGCCCTGCCGGAAGCACGGGTGATAGGGCTGCCGGAAACGCAGGACGGCCAGATCGCGGCCGCCGCCGCTCCCCTGCTGTGGCGGCGCGGTAGCCGGGCGGGGGCAGTGGTCATTGGACCTGGCATGATGGACGGCGCCGACAGCAGCGCACTGACCGCCGCCCTGCTGGAGAACCTGTCCGGCCCGGCCTTGGTGCTGGATGCCGCTGCGCTGGCGGGACTGAAGGACCAGCGCGCGGCCCTGCGCCGTCATGCCGGCCGTGTCGTCATCACCCCGCATGACGGGGAGATGGCCGGCCTGCTTGGCATCCCACGTGACCAAGTAAGAGCGGACCCGCTCACGGCCGCCCGGCAAGCCGCGGCTCTGTTGCAAGTGGTCGTGGTGATGAAGGGCGGCTGCACCCATATCGTCACGCCGCAGGGTGACGCCTGGTCCTGCAGCCAGGGTAACGTCGGGTTGGCGACATCCGGCTCCGGTGACGTGCTGGCGGGGATCATGGCCGGACTGCTCGCACGCGGCGCGACCCCGCTGCGGGCCGCGCTCTGGGGCGTCTACACGCATGGCGAGGCCGGGCGGCGGCTTGCGGAGGCGCAAGGCCGCGTGGGGTTCCTGGCACGCGAGCTGCCGGCTGAGATCCCGCGTATCCTGGCGGGATTCACGGCGCCGTGCATGGGAAAGCATCATACCGCGGGTATGAAAGCCAGCATCTGACTTCAGCGCCGCTCCCCTACCCGCCTCCGGGCATCGTCCAGGTTCCTGCCAGCTTGGCCAAAGCTTTCGGCCGTGGGCGGCGCCGGCTTTCAATTCATGAAAGTCCGTGTATTGCCGCTTCCACACCCGATGACATAACGGTTTCCAGGTTTTTCGGAACC
>JAQGHX010000224.1 GCA_028288745.1 Roseomonas sp. | reverse complement strand
GCTGGAATTGTTCAACAACCTGTTCATGAGCATCGCCGAGCAGACCGGCACGGTGCTGCAGAACACCTCGCTCAGCGTGAACATCAAGGAGCGGCTGGATTTCTCCTGCGCGCTGTTTGATGCCGAGGGCCGGCTGATCGCCAATGCCCCGCATGTGCCGGTGCATCTGGGCGCGATGGGGGAGAGCGTGCGCACCGTCATCCGCACGCGCGGCGCCACGCTCAAGCCGGGCGACGTGGTGGCGCTGAACAACCCCTATAACGGCGGCACCCACCTGCCGGACATCACCGTCATCACCCCCGTCTTCGATGAAGCGGGCGCGGAAATCCTGTTCTTCGTCGGCTCGCGCGGGCACCACGCCGATATCGGCGGCCTCACCCCCGGCTCCACCCCGCCCGAATCCCGCACGCTGGAGGAAGAGGGCGTCGTCATCGACGACTTCCTGCTGGTCGATGGCGGGACCATCCGCGAGGCCGGGTTCCGCGCGCTGCTGACGGGCGCGACATACCCCGCCCGCAGCCCGGACGTGAATGTCGCCGACATCAAAGCGCAGATCGCCGCCAACGAGGCGGGGGTGCAGGAACTGCGCCGCGCTGTGCGCGATTTCGGGCTGGGGACGGTGCGCGCCTACATGCGCCACGTCATGGACAATGCCGAGGAAGCGGTGCGCGCGGCCCTGGCGAAGCTTTCGGACGGCGCCTTCGCCTACACGATGGATGACGGCACGCCGCTGCATGTGGCGGTGCGGGTGGACCGCGCGGCGCGCACCGCCACCATCGACTTCACCGGCACCGGCCCGCAGAGCCCCGGCAATTTCATCGCCCCGCCCGCCGTGACGCGCGCGGTGGTGCTCTACTGCTTCCGCTGCCTGGTGGGCGGCGAGATCCCGTTGAATGACGGCTGCCTGGTGCCGCTGACCATCGTGCTGCCGGAGGGCAGCTTCCTGTCGCCGAGGCCCGGCGCCGCCGTCGTCGCCGGCAATACCGAGGTGTCGCAGGCCACCTGCAATGCCCTGCTGGCGGCGCTGGATGCCTGCGCGGCAGCCCAGGCGACCATGAACAACCTGCTCTTCGGCGATGACACCTACCAGTATTACGAGACGGTTTGCGGCGGCGTCGGCGCCGGCCCGGGCTTCGACGGCGTATCGGCCGTGCAGACGCACATGACCAATACCCGCATGACCGACCCGGAGATCCTGGAGCTGCGCTACCCGGTGCGGCTGGAGGAATTCTCCATCCGGCGCGGGTCCGGGGGCGCCGGGCGGTGGCGGGGCGGCGATGGCGCCCGCCGGCGCATCCGTTTCCTGCGGCCGATGCAGGCCATCATCGTTGCCTCTCGGCGCGAGGTGCCGCCGCACGGGCTGCATGGCGGCGCCGATGGCGCGCCCGGCCGGCAATGGGTGGAACGGCTGGATGGCAGCCTGCGGCCCATGGGCGGCCGCGACCGCGCCGACCTCGCCGCCGGCGAGGTGCTGGGGCTGGAGACGCCCGGTGGCGGCGGCTGGGGCGACGTGTCCGGCTGATGCCCTGGCTTCGCCGCCTGGGCCTGGGCCTGCTGGTCGCGCTGCCGCTGCTGGCGGCTGCGGCGCTGTGGTTCGGGCCCCGCCTGACCGATTGGAACGAGCATCGCGACCGGCTGGCCATCCTGGCGGCCGGGCGCCTCGGCCAGCCCGTCATGCTGAGCGGCCCGGTGCGGCTCACCCTGCTGCCGCAGCCGATGCTGGAAGCCGGCGGCGTCACCATCGGCGGGCCAGAGGGTGGGTTGTCGATCCAGGCGCGGGCGCTGCGGCTGCGGCTCGACCTCGGCGCCCTGCTGCGCTTCCAGTTGGAGCCGCGCGAGGTGGTGCTGGTCGGCGCGGAAATCCGCCTGCCCTGGCCGCCGACCTCCGGCCAGCCCTTCCGCCCGCCGCCCTGGCTGACCGAGCTGCGCGGTCGCATCCAGGACAGCCGCATCATCATCGGTGCCGTGGCGCTGGAGCAGGTGACGGCGGAACTGGCGGCCGGCAGCGCCACGGATGCCCTGAGGATCTCCGGCCAGTTCCGCTGGCGCAACCTGGCCGCCACCTTCGAAACTGTGCTGGGCCGCCCGGGCTGGGATGACGCGGCACCGATGGACCTGACGGTCTCGGCCGCCAATGCCTCGATCTCGGCCAGCGGCGTGCTGCTGCCGGAGGGCGGGTTCGAGGGCGCCATCCAGGGCGGCGGCAGCGATCTCTCGGCGCTGGTGCCGGGGCCGGCGGGCAGCTTCCGGCTGCGCGGCCAGCTTTCCGCCTCCGCCGACCTGCTGACGGCGAGCGACCTGGAACTGGACATCGCCGGCAGCCCCGCCCGTGGCGCCGCCACCCTGCGGCTGGCGCCGGCGCCGCGGCTGGACATTTCACTGATCACCGGGCGCGTGGCGCTGGACCCCTGGATCGCGGCGCTGCGCGGTGCCGCGGCCCCGGCGCTGCCCTTCGGCCTGGACCTCTCGGCCGAGGCCGCCAGCTTCCGCGGCATCACCCTGCGCCGCCTGCGCGGCTCCGCCTTCCTGGAAGGCGAGCGGCTGACGCTGTCCGACATCAGCGCCATTCTGCCGGGCGATACGGAGGTGGAGGTCTCGGGCGCCACCAGCGGCAGGCTGGGGGCCAGCGGCAGACTGGAAGCCGCCATCCGCTTCGAAGGCACCGCGCTGCGCGCCACCCTGCTGGCGCTGGGCCTGGGGCTGGAGGCGACCGACCCCAACAAGCTGCGCCAGGGCAGTGGCCGGCTGCGGCTGGTGCTGGAGGAAACCCAGGCCGCCGTGCCTGAATTCGCCGCCACCATCGACGGCGCCCGGGTGTCCGGCGCCGGGGTGCTGCGCTTCGGCGCGCGCCCGGCCCTGGGCCTGGGGCTGAATTTCGACCGGCTGGAGCTGGATGGCTGGCTGCCGGCGCAGACCGACCTCATCGCGCTGGCCACCCGGCCCGGCGGCTGGGACGCCAACCTGCGCCTCGCGGCCGGGAATGCCACCTGGCGCGGCCTGGCGGTGCAGCGCCTTTCGGTGGACGCGGCGCTGGAGGCCGGGCGCCTGACGGTGCGGCGCATCGCCGGGCAGATGGCGGGCGGGGAACTCGCCCTCAGCGGCATGCTCTCACCCGGCGCGGCCCCCAATGCGCCGCCACGGCTGACCGATGTCGCGCTGGATGTCGCCGCGCCCGTGGCCCGGCCCCTGCTGGCCCTGCTGCCCGGCACATGGAACGGGACGGCGCCGGTCGCGGGGCAGCCGCTGGCGCTGCGCCTCTCGGCCAACGGGCCGCTGAACGCCCTGGTCCTGCGCGGCGGGCTGGACCTGGGCGAGGCCCGGGCGGAAGCCAATGGCACGCTGGACACGCTGGCCCGCCGCTACGCCGGCACACTGACCCTGCGCCACCCCGGCGCGCCGCGGCTGGCCAGTGAATTGCTGGGCTTGCCCGCGCCCGAGTGGCTGGGGGAGGGCTCCTTCTCGCTGATCGCCAGCTTCTCCGCCACGCCGCGTGGTGGCCAACTGGACAGTTTCGACCTCGTGGCGGGGGAGTTGCGGGCGGGTGGCCAGCTTGGGCTGGCGCTGGCGCCCGGCTCCCGCCCGCGCCTGACCGGCCGCATCCAGGCCGAGCGCCTGCCCCTGCCGGTGCCCGCCACCGGGGCCGATCCGCTGGCCCTCGCCGCGCTGCGCAGGCTGGACGCGGATGTCGCCCTGACCGCCGCGCGGGTGCTGCCGCCCTATGTGCCCGTGCTGGACCAGATGGCCGGCAGCCTGCGGCTCAATGGCGGCGTGCTGCAACTGGACCAGATCCAGGCGCAGATGAACGGGGGGCGGGTGGAAGGCGCCGTCATCCTTGACAGCACCGCCAGCCCGCCGGCGCTGTCGTTGCAGGTCAGGCTGGCGGATGCCAGCATCGGCGGGCCGCTGACCGGCCTGCCGCTGGACATCGCGGCCGGGCAGGCCGATGCCGAACTGGCGCTGCGTGCCGCCGGCCATAGCCCCGATGCGATGCTGGCGACCCTGGAAGGCTCGGCACGACTGGGCATCCGTGGCGGCGTGCTGACCGGCACCGATCTCACCGCCGCGCTGCGCGCGGCCGCGCAGCCCTATGCCGCCACCGTCGAGGCCATGCTGCGCGGCGCGCTGCTGGACGGCGCCACGGGGTTCGATAGGCTGGAAGCCACCGCGAAGATCCATTCCGGCCGTGCGGTGCTGGAGCGGGCGGCGCTGACGCTGGACGCGAATGCCAGTGCCAGTGCCAGCGGCGGTGGGGAGGTGGACCTGGCGCGGGGCGGCATGGACCTGACCCTGACGCTGCAGCCGCCGGAGGGGCCGCCCTTCGGCCTGCGCATGACCGGCCCGCTGCGCCTGCCGCGCCGCGTGCCGGATATCGCGGACTGGCTGCGCTGGCGGGCGGAGCAGCCTTAGAGCGTGATCGCTTGAAATAGAATCAGCGCAAAGCGTGAATCACGCAGTAAAACCAACAAGCCAGAGATGCACCGCGAGCCCTTGCGAGCGGAACTTGCTCTAGCCCTGCACGGCGTTCAGGGCATGCACCCGCAGCGCGCTGGCCAGGGGGATGCCGGATTCCAGGCGGGCTTCATCCACCGCCTGCAGCAGCTTGGCCAGCGGCAGCGCCCGCGCCGCCGCCAGCCGTTCCAGGACCTGCCAGAAGGCCGGTTCCAGCGCCACGCTGGTACGGTGTCCTGCCAGCGAGAAGGAGCGCTTCTCCAGATGCGCGCCGGTCACCCCGCCGTCAGCCGCCGGGCAGCGAGGCGCCCGGGCTGACCATGTCCTCCGGCTTCACCCAGGCGTCGAAATCAGCGGGCGAGACGAAGCCGAGTTGCTCGGCGGCATCGCGCAGGGTCAGGTTCTCGTTCAACGCCTTCTTGCCGATGGCGACGGCCTTGTCGTAGCCGATGCGCGGGTTCAGCACCGTCACCAGCATCAGCGACTTCGCGAGGTTCTCGGCGATGCGGGGCAGGTTCGGCTCCAGCTTGTCGACCATGTTATGGGCGAAGCTTTCGGTGGCATCCGCCAGCAGCGTCACCGATTGCAGCACCGCCTGGATGATGACCGGCTTGAAGACGTTCAGCTCCAGGTGGCCCTGGGCGCCGGCGACGGTCACGGTGGTCTGGTTGCCCATCACCTGGGCCGCCACCATGGTCAGGGCCTCGGACTGCGTCGGGTTGGTCTTGCCCGGCATGATGGAGGATGACAGCCCGTCCGCCGGCACGATCAGTTCCGAGAAACCGCTGCGCGGGCCGCTGCCGAGCAGGCGGATATCATTGGCCATCTTGTTACAGGACACCGCCAGCACGTTGAGCTGCCCATGCAGTTCCACGAAGGCGTCATGCGCGCCCATGCCCTCGAATTTGTCGGGGTTGGGGGTGAAGGGCAGGCCGGTCAGGGCGCCGATCTTCTCGCAGAAAACCTCGTCGAAGCGGGCATGGCGGTTCAGCCCGGTGCCGACGGCGGTGCCACCCTGCGGCAGCGAAAGCAGGCGCGGCATGGCCGATTCGACGCGGGCGATGCCATGCAGGACCTGGCTGGACCAGGCGTGGAATTCCTGCCCCAGCGTCACCGGTACCGCGTCCATCAGGTGGGTGCGGCCGACCTTCACCACCCCGGCCCAATCCTGCGCCCGCCTGGCCAGCGAGGCATGCAGCACCTTCAGGGCGGGCACCAGCCGGTTGGTGACGGCCTCGGCGGCGGCGATGTGCATCACCGTCGGGAAGCTGTCGTTGGAGGACTGCCCCCGGTTGACGTGGTCGTTCGGGTGCACCGGCTTGCGGGTGCCGAGCGGCTGGCCCAGCATCTCGTTGGCGCGGTTCGAGATGACCTCGGTGGCGTTCATGTTGGTCTGGGTGCCGCTGCCGGTCTGCCAGACGGGCAAGGGGAAGTCGGCGTCGCGCTTGCCTTCCGCGATCTCGGCTGCGGCGGCGGCGATAGGATCGGCGATCTCGGGCGGCAATTCGCCCAGGGCCTTGTTGGCCTCGGCCGAGGCCTGCTTCTGCAATCCCACCGCGCGGATCAGGCCGCGCGGGAAGCGTTCGGTGCCGATGCGGAACAGCAGCCGGGCGCGCTCGGTCTGCGGGCCCCAGTAGCGGCCGGCCTCGATCTCGATGGTGCCGAGGCTGTCGGTCTCGGTGCGGATGGTGGCGGTCATCTGGCGGACATCTCCCCAAAACGCATGTGCTGTGCCCCCGCGCGGTCCGGAGGCCAACCTGTAACGCCCTCGGCAGGTGCGGGGGATGCCGCCTGGGCGGCAAAGTCTTGGCGCATATGGATGTGATCGTCGAGGCCAGACATGCAAAACCCCCGGGGCAGGGCCCCGGGGGTTTGCTGTGGCCGGCAATGGTTACCAGTAATGCCGCGGCGGCGGTGCGTAGTAGCGCACCGGCGGGGCATAATAGACCGGCGGCGGGGCCGCGTAGACCGGCGGGGCATAATGGTCCACCGGCGGGGCGTAATAGTCCACCGGCGGGGCGTAATAGTTCACCGGCGGCGCGTAATAGACAGGCGGCGGCGGGGGCGGCGCGTAATAGACCGGCGGTGGCGCGGCCTGCGCGGCCCCGGCGACCAGGGCGCCAATCGCCAGGCCACCGATGATCCCGGCCGCCACGGCACCGCCGCTGGGGCCGCGACGGTGCCAGCCCTGCGCCTCGGCGGCGGGGGAAGCGGCCACGAGGGCCAGACCTGTCACGCCAGCCAGAGCCAATGCACGAACGGATTTCATCATGTCACCCTCCTGGGCTCGATGGGTATGAGTATAGGCCCGATCGGAGCAGGATTAAGGCAGCGCCGAGGTAAGATCGTGGTGTTGGCCGTGCCTCAGCGGGCCCGCCCATAGGTGGAGATCTCGATCAGGTTGCCATCCGGGTCGCGGCAATAGACCGAGGTGATGGGGCCGAGGGCGCCGACCTTGGGCGCCGGCCCGTCCTCGATGGTGACGCCGCATTCGTGCAGGTGGTTGACGATATCCTCCCCCGCCACGGCCACGACGAAGCACAGGTCCACCGTGCCCACCTGCGGGTTGTGGCTGCTGGACCAGTCGGCCTGGGAGGACGCGGCGGGGCGCAGGTTGATCTTCTGCCCGCCGAAGCGCAGCGCCGTGCGCCGGGACTCGCCGAAGGCTTCCCGCTCCATGCCCAGTACCCGCTGGTACCAGGAGGCCGAGATCTCGACATCGCGGCAGGTGATGACCAGGTGGTCCAGCCGATCCACGGAAAAACGCATCAGACAGCATCCCCCTGCCGGCGCCGCAGGCGGGCCGTTACCTGAATTTCTATTTTCATCGCCTCGTCCTGCAGCCCGGCATGCAGCAGCGTGGCCGCCGGGCGGGCCTGGCCCAGCCACTTGCGGGTGACGGGCCAGCAGGGTTCCCAATCCGCCCGGTCGGGCACGATGTAGGTGACGCGCGCCACGTCATCCATCCGCGTGCCGGCTTCCCGCAGCGCGGCGTCGATATTGAGGAAGGCGCGCTCGCATTGTTCCACCACGTCACCGGAGAGGGTCATGGTGGCGTAGTCGTAGCCGGTGGTGCCGGAGACGAAGACCCACTCCCCGTCCACCACCGCGCGGGAGTAACCGATCCTCTCCTCGAAGCTGCTGCGGGAGGAGATGAGGCGGCGCGGCATGGTCAGGCCCCCGCCGGGCAGGGCTGCGAGCGCAGCCGGCGCCGGGTGCCTGCCGGGAAGGCCGCCAGCTTCCCGGCGGGGCGGACGGGCCGCGCGACAAAGCCGCCCCCGCAATTCGGGCACCGCCCGCCGAGGCGCGCCGCAGCGCAGTCCCGGCAGAAGGTGCATTCGAAGGAGCAGATCAGTGCCAGTTCGGAGTTGGGCGGCAGGTCACGGTCGCAGCACTCGCAGTTCGGCCTCAGCTCCAGCATCCAACCCCTCCCGGCCCCGAATTGATGTGGCGCGCGTTATTCCAGCCCGTCGTAGAAGTCGTTGCCCTTGTCGTCCACGACGATGAAGGCGGGAAAATCCTCCACTTCGATGCGCCAGACGGCTTCCATGCCCAACTCGGGGTATTCCAGCACTTCCACCTTGCGGATGCAGTCCTGCGCCAGCCGGGCCGCCGGGCCACCGACGGAGCCCAGGTAGAAGCCGCCATACTGCTTGCAGGCATTGGTCACGGCCTTGGAGCGGTTGCCCTTGGCCAGCATGACCATGGAGCCGCCGGCCGCCTGGAAGGCCGCCACGTAGCTGTCCATCCGCCCGGCGGTGGTCGGGCCGAAGCTGCCGGTGGCGAAGCCTGCCGGCGTCTTGGCCGGGCCCGCGTAATAGACCGGGTGGTCCTTCAGGTACTGGGGCAGGCCCTCGCCACGGTCCAGCCGCTCCTGCAGCTTGGCATGGGCGATGTCGCGTGCCACGACGATGGTGCCGTTCAGCGAGACGCGGGTCTTGACCGGGTGGCGCGACAGCTCGGCGCGGATGGCGTCCATCGGCTGGTTCAGGTCGATGCGCACGACCTCGCCGCCCAGGCTTTCGCCGGTGGCCTCGGGCAGGAAGCGGGCGGGGTCGTGTTCCAGCGCCTCGATGAACACGCCTTCGGGGGTGATCTTGGTCTTCACCTGCCGGTCGGCGGAACAGGACACGCCGATGCCGATGGGCAGGGAAGCCCCGTGGCGCGGCAGCCGGATGACGCGGACATCGTGACAAAAGTACTTGCCGCCGAACTGGGCGCCGATGCCCAGGTTCTGCGTCAGCTTGTGCACTTCCGCCTCCAGCTCCGGGTCACGGATGCCGTGGCCGGATTTGTGGCCCTGGGTCGGCAGCTCATCCAGATAGCGGGTGGAGGCCAGCTTGACCGTCTTCAACGTCGTCTCGGCGCTGGTGCCGCCGATGACGATGGCCAGGTGGTAGGGCGGGCAGGCGCTGGTGCCGAGCGACTTGATCTTGTCGTTCAGGAAGGCCAGCAGCTTCTCCTTGTTCAGCACCGAGCGGGTCTGCTGGAACAGGAAGGTCTTGTTGGCCGATCCGCCGCCCTTCAGCACGAACATCATGTGGAACTCGTCCGCATGGTGGTCGCCGGGGCTGGCATAGATGTCGAACTGCACCGGCAGGTTGTTGCCGGTATTCACTTCATCGAAGGTGGTCAGCGGCGCCATCTGCGAATAGCGCAGGTTGGTCTCGGTATAGGTGCGGTGGACGCCG